>NZ_LMIC01000002.1:0-507866 GCF_001428585.1 Duganella sp. Root198D2 | reverse complement strand
AAACACGCTGAACAGCGAAACGGAGGCGGAACCACTGACACTGAAACAAGCAGCTTGAATTATCAAATTAGGCGACAACTAGCTTGAAAATTTCCGGAGTGGGGACTAGAACTGCAAAGCAAGGATGACTCCGCTAACTGGCAACAGGCTCACGAGGTGCTTGTGCCTACCAGTTTGACAATTCCGACCAACCGAAAAGTCAGGCTACCCTATGAATTTGCGCAAGCAACATGTCAATTCATTCAGCAAGAGTATGAAACGTGGGTCGGAACCATTGCAGAGTCGAAGTCCGATGCAGGCGTGATGCCTTCTGTTCACTATTCGTTGCAGTTGCGAGAGATCTCGGAGATTCGTCAGGAAATAATTTGCTACGATTTCGCCCACCATGGCATGGAGAGGGATAAGCAGAATGTGCAGAAATTGGAGCAGCAAAAGGTCTCATTTCTGACAGGTAGCTATGCGCGATTCCATTGGCAAGCGGAGTTCAAAGTCAACAGTGAGCCAGCCCTTCGAATTTTCTTCGATGCGACTGACATCCCTCAAGGAAAGGGTATTTCCGCTATTCTCGAGCTAAATATCGCAAACGCTCAGTTATTGATGATGCAACTGCGTCAGATCTCGAAGCTTGCGATCGACTCGTTGGAGGTCGACAATTTTTGTACTGCCTTGTTGCGGCAATTAAAGGAGCCTGAAGAGGATTATCCCAATTATCTGACGGAGACGTTCGGCGGGTTGCGAGCGCCGGCCTACCTTAAGGAGCAAGAAGTTAAAGGTGGCGAGGTCGCAAAGAACGCTAACTCAAAAAAATACTATGGCGTATGTCACGATACTATCGAGGCCGAACTTGAGCATATGCTCGACAAGAATGATCCTAAGACCCACCTGATTTGGGCTATAGCACATGACGGTTGTCTACTGGTCGGTCTTGATCTGGAGGGAGTTGGTCATCCTAGTCTGACCGCTTTTAAGCCGGCTCGAATCGCAGGTGAGTTGTGGAGGACCGAAGAAGGGTGGCGAATTAACTCTAGCTCGGGGCGATACAGTAGGGATTACCCAAACAGTCAACAGCTATTGGCTAATGCGTTGGAAAAATTCCAAATGATTTTTTACCGATCACGAGACCAGATCACATCCTATGTCAAGTAAGACAATTCGCATTTCCTGATAAGCTAAGGCATGGAACAACGATTTCAGCCCTATAGCCGCCTGGCAGCCATTGTCTTCCTCGTCATTGGCTGCCTTTACGTCCTGCGCCCCTTCCTGGCCGGCATCCTGTTTGCCGCCGCCATCGCCATTTCCTCCTGGCCCCTGTACCAACGCCTGCTGGCGCGCCTGAAAGGCCGCCGCACCCTTGCCGCGGCCGTGATGACGGTGTCGCTGGTGTTGATCATCGTCTTGCCGCTGACGCTGGTGACCTGGAATATCGCCGACAGCGTGACCCACTTCTATCGTGGCGCGCGCCAGGCGCTCGATGCCGGCGGCTTTGAACCGCCAGCCTGGCTGCGCCAGTTGCCGATGGTGGGGGAGGTGGCCGATTCCTACCTGCGGCAGATCATGAGCAGCAAGGAAGAGCTGCTGGCGGTCGCCAAGAAGTATGTGGAACCGGCCCGTAATATCCTGCTCAACAGCGGCATCGTGCTCGGCGCCGGCGTGGCGCAGGTCAGCCTGGCCGCCTTTGTTTCCTTCTTCCTTTACCGCGACGGCCATAACATCGTGGCTGCCCTGGAAGTGGGCATGGACAAGATCATGGGCGAGCATGCGGTCGAAGTGGCGGAAACTGTCAGCCGCACCGTTACCGGAGTGATGTACGGCATGCTGGGCACGGCCCTGGCGCAAGCGGCGGTGGCTGCGGTGGGCTTCCTGATCGCGGGCGTGCCCGCGGTCGCCCTGCTGTCCGTGGCAACCTTCATTTTCTCGCTGGTGCCGGTGGGGCCGCCGCTGATCTGGGGCGGCGCCTCGATCTGGCTGTTCTCGCAAGGGATGACCGGCTGGGGCATCTTCATGCTGGTCTACGGCACGGTCGTTATCAGCGGCGTGGATAACGTGGTCAAGCCGATCCTGATCTCGCGCGGTTCCAGCCTGCCTTTTGCGCTGGTGCTGCTTGGCGTGATGGGCGGCGTGCTGGCCTTCGGCTTCGTCGGCCTGTTCATCGGCCCGACCCTGCTGGCGGTGGCGCTTGGACTGCTCAGGAACTGGAGCAAGGTCAAACCAGTCGTTTAGGAGGGCACCATGAAGGGCATCGTGTTCACCGAGTTCATGGAGTTGGTTGAAGGCCGCATGGGCCTGGAGATGCTGGACCGGATCATCACCGAGGCCGGGCTTGCCAACGATGGCGCCTACACTTCGGTGGGCACCTACGATCATGCAGAGCTGGTGCGGCTGGTGCAGGCGCTGTCCAATGCCAGCGGCATCGGCGTGCCGCAGTTGATCCATATGTTCGGCGAGCACCTGTTCCAGCGCTTCAGCGTCAGCTACCAGGCGCTGTTTGCCGATACCCGCAGCGCCTTCGATTTCCTGTCACGCATCGACGATGTGATCCACGTAGAAGTGCGCAAGCTGTATCCGGACGCCGAATTGCCGTCGCTGCCTTGCGAGCGTCCTTCGGCGGACAGGCTGGTGATGCATTACAGTTCCCCGCGCGGATTTGGCGACCTGGCGGAAGGCCTGATTGTAGGCTGCATCAAGCACTTCGGTGAAAACATCACGGTCACGCGTACCGACCTGCCCAAGGAAGGCCTGCTGCATCGCGCGCGCTTCGAACTGGTCAGGCAGGCAGCTTAGCGCACCACCATGGCCAGCGCCCGTTCGGGACTGGTATGCCGTTCCATGATGGACTTGACGGTGCCGTCTTCGCGCATGGCGCGCAGGGCCTGTTCGAGCCTGCTGGCCGACGTGTCGGCGACCAGGCGGGAGATCACCAGCGAGCCCTGTACGTTTTCGCGCGGAACCAGGTCCAGCACGCGGAATTGGCTGCGCAACTGGTCGTCGCGGTACAGGGCGTCGATATTGCTGCTTAACTGGAGGATTGCCTGCACGCGGCCATACTGGAACAGCCGCAGCAGCGTAGCGTAGTCGGGAGTGTCATACACGCGGCCCTGCTTGCGCAGGCGCTCAAGCCAGGCATCGTAGGTGGTGCCATGCTTGAAGCCTTTGATGACGGCGACTTTCAGTTCCGGCCGCGCCGCGAATTGTTCCAGCGTGGCGGCGTGCCGTGCCGCCTCGTTGCGCAGCAGTAGCATGTTGCGCGACTGAAGGTAGGGTGTAAAGCGCGCAAAGCCTTCGCGCTCGGGCGTGGAAATGCCGGACATGGTCATGTCCAGGGTGCCTTCCTTCAGCATGGTCCAGATACGGATGCGCGAGTCGCGCGTCATGCGCAGTTCGCAGCCGGTGCGGCGTGCCAGCTCTTCGACGATGTCCTTGTCGATGCCGGCCCATTGCTCGCCGCTGCGGTAGTACAGGGTGCCGTGTTCGTACATGGCGACCGTGTACGGGCCGCAGGAAGCCGCTTCGGCGCTGCCGGCAAGGCAGGCCGCAGCGGCAATCAGGATACTGCGCAGTAGCATATCAATCCTGTTCGTCGGAATCCGGCGGCAGGTTACGCGGGATTACCTTTACCAACAGTATACGCGGGCCATTCATCTTTTTCACGACCAGGTCGAAAGCGTCGAATTCCACCCGCTGGCCCTGTTTCGGGATGTCGCCGAGCTTCAGCATGATCAGGCCACCGACCGATTCCACTTCGCCCAGGCCCATCTCTTCATTCTCGATATCGACGCCGAGGATGCGTTCCAGCGAGAAGATCGGCAGGCTGGCCTTGCCGATCAGCGAACCATCGGTCTGCCGCAGCCAGTCGTTCTCGTTGAGGCGGAATTCATCGTGAATCTCGCCGACCATGGCGCCCAGCAGGTTGTCCAGCGTGAGGAAGCCCACCGGGCGCTTGCCTTTTTCGCCGATCAGGGCAAAGTGCGGCGCGCCGTCCTTGAAGCGGCGGAACAGTTCCAGGGCCGGTGTGCGGGCCGAGATGGTCTCGACCGGACGCAGGAAGCCCGACAGGTTTTTCAGTTCCTTGCGCGATTGCAGGGCAAAGAACAGGTCTTTCAAGTGCACCACGCCCAGCACGCTGTCGCCTTCTTCATCGAAGTAGGGATAGCGGCTGAAGCGATTGCGTACCACGGTGTCCAGGTTCTCATCCATCGAGCGGTCGGCGTGCAGTGCGATCACTTCGTTGATGGGGCGCATCAGGTCGGCTACGCGCAGTTGCGAGAAGTCCAGCGAGTTGGCCAGGATGTTGCGCTCGTCCTTGTTGAAGGATTCGCCGGGTTGGCTGGTGCGCAGGATCAGCTTCAGTTCATCAGTCGAGTAGTGCGACTCGTGGCCGCCGGCGTTGCCCAGTCCGGCCAGGCGCAGCACTGCGTTGGCGCTCTGGTTCAGCAGCCAGATGGCAGGGTACATGGCCCAGTAGAAGGCGTACAGCGGGATGGCGCTCCACAGCGCGACCGCTTCCGGAAGGCGGATAGCCAGCGATTTAGGCGCCAGTTCGCCCACCACGATGTGCAGGAAGGAGATGGTGACGAAGGCGAACACGAAGGAAATGCCGTGCACGATTTCCGGCGATGTGATGCCGATGAATTTGAGCAGGGGTTCCAGCAGTCCGGCAAATGCAGGTTCACCGACCCAGCCCAGGCCGAGCGAGGCGAGCGTAATGCCCAATTGGCAGGCGGACAGGTAGGCATCGAGCTGGCCGTGGACCTTGGCGAGGATGCGGCCGCGCAGGCCCTGGGTCTTTTCGATGGCACGCACGCGGGTGCGGCGCAGGGTGACGATGCTGAATTCGGCGGCGACGTAGAAGCCGTTCAGTGCTACGAGGAAGAGTGCGAAAATTACTAGTAAGAGGTTGTCCATATGCGCCCTAAGGCGGAGAGTCAAAAACCTCTATCTTATCCGACCCGGGGCACACCTCGCGCAATTCTGACAATTTCTTGTCAGAAAGTTATGGCTGCGGAGCCAATCCGCTGGCCTTGCAGATCGCCAGCAGGCGGAGCGCCAGCTCGCTGTCGCTGGCTGTGCGCTCGCGCTGGATGGCGAGCAGGGCGCGCTGCGCTTGCAGTGCCGGCAGCTCGTCGCTCATGCCGCGGCGCGCGCGGGCAGCGACCAGTTCCAGCGTGGAGCGGGCACTGGCTTCCCTGGCTGCGAGCGCTTGCCGGCGCCCGCGCGCGGCGGCATAGGCGGAAAGGGCGTCATCCATTTCGTGCCACGCTTTCAGGACCGTTTTCTGGAAATGGATGGCCGCTTCCTGTTCTTCCAGCTTGCGCAGTTCGACCGTTGCACGGCGGCGGCCATTGTCGAAAATCGGCAGTTGCAGGCTGGGGCCGAGCGACCATTGGCGGCTGCCCCAGTCACCGAACTTTCCGGTGTCAACCGATTCAAGGCCGAGCGACAGGCCAAGGGTGATGCGGGGATAGAGGTCGGCCACTGCCACGCCGATCCGCGCCGTTGCTGCCTGCAGGCGCGCTTCCGCGGCCTGGATGTCCGGGCGATGGCGCATTATCTCGCCCGGTACGCCGAGTGCCAGATCAGGCCCGCCTGGGGCGGCCGCGCCTTGCTGCGCTGTCAGTTGCTCCTGCAGCGCACCGGGCGGCTTCGCCAGCAGCATTGTCAGCCGGTTGGCGGCGGCGGCTTCCTGCTCGAGAAATGCCGGCGCGCGGCCTTCCAGTTCGGCGAGGGCCGCCTGCTGCTGCTCGACCTCGAGGCCGGTAGCAAGTCCGCCGCGCTGGCGCGCTGTCGCCAGCGCCGCCATGTCGCGTGCCGCAGCCAGGTCGGCCCGCAGCAATTCCTGCTGGCGCTGGGCTGCGCGCAACTCGTAGTAATTGCGCGCCACTTCGAGCTGCACTGCCAGCTGCACGTCGCGCAGGATGGAGCTGGCCTCCGCCATGCCGGCGTCCGCAGCCTGCACGCTGCGCCGCACCCGGCCCCACAGGTCCAGCTCCCAGGCGGCATCGAAGCCGGCCTGGTACAGCGCGAAGGGATCGCTGAGTTTTTCAATCAGGGCATCCCGGTTGGCAGGCGCGATCGCATCAACCATGCGCGTTCCCGCGCCGGACTCGGACTGGCGCTGCCGGGTGGCGCCGGCATGGGCGCTGAGTTGCGGGCCATGCGCGCCGGCCGCCACGTTGCGTGCCATCCGGCTCTGCGCAAATCGCAGCGCGGCCGCCCGCACGTCGAAACTGGCGGCCAGCGCTTGCTGCTGCAAGCTGTTCAATACAGGATCGTCGAAGCGGGCAAACGACTGCGCCGTACCGGCGGCCAGGCCTGTTTCGCGCAAAGCCGGCGCTCCGCCATGCCAATCGCCATAGGCTGCGGGCGCCTGCACGGCCGGTTCGCGGTAATCCGGCCCCACCGCGCAAGCAGCCAGCGACAGGCAAAACAGGGAGAGTGTGAGCAGTTTCATGATGTTTCCAGTTCAGGCGAGGCGGTGGCGGAACAGCCATGCCGCCAGCGGCAGCGTTATGAGGGCAATCAACACGAGCGGCACCATATTCGGCCACAGCGTGCCGAGACCGGCGCCTTCGAGATAAATCCGCTGCACCATGTCGATGGCAAAGCGCAGGGGATTCGCCGTGGTCACGATCTGCAGCACTTCCGGCATGTTACGCACCGGCGTGGTGAGCCCGGATAGCAGCATCATCGGCATCACCAGCACGAAGGTGTACAGCATGGCCTGCTGCATGTTCAGCGACACAGCCGAAATCGACAGGCCGATGCCGACGCTGGCAATCGTGAACAGCGTCAGGCCGGCGTAGATGGAAAGCAGCGACCCCGCCATCGGTACGCCAAACCACAGCCGCGTGACCAGCAGGATCAGCGTCGACTGCAGCAGCCCGATCATGATGGGCGGCAGGGCCTTGCCGAGCATGATGTCGATGGGCGTCAGCGGGGTGACCAGCAACTGGTCGAAAGTGCCTTGCTCGCGCTCGCGCGCCACCGAAAGAGCCGTCAGCAGCAAGGTTTGCAGCATGCTTAAGGCTGCGATCATGCCCGGCATCAGGTACCAGCGCGTTTCCAGGTTCGGGTTGAACCAGGCGCGCGATTCAATGCGCAGTGCAGGCTGGGCGCCGCCGTGCTTTTCGCGCCATGCGCGGTTGAAGTCGGCCACGACCGCGCCGATATACGCAGCAGCCGAGCCGGCCGTGTTGGAATTGCGCCCGTCCAGCACTATTTGCAGGGGCGCCGCGTCGCCCGCATACAGGCGACGCTCGAAGTCGACCGGAATGCTGATGGCGAGCAGCGCCTTCTCGCTGTCGATCGCCGCGCGCAGCGCTCCTTGCGTTTCGACGATGAGCGTGCGGCGGAAGGTGCCGCCGGCATCCAGCCTGGCCAGCAGTTCGGCGGCGGCCGCGCTATGGCTGGCGTCATTCAGGGCATACGGCACATAGGTCAAATCATAGGTTGCGGCGTAGCCAAACAACAGGCTTTGCACGATAGCCGGCACCACCAGGATGAAGCGGCTCTTCGGGTCCTTGAGCACGGCCAGGAATTCCTTGCGGACGATGACGGCAATGCGGCGGAAGAAATTGATCATGACAGCCTCAGTCCAGTCGTTTGCGGGTGACCGCGCGGGCGATGCCGAGTAACAGCACGGCGTAGGCGGCAAGGATGGCGCAGTTGCGCAGTATCAGCGGCCATACGTTCCCGGCCAGGAACAGGGTCTTCACCAGTTCCATGAAATAGGTCGCGGGCAGGATGCGGCCGACGACCTGCACCGCCACCGGCACATTGCGCAGGTCGAACAGGAAGCCGGACAGCATCAGCGAAGGCATGAAGCTGCTGACCAGGGCCAGCTGGCTGGCCAGGAACTGGTTCTTGGTGGCGGAAGAAATCAGCAGGCCCATGCCGACTGCCACCACCAGGTACAGCATGGAGGCGAAGATGATGACCAGCAGCGAACCCTGCATCGGTACCTTGAACAGGAAGCGGGCTGCGGCCAGGCACAGGAACAGGCCCATCATGCCGACGCAGAAATAGGGGATGACTTTGGCCAGGAGGATTTCGACCGGCCGCACCGGCGTGACGAATAGCGCTTCCAGCGTGCCGCGCTCCCATTCGCGCGCCATCACCAACGCAGTGAGGAAGGCGCCTACCAAGGTCATGATCAGTACGATCAGGCCGGGCACCAGGTACCAGGTGCTGGTGTTGGCGCTGTTGTACCACATGCGCTGTTCGATGCGTACGGCGCCGTTGGCGGGCAGGGCGTCGGGACGGGCCGCGCCCGCCTGGCGTTCGGCGCGGCGGGCATCCCACTGCCGTAGTGCGCCGCTGGTGTAATTCAGGATGATGCCGGCGCGGTTGGCTTCCGCGCCGTGCACGATGATTTGCACGGCGGCGCCGCCCGCTGCAATGTCGCGCGTGAACGTGGCCGGGATGCGGACGATGGCGTCCACGCGGCGCTCGCGCATCAGGGCTTGGGCGTCGTGCATCGAGGCTACTGGCAGAGCGGCAAACGAAGGGGACAGGCTGAAGCCTGCCACCGCCTCCTGCGCGGTGGGCGAGCTGTCTTCCATCACGATGGCGATGGGCGCGTTCTTGACGTCCAGCGACAGGCCGTAGCCGAAGATCAGGATCAGCACGATCGGCAGGGCGATGCCGATTGCCAGATTCGATGCGTCGCGCAGCAGCTGGCGGAACTCCTTGCGTACCAGCGCGGCGAGGCGGGAGCGGAAGCCGCTGTTCATCGTGCGCCTCCGCTGCGGTTCTTTTCGACGATGGCGATGAAGGCGTCTTCCATATTGCCGGCATCGCCCGCTTGTGCCCGGACTTCGCGCGGGGTGCCGATAGCGAGAAGCTTGCCGGCGTCCTGGATGACGATGCGGTCGCAGTATTCGGCTTCTTCCATGAAGTGCGTGGTCACCACGATGGTGACGCCCTGTTCCGACAGGCTGGTGATGCGGCGCCAGAATTCGCGCCGCGCCAGCGGATCGGCGCCGCTGGTCGGTTCGTCCAGGAAGAGTACTTCCGGTTCGTGCAGCAGGCCGGTGGCCATCGCCAGGCGTTGCTTGAAGCCGCCCGGCAATTGGCCGCTCGGCATATGTTCCTGTCCGCGCAACTGGAACTCTTCCAGTACCTGGCTGGTGCGCTGTTGCAGGCGCTTGCCGTACAGGCCGTAGGCGCCGCCGAAGAAGTCGAGGTTTTCCTGCACGGTCAGGTTGCCGTACAGGGCGAATTTCTGCGAAACGTAGCCGACTTTTGCGCGCGCTTGCGCGCGGGCGTGGCGCAGGTTGACGCCTGCCACTTGCAGGAAGCCGGAGCTGGCGGGAAGAAGTCCGCACAACATGCGGAAGGTGGTGGTCTTGCCGGCGCCGTTTGGGCCCAGCAAGCCGAAGATCTCGCCGCGGGCGACGCTGAAACTGGTGCTTGCCACAGCCGTGAAGTCGCCGAATTTCCGCACCAGGTCGCGCACCTCAATCATTGCCTCCCCGCCGTCCGCCACCCCGCCAGCGGCTACGCTTGCGCCGTGCTGCACCAAAGCCGCGCTGCCGCCTTGCGCGGCCCTGGCCGGCGCAACCTTCGCTGCCTGCAGCAGCATCATGAAGCCATCTTCCAGCCGCGCGGGCACGGGCGTGACCGGCAAGCCATCCAGCAGTTGCCCAATCGCGCCATCCGCAGCATCCGCCCGGCGGATGAACCGCACATGCCCGCCTTCCGGCACCGCATCGACCACGACTTCACGGGCATCGATCAAACGCGCCTGCAACGTCCGCGCCGACTCGCCGGCGCGCGGCATGGCCGTAAAGCTCAAGCCTTCGGCACGAGAGCGCAATTCAGCCGGCGCGCCCGATGCCAGCAAGCGCCCTTCATGCATGACAAACACCTGCTGGCAGCGCTCGGCCTCGTCCATGTAGGAGGTGCTGACAATCACCGACAGCCGTTCCTCATCCACCAGCTGCTGCACGATCTCCCACAGCTCGCGCCGCGACAAAGGATCGACGCCAACCGTGGGCTCATCGAGCAGCAGCAACTCCGGCAGGCGCACCAGCGTGCAAGCCAGGCCAAGCTTCTGCTTCATCCCCCCGGACAGCTTGCCCGCGGGGCGCGCAGTGTAGCGCGCCAGGTCGGTCATATGCAATAGCCGCGCGAAACGCTGGCGCCGCACGTCCGCCGGCACACCATGCAAGTCCGCGTACAGGTCCATGTTCTCCTGCACGCTCAAGTCCTCGTACAGGCCAAAGCGCTGCGGCATGTAGCTGATGCGGTCCTGCACCTCCTGGGGGCGCGCCGCGACATCGACACCCAGCACCGACAAGCTGCCGCCGCTTGGCGCCAGCAGACCTGCCGCCATGCGCAGCAAGGTAGTCTTCCCCGCACCGTCCGGCCCGACCAGTGCGGTCAGTGCACCGGAAGCCACCTCCAGCGACACCTCGCGCACCGCCTCCACCGGGGCCGGTGCACCTTTGACGATGAAGTGGCGGCTCAGGCCACGGCCGCTTAAGACTGCCGAATCCATGATCAGTGCCCGACCGCGATCCGCACGGTGGCCGGCATCCCCATGCGCAGCACGTCGGCCTTATCTTCGGCCAGCACGCGCACCTCGTAGACGAGGGCCGTACGCAGCTCCTCGGTCTGCACGGACTTCGGCGTGAATTCTGCCGCCGAGGAAATGTAGCCGACCTTGCCCGGCAGCGTTTTGCCGGGCTGGCTGTCGATCGAAATGCTGGCGGCCCCCCCTGGTTTGATGCGCCCCAGGTCGGCCTCGCGCACGTAGGCGCGAACCCACTTTGGATCGGCAATCGCCAGCGTATAGACAGGGCGCTGTGGAGAGGCCATGTCGCCGGCCTCCATCAGGCGCGCACGCACCACCGCGTTGACCGGCGCCTTCAGCGAAGCTTCGCCGAGCTGGTATTGCAGCAGCGCGATCGCCGCATTGCCGGCATCGAGCTGTGCCTGCGCCTGTGCGATATCCTCGCGGCGCGACCCATGCCGGGCCAGTTCCTGCCCCTGGCGTGCCTGCTCCAGCGCGGCCTGCGATGACCTGGCGCGGGCGCGGGCGGCATCGGCGTCTTGCTGGCTGACGGCGCGGCCATTGCTATCCTTTTGCACAGCCACGATGCGATCCAGCTGCTGGCGCGCGAGATCGGCCTCCGCCTGCGCCGCACTGGTGCGGGCGCGCGCTTGCGCCAGCTCTTCCGGCCGCGTGCCGGCCTTCAGGCGAGCCACAACTTGCTGTTGTGCCGCCGCCTGCGCTTCGGCCTCCGCCAAACGCAAACGCAGGCCCCGCGTATCGAGTTCCGCCAGCACCTGGCCGGCCTGCACTTGCTGGCCTTCCTCCGCCAGCACGCGCGCAACGCGTTCGCTGGCAGGGAAGGCGAGTGCCACCTGCCGCAGGTCGACGTTGCCGTACAGGACAAGCTCCTTCTCATTCGGCGCCGGGCGGCTCCAGTACCAGGCGCCAGCCGCGATAGCCGCTGCGGCAATAATGGCAATTCCAACAAGCTTTTTGTTCATGGCAGAACCTCCTGCGGAAAATTCTACATCAAATTCAAATTTGGATTTGAATTTATTTTCGTCGTACAATGCGAGCCATGCAAAAAAAGACAGCTCCCCGTGCCAATCGCCAGGACGGCGACGCCACCCGCCAGGCACTTCTTGACGTAGCGGGGCAGGTGTTCGCCGAACGCGGTTTTGCCGACGCCACCAGCAAGGAAATCTGCGCCCGCGCCGGCACCAATATCGCTGCCGTCAATTATCACTTCGGCAGCCGCGGCGCGCTATACGAAGCTGTGCTGGTGGAGGCGCACCATCATTTGCTCAAGCTTGAGGATATGCAGGAAATTACCGCGCGCGACATGGCTGCGCGCGACAAGCTGCGCGTTATTTTGCGCAGTATCGTGCTGCGCGCCACCGGTGCGGACGCGCACTGGGGGGCACGCGTGGTAATTCGGGAACTGATGTCGCCCACCGAGCATGCGCCGGCCCTGGTGCAAAAAGCCATCGCGCCCAAGGCGATGGTCATGCTCGGGCTGGTGTGTGAAATCATCGGCCTGCCGCCCACCACGCCCGGCCTGCAGCGGGCCCTGTTCCTGCTGATGTCGCCCTGCCTGGCGCTGCTGGTGGCCCCGCGTGAAATGCGTACCAAGCTGTTTCCCGCGCTGGGCGAGGATGCCGAGGGCCTGGTCGACGATATGATGACCTACGCCGGCGCGGGCCTCGACGCTATCGCTGCGAAATACTCAGCATCGCCTCGACCACCGGGTGGCTGATGCGCCGCTCGCTGGAAATGGCATAGAACTGCTCCTGCAGTTCCGACGCCGGCCCCACCGGCAGCGCGCCGAACTGCTCCAGCATATCTTCGGCGAGTGCCGCCGGTGCAAAGAACAGCCCCATGCCGCTGCGGCCGAAGGTATTCAGCATCGCGCTATCTTCGAACTCACCGACCACGTCGGGCCGCACGCCCTGTTCCAGCAGCCAGGCGTCGATACGGCCGCGCAGCGCGGTATTGCGCGTTGGCAGCAGGATCGGGGCGCCATTCAGGCTCTCGGGGAAGTCCTTGCCGTACTTGCGCGCCAGCGCCCGCACGCCGAACAACTGCATTTCACTTTCACCCAGCAGGTGGCTGAACACCTTGAGCGATGCGCTGGCGCGCACCGGGCGGTCGGTCAGCACCACATCCAGCTTATGCAGCGCCAGTTCCGCCAGCAGGGCATCGAACTCGCCCTCGGTGCAGACCAGGCGCACCGGCGTGTCGGGCGGCAGCGCCGCCTGCAGGTAGTGCGCCGCGATCAGTTTGGGCATGGAGTCCGAAATGCCGACGGTCAGGCGGATCTTGCCGGCATCGACCTCCTCGAGCGCCTCCTGCATCCGGTCGCCCAGCTGGAAGATCTGCTCAGCATAGGTCAGCGCCACCCGTCCCGCCTCGGTCGGCACCAGGCGGCGGCCCTGCTGGGTCAGCAGTGACTTGCCAATTGACTGCTCCAGGGCGGCAATCTGTGTGCTGACCGTCTGGATGGCTAAGCCCAGCCGGTCGGCGGCCCGGGTAACGCTGCCCTCGGCGGCGACCATGCGGAAGAAGTAAAGGTGGCGGAAATTCAGGCCCGTGGTTTTCATGTTTCTATTTTTACGAAGTAATACTTCGATTATCTTCTATTTTTAAAAAGCCGTGCCGCCCTTAGACTGGCCAGACTTATCAACAAGAAAGGGTCAACCGATGAAGCACTTCAGGTTTTCATTCCTGGTCTCCTTCATCTGTCTTGCTGTGGCAGGCTGGTGGGGGTACCAACAAACAGGCGTAAGCGGCGCCCTGGCGGCCCTGTGGATCGCCTTTATCCTGAGCGTGATGGAAGTCTCGCTCTCCTTCGACAACGCAGTTGTCAATGCCTCCGTCCTGAAAAACTGGGACGAATTCTGGCAAAAGCTGTTCCTTGGTGTCGGCATCATCATCGCGGTATTCGGCATGCGCCTGGTATTCCCGCTGGTGATCGTGGCGGTGGCGGCAGACCTCAGCATCCCCGACGTGTGGACGCTGGCCTTGAACGACCCGAAAGCCTTTTCGACCCACCTGACCAACCACCACGCTGAAGTGGCGGCATTTGGCGGCATGTTCCTGCTGATGGTGTTCCTGAACTTCATCTTCGACCATGAAAAGCAGATGCACTGGCTGGGCAATGTGGAGCGCAAGCTGGGCGCGCTGGGCAAGGTGTCTTCGATTGCCATCATGATTTCGATGGGCGTGCTGCTGGGTAGCCTCAGCATCGTTGAAGAATCGCAGAAGTTCATCGTGCTGGCAGCAGGCATGTGGGGCTTGCTGACCTACGTCGGCGTGGATGCGCTCTCCACCTGGATGGAAAAAGGGGAAGAGGGCGGCGTAAATGCCGGTGATCTGGTCAAGCGCGGCGGTGTCGGCGGCTTCCTCTACCTGGAAGTGCTGGATGCTTCGTTCTCCTTCGACGGCGTGATCGGCGCCTTCGCGATCACCAGCGACGTCGTGATCATCATGCTGGGCCTGGCCATTGGCGCGATGTTCGTACGCTCGATGACGGTCTACCTGGTGCACAAGGGCACGCTCGAAGAGTATGTCTACCTGGAGCACGGCGCGCACTACGCGATCGGCATCCTGGCGGTGATCATGTTGGCGAGCATGAAGTTCCATATTCCGGAAGTGATTACCGGCCTGATTGGTGTGGCATTTATCGTGGCATCGCTGTGGTCTTCGATCCGCCATAAAAAGCTTGAAATGAAGGGAGCTTGAGACTATGACGACTTTTAAAGTAACCGGGGATATCGATCCCTTCCTGCAGGTGTCGATGAAGCAGGGCGAGCGCATCTTCTGCGAATCGAATGCGATGGTGATGATGGATTCCACCCTCGAACTGAAAGGCAAGATGCGTGGCGGCCTGGGCGGCGCCCTGATGCGCTCCCTGGCGAACGGCGAGTCCTTCTTCCAGCAGAACATCGAAGCCACTGGCGGCGACGGCAACTGCCTGCTGTCGCCCAACCTGCCGGGTGCGATGCGGGTGCTGGAGGTCGGCGAGCGCCAGTACCTGATCAGCGACGGCGCCTTTGTCGCAGCCAGCAGCGGCATCGACCTGCGGGTGCGTACCCAGAACGTCGGCAATGCGCTGTTTGGCCAGAGCGGCGGCTTCTTCATCACCGAATCGACTGGCGCCGGCCAACTGGTGGTGTCGGGCTTCGGCGCGCTGCATGAAGTCGACGTGGAGCCCGGCAAGGAAGTTGTGATCGACAACGCCCACGTGGTGGCCTGGGACAGCGCCCTGCGTTACGAGATGGCAGTGGCGACCCGCTCCGGCGGCGGCTTGTTCGGCAACCTGGTCAACTCGGTGACCAGCGGCGAAGGCATGGTGCTGCGCTTTTCCGGCCGCGGCAAGGTGCTGATCTGCTCGCGCAACCGTGAAGCTTTTGTGGCCTGGATGATGTCGCACCAGGGCCGCTAATACGATTTACCTCCGTTGACGCCCCCATGGCGTTCTTCTTTGCGGTGGTCCTGGAAACAGGCCACCGTTTTTTTTGCCTGTCATCGCCAATTCATATTTGCTTGCTACGTTGTGCTACGCCACCACCCACACACGGAGATCAATCAGATGCAAAGCGCTACGACATGCAGGATCGCAAAATTCATCTCGGGATGCGCCTTCAGTTTGCTGAGCGCGCAATCGATGGCGGTCACCTACGTCGCCTGGCCGACCAGCACCACCGTGGCCGCGGCCGACCAGGCCAGCACCTTCGGGGAAAACTTGAGCGGTCTTTTCTACCAGCCTGCTGCGGCATCGAATCCAGCCGTATTGTGGGCTGTTCAGAACTCGCCCTCCAAGCTGTACAGCCTCACGTGGAATGGCAGCAACTACGTCAAGAACACAAACAACAGCTGGGCCAGTGGCAAGACCTTGCGTTATCCGAACGGCAGCGGCGCACCGGATGCGGAAGGCGTGACCATGGCTGAACTGAATTCGCCTGCGCTGTATGTAGCCTCGGAGCGTGATGGCAGTGGATCGAGCCGCCTGAGCATCCTGCGCTACGACACCAGTGCCGCCGGCACCACCCTGAAAGCGAGCAACGAGTGGAACCTGACGGCCGACCTGCCCAAGGTCGATTCCAATGCCGGCCTGGAGGCCATTACCTGGGTGCCTGACAGCTACCTGCAGGCGAGCCAGTTCACCGACGAGAACACCCGCCTCCCCTACGATCCTGCGAATTACCCGTCGCACGGCACCGGCTTGTTCTTCGTCGGCCTGGAAGCTAACGGACAAATCTACGCCTATGCGCTGAACCAGTCCGGCTCGAGCTACGTGCGCATTGCTTCGTTCGTGAGCGGCCAGTCGCAGGTCATGGACCTGGCGTTCGATCGGGACAACAACATCCTGTGGGCTGCCTGCGACAACAACTGCAGCGGCAAGACGACCCTCTTGTCCGTCGATACCGCAGTGGGCTCTCCAACCAAGGGCAAGTTCGTTGTACGCAAGGGCTACAATCGGCCAGGCTCGATGTCCAATATGAACAACGAGGGTATTGCGATTGCTCCTGAATCGGAATGCATCAATAAGCTGAAGACGTTCATCTGGGCAGACGATGGGGAAGATAACAACCACGCGCTGCGACGCGGGACGATTTCCTGCGGGCCGCTGTTCTGACGCTTTAAAGCTGTATAGCGAGCATGCCGGCGTTATACAGGGCGTGCGTCAGCATGGGGGCCAGCAGCGACCTGCTGCGTTCCGCTGCAATTGCGGTGCACAGGCCCAGCACGAAGACCGGCGCCATTGCCAGCGGCGGATGGATGACCGCAAACAGCGCGGCGCTGGCGGCCATCGCCTGCCAGGCCGGCAGAGAGCGGCGCAGGCCGCCGAAAACCTGGCCGCGGAAGATGAACTCTTCAAACACCGGCGCCGCCAGCACGGCAAGGGGCGCCAGCCACATCAGGGCGACTGGCGGCGCGGCGCTTGGCACGGCGCCAAAGTGGCGCAGGATGGACAGCCATAGGACGCCGCCTGCCAGCGCAGGCAGCGCCATCAGCAGGCCCCATCCTGTGGCGCTGCGCCAGGCCGTCTTCCACTCCCCCAGCCACAGGCGCGGTACGCCGCTGGTCCCGCTGCGCCAATACAGCAGGCGCGCCAGCGCGTAGACCAGCGCGCCGGAAATGGCGAAGGACAGCGTCGCTGTCGGCAGCGAAGCAGGCTTGCCGGCCAGGTATAGCACGCCGGCCGCCAGCAATTGCAGCAGGAAGAACATGATTGCCGCCATGATGCCGTCCGAGGCGCAAACGCGCGGCGGCGGCGAAGCAGTTGGATCGAGCAGGTATGGAAGTGAGTCGCGTGCGCGCTGCCACAGCGACAGGGCCAGGGCTGCCAGCAGCACGATGGCTGCCAGGCGCACATGCCATGCGCGGGTGTTGAGGGCGTAGGTATAGAGCGACGACAGGATCAGGTAGGCGTAGGCGAAGGTGGGCCGTACGCGGGCATGCATGTCCTGCGCCAGCGGGTCGCTGGCCCATACTCCCAGCGCAACGGCAATCGCCGCGAAAATCGGGATGCCGGCCACCACCAGGACGAGCTGCGAGAGCAGGCGCCCATCGGCCGGCACGCCAAAGCACAGTCCCATCGCGAATACGCCCAGGGGATAGACCAATGCCAGCACCGACCATAGCTGCGCCTTCTCGGCCAGCATGCTGCCGATGCTTTTCGGATAGGTGTAGAGCAGCCACAATGCATGGCCCTCGGTATTGACGGTCTGGAAAGCCGACAGCATCAGCACATAAGCTCCCAGGCCGAAGGCGACGGAAGACAGCAGCGCCGGATCGCTGATGAACTGGCCCATATTCTTCACCTGGCCATTCAGTACCAGCTGGCTGCCGAAGATAATCAAGGGGATCAGCAGGCTTTGCACCAGGAAGTTGCGGTCGCGGCTCAGCAATCGCAGCTCGCGCCGTTGCAGCGCTGAGCCAAATACCCAGCCGGCGAAGGCGGGACGCGCGCCGCCACGGCCTGTTTCGCGCGAACCGGTAGCGACCACGCCATCGGCCAGCAAGGCATTCAGCAGGCGCAAGCCAAGCCACAGCAGGAAGGCGGCTTGCGCCGCCAGCAGGGCGCCGTAGCCAAGGCCATGGAATGTATCGCGCGCGTTCATGGCCTGCAGCGCCAGGCCGGGAGGCGCCCACAAGGTCCACGCCGGGAATTGCGCGGCCCATTCCAGCGTCAGCGTGGCGGTCGGCATGGCGAGCGACATGGCCAGGTACATCAGCGGCATGCTGGCGACGGAAGCGATGGCCTGCAGGTTGCGCAGCTGCGACGGTGCGAGGCGCAGGCGCAGGCCGGTGTCGGCCACCGTGCGCAGCGTGGCGGCGCAGGCCAGCAAAGGAAAAGTGCATGCGGCGGCCAGGAATGGCGTGCTCCAGCGGTAGCCGGAATGCCAGGCGATCGCCATGCACATCGGCCATAGGGCCAGGATGCCGGAGGGATTGGCCAGCGTCCGCTCGGCAATGCGCGCCAGCAGCAAGGTGCGGCGTTCCAGCGGCAGCGTGACCAGCCACTCCAGGTCCCAGTCCGGCTGCGCCAGTTCCTTGCTCCCCAGCGGCAGCAGGAAGGCGATGCCGAACAGCAGGGTGGCCTGCATCACGGCCGCCTGCATCAGCACGGGATGGAAGGGCGCTGCCTGCAATTCCCTGCGCGCCTGGCGCATGGCGGCGCGCGGTGCGGCGTCCGATTCGGCGGCGATGCATTCGCTGCCGGTAGGCAGGCGGCACTGCATGTTCAGCAGCGAAGTGCTGGCGGTATTCAGGAAGGCGAACAGCATGAAGGCCGACAGCACGAAGGTCACCAGCCAGCGCGCGTTCTTCTTGCCGCGCGTGGGTGCGCGGCTGGGACCCAGCCAGCCTTTGCGGAAGCGCAGGGCATTGCCGATGTTCAGGAGCCGCAACAGCCGCAGGCGTGCAAGCAGCCAGAATGCACGCGGGGCGCTGGGCAGGTCCATCATGCGGCCAGGCTGTCTTCGTCGGTGAATTTGAGGAAAAGCTCTTCCAGCGTGCTGTTGTCACTGCTGGCGCCGCGCAGTTCTTCCAGCGAGCCGGTGGCGACCAGGGCGCCGCGGTTGATGATGCCGACGCGGTTGCACATGCGCTGCGCCATGTCGAGCAGGTGGGTGGAAACGAAGATGGTCTTGCCGGCGGCGGCGCTGGCGACCAGGCGGTCCTGCACTTCGCGTGCGGCGCGCGGATCGAGGCCGTTGATCGGCTCGTCCAGGATCAGCACGGCGGGATCGTGCACCAGGGCGCAGGCCAGGCCCAGCTTCTTCTTCATGCCCATCGAATAGTTGACGGCGAATTCTTCGCTCACGTCCTGCAGGCCGAATTCCTGCAGCATTTGCGCCGCGCGTTCGATGGCGGCCTTGCGCGGCATGCCGTGCATCTCGGCCACGAACTGCAGGATTTCGCGCCCGCGCAGGAAGTCGTAGAAGATGGGGTTATCCGGCAGGTAGCCGACGTGGCGCTTTACTTTGGCGGCATCGGCCTGGCAATCAAGGCCGTCGACCAGCACGCGGCCTGCGCTGGGCACCAGGATGCCCATCATCATGCGGATGGTAGTGGTCTTGCCCGCGCCATTTGGTCCAAGGAAGCCGAACACTTCGCCGCGCTGCACCGCCAATGACAGCGGCTGCACGGCGGGAAAGTCGCCGTAGTGTTTGGCCAGTCCCTGGAATTCGATCATGGCCGCAAGCTCATGCCGATGCGTTCCGTGCGCGGCGCCCAGTTGCCCAGGATGTCGGCGGACACCAGCACGCGCTCGGCGCGGCCGATCAGCAGCTTGCGCGGCACGAAGCCGATGAAGCGTGAATCGCGGCTGTTGTTGCGGTTGTCGCCCAGCATCAGGTAGCTGTCGGCCGGCACGGTGACGGGGCCGAAATCGCGTTTGGCATCGACTTGCGGCAGCACCTGGATGCTGTAGCTGGCGCTGGCATTGTGCTCCTTCAGTTGCAGCGCTTCCAGGTCGCCCACCTTGTCGATATGTTCGGTGGCGTTGCCCAGCACTGCATATTCGGAAGTCTTGCCGTTGATGATCAGGTGCTCGCCGCGGATTTCAACGCGGTCGCCGGGCAGGGCGGCGATGCGTTTGATCAGGCGGGTGCGGTCTTCCGGGGAGAAGAAGGTGACCACGTCGCCGCGCTGCGGTTCGCCAAGGTGGCTGACGGAGATATCGGTCAGCGGCACTTTCAGGTCGTAGGCGATGCGGTTGACGAAGACCACGTCGCCTTCCAGCAGGTTGGGGTGCATGGAGGCGGACGGAATCGGGTTCCAGTCGGCGATGGCGGTGCGGAACACGCCCAGCGTCAGCAGGAAGACGATGAAGCCCTTGTTTTCACGTATGAGTTTTTTCACGACCGGTGTCTCCATCTTGGTTCAGGAAACTGCATCATCTTATCAAAACCTTAAGCGCTGCTTAGACCGAAGGCGGCCAGCATCTGGCGCTGCCCTTTGGGCGGTACTTGCAGCGCGCGGCTGTCGAGGTCCTGCTCGACCCAGCCGCGTTTCAGGGCCAGTTGCAGCAGGGCCGCACCGAGCGCCCCGCCGAGGTGGGGCTTGCGTTCGCTCCAGTCCAGGCAAGGGCAGGCGAAACGGCGCCGCATCTTGCGCAGGGCGGGCAGGTCCAGCCCAAGCTGCGCGAATTGCTGCTCGCCCGCGGCGCTCAACTCGTATCCATCGCTGGCTTCCGCCAGCCAGCCCTGTGCCGCGAAATGATCGTGCAGGCTGACTGCGACCGTGCCGGCCATGTGGTCGTAGCAGGTGCGCGCGTTGCGCAGGCGGTCCGGCGTGTTGGGCTTGAACTCACTGCGAGGCAGGCCGGCGACCACCAGCAAGGCTTCCAGCGCGCTGGCTACTTCCTGGCTGGCGAGCTGGTAGTAGCGGTGCTTGCCTTGCGCGAGTTGCACCAGCAATTGCTCATCCTTCAGGCGTGCAAGGTGGGCGCTGGCGGTGGAGGGGCTTACTTCGGCTACAACGGACAGCTCCGTGGCGGTGCGGGCATGTCCGTCCAGCAGGGAGCACAGCATGCGGGCGCGGGCGGGTTCGGCGATGGCGCCGGCAATGTTGGCAAGCTTGGAATCCATATTTCGATGCAGGGCGAATTGTCGTTGTGCTTTTTTCAGCATACTGCAATTTCTTGAACGTTGCCGGAGAAACGGAATGCAGAATCTGGAATGGGATGCAGGGCGGGGATTGTGGATCGCAGCCGGCGCCGCGCTGGTGGAAGAAGTGCTCAGCCATCCTGCCTTGCGCGTGCGGCCGCAGGCAGAAGCTGTGCCCGCTGCGATTGCGGGCGGCAGCGCCGGCGAGGTGTTCGGCGCGCTGGTGCGCATGAACGATGGCGAACGCCATGCCGCGCCCAAGCTGGTTTTGCAGCGTGCACTGGCTTGCGCCGCCGGCGGCGAGGCCGCGCAGCAGCGCGCACGGGAGGTTGCAGCACGCCTGCTGGCGGAAGGGCGCTCGATCGGCGCCTGGGCTTTTGAAGCGCCTGTCAGTACGGTTGCCAGCCTGCTCGGTTTCACCGACCAACAGTTGCCTGCGGTGGCGCGCTGGATGGGCGAGTTCGTGGCCTGCCTGTCGCCATTGAGCAGCGCCGGGCAAATTGAACAGGCACACGCAGCGAGCCTGCGCCTGCTGGCCGCCATGCGCGAACTGTTGCAAGCGGCGCCGCAGGCTTCGCTGGCCGCGAATGTCGCGCAGGAAGCTGCCGCAGCCGGCTGGCAGAACGACCACGCCATCCTTGCCAACTTGGTCGGGCTGATGTCGCAAACCTACGAAGCCACTGCCGGCCTGCTTGGCAACAGCCTGGTCGCCATGCAGCAGGGTGCGCCGGGCAGCGACGCCAATGCGCTGGTGGCGCAGGTGATGGAAACCGATCCGCCCATTATCAACACCCGCCGTTTCGCCGCCGAGCGCTGCATTGTCGGCGGCGCGACAGTCGCAGCGGGGCAGGCGATACTGGTCATGCTTGGCGAAGCGAAACGCGGCTTTGGCCATGGCCGCCATGCCTGCCCTGGGCAACAGCTGGCGCGGCAAATCGCTGCCGGCTGCATCGAAGCGCTGCGCAGCAAACCGCTGCCGCAGCTAAGCTGGACTTACCGCGCATCGGTCAACGCGCGCATACCGGAGTTTCATCAATGATTGCAGTGATTTTTGAAGTGACGCCCGCCGCAGGGCGCAAGGATGCCTACCTGGATATCGCGGCCAGGCTGAAGCCAACGCTGGAGCAGATCGATGGTTTTATCAGCGTCGAACGCTTCCAGAGCCTGGCCAACCCGGAAAAGATGCTGTCGCTGTCGTTCTTCCGCGACGAGGCCGCGGTGCTGGAATGGCGCCGCGTGGAAGCGCACCGCGCCGCCCAGCAAGCCGGGCGCGAAAAGCTGTTTGCGGACTACCGCCTGCGCATCGCCAGCGTGGTGCGCGACTATGGCCTGAACGAGCGCGCGGAGGCGCCGGCCGATAGCCGCGAACGGCACGGGTGATCAGTGCCCGCGCTTTTGCACCAGCGCGCTGCCGGTGCCATGGCGCCTGCCTTCGCTGACCGCGGTCACGCTGCCATCGGGATGGAAGACGATGGCATTGGCGGCGCCGATTTCCTCGGCCGCTGCGTCCCAGCGTTGGCCGAAACGCTCCAGCGCTTGGGCTTGCGCGCTGCCGGCAAATCCCGGCTCGATGGAGGTGGCCCGGCCATTGCGCTCCGAGATGCGCGGTGCATCCAGCGCTGCCGGCATGTCCATGCCCAGGTCGATATGGTTGAAGATGGTCTGCAGCACCGTGGTGACGATGGTGGAGCCGCCCGGGCTGCCGATGGTGAAGGCCGGCTTGCCGTTGCGGAAAGCGATAGTCGGCGACATGCTGCTGCGCGGCCGTTTGCCCGCTTCCGGCACGTTCGGATGGGGTCCGGTGAAATCGAAGTCCGTCATCTCGTTGTTCAGGATGAAGCCGTAGCCCGGCACCGTGATGCCGCTGCCGCCCCATGACTCGATGGTGAAGGTGTAGGCAACGATATTGCCGTCCTTGTCCGATACGGCCAGGTGGGTGGTGTGCGCGCTTTCCGACAGCAGCCTGGCCTTGGCGGCGCCGGCGGGGCGCAGTGGCACGCTGGGGTCTTGCTGGAACAGGTAAGGATCGCCGGGCTGCGCGTAATAGTGCGCCTGGGTAGGATCGATCAGTTCGCGGCGGCGCGCTGCGTAGTCCTTGCTGAGCAGTCCCTCCACCGGCGCGTCGACGTATTCCGGATCCGCCAGGTAGGCATTGCGGTCGGCGAAGGCCAGCCGCGCCGCTTCCAGGTACAGGTGCTCGGCCTTCTCGCGCGGCATGGATTTCAGGTCGAAGCCTTCCAGGATATTGAGCGCTTCGGCAATCGTCACGCCGCCGCTGCTTGGCAACGGCATGCCGACCAGTTCATAGCCGCGGTAAGTGCTGCGCACCGGCTGCCGCCAGCGCGCTTCGTAATTGGCCAGGTCGGCCAGCGACATCTGGCCCGCGCGGACTGAAACGCCCGCAGCGACAGGCGGGCGGTTGACCGAGTCGACAATCGCCTGCGCCAGCTTGCCCGAATAGAAGGCTTTCACGCCGCCGGTGGAGAGCAGGCGGTAAGTCTTCGCCAGGTCGGGATTGCGCAGCAAGGTGCCGGCAGGCAGCGCCTTGCCGTCCCGCATGTAGCGCCCCGCGGTCTCCGGGAACAGCGCGAACTTTTGCTCATTCTCTTTGACCAGCGCGACGAAGTTGTCGTTCACCTTGAAGCCATCCTGCGCCGCCTTGATGGCCGGCGCCAGCACCTGCCTGAACGACATGGTGCCATAGCGGTCCAGGGCATCATGCCAGCCGCGCACGGTGCCCGGCACGCCAACCGCCATGCCGCTGGCGACTGCGGTCTCGAAATCCATCGCCTTGCCGTCCGGCGCGAATGCGCTGGAGCGGAAGGAAGCCGGCGCCACCTCGCGATGATCGAGTGTGATGACGCGGTTTTCCTTGGCCAGGTAGATCACCATGAAACCGCCGCCGCCGATGCCGCAGCTGAACGGATCGGTCACGCCCAGCGCGGCGGCTGCCGCCACCGCCGCATCGACCGCATTGCCGCCTTTGTTCAGGATCGCCAGCGCGGCCTGCGAGGCCGGTTCGCTGATGGTCGCCACGGCGCCGCCGGTGCCGCTGGCAACCGGGGTCTTGGCCCAGGCCGGGACGCCGAATGCCAGCGCAATGATGATGGTGGAAGTCAGTCGTCGGGGCAGGGCGTTTGGCGTCATGGGCAGCTATGTTGGCTGGGAAATAGTTACCCGCAAGCTTACCCGATAATCCGGCGCTGGTGCCTTCAGTGAAGGCGCTTCGGCCGGCTCCATCCCCAGCAGCGTAAAGGTCAGCCCATTGCGCGTCACCGTTTTGCCGGCGCCTGGCATGTCCTCGGCCAGCACGAAGCTGGTGCTGCCCTGTTGATCAGCCAGCACGAAGCTGTAACTGATATAGCCAGCCCAGACGCAGACTGCCCCCTTTTTACAACGGCTGTCATTGACGCGCTCGAGTTTGAGCGTCACGGATGGGGCCAGCGTGACGATTTCCCCTTGTGCCAGGACGTAGCTGGCGCTGGTGCGTGGTGCGGGACGGCTGGCTACGTCCTCAGCAGTACTGCGGGTTGAGCCGCAGGCGGTGGCAATGGCAAGGACCAGGCCCGCCATGCCCAGACAGATCAGTCTAGCTTGCATGATGTTCTCCTCTGGCCTGGGAACAGCTTAGCAAATCGCAAACGATCGCGTTGCACTGTTGAGTCCACTCAACAATAAGGGTGTAAATATTCCCGACAAAAAAAGCGCCCCGAGGGGGCGCTAGTTTTTATAGTTGGTTTTCACAACTTATTCTGTGCGGCGACGGCGGGCTACCCCCAAGCCCATCAGCCCGACGCCTAGCAGTGCCAGGGAAACTGGTTCAGGAATGACGCTGATTGTAGGGACCGTGTCGTCGCCAGGGTCAGCAGGTGGATCGTCTGGCAGCGGATCGGTTGGATTGGTTGGCGCATTGAAATTGCCGGCCAAGACCAGGAAGTCGACATTGGTGGTGTTATCGTGGATGTTCAGCGAATCCAGGCGGAAGCGATATACCTGGCCGGCAAGCAAGGTCACGTCATCGAAGTAGGCTGCGTAACCGCTTGGCTTGGTCTTCGCTTGCGAGACATCGTTGAGCAGGAAATCGAAGTCGAAAGACTGCACCGAGCCGCCATTGGGCGGGGCGATGCTGAAGTCGAACGTAGTGTCGGCCGTTACTTTGACGTAGAGCGTGGTCTGGTCCTTGACGTGGATCCAGTCGGCAAAAGTCCAGACTGAATCGCCGTCGGGATTCCACCCCGCGGCGATCGAGCTGCCAACTGTCAGAGTCAACGCGTTACCGCTGGTTTGCCCTAGTTTATTGGTAGGGCCTGCGGCGGCGGAGCCAACAGCCAGGGCGCAGATTGCAGCCAGTGCCAGTTTCGTGAACATGGTGACTCCTCGATTTGTGTGCTCAGGGGTTACTAAGCAATCGTTATGCCACAAACTGAAAGTCAGTCATTTCAAGGACTTACCGGGTGTTGCATGAGGGAATGTAAAAATTCCCGACATTAAGAGGCTTACTCCGCAGTTAATAAAAAAGCACCGAACCTTGCGGTATCGGTGCTTTTGGCGAGGACAGCCCTGGCTTACATATAGGCGGCCAGCGAGCCTTTCATTTTTTTCAGGGCAGCCGCTTCGATCTGGCGGATGCGTTCGGCCGACACGCCGAATTCTTCAGCCAGCGTGTGCAGCGTGGCGCCCGAGCCATCGTCGTTGGCCAGCCAGCGTGCTTCCACGATACGGCGCGAACGTGCATCGAGCTTGGACAGGGCAGTTTCCAGGCCCTCGGACTGCAGGCGCACCACCTGTTCCGCTTCCAGCACCTTGGTCGGCTCCATATTGTCGGAGGACAGGTAGGCGATCGGCGAAAACTTGTCGTCTTCGTCGTCGGAAGGGGCTTCCAGGGCGATGTCGCGGCCGCTCAGGCGCGTTTCCATCTCGATCACTTCTTCGCGCTTCACGTCCAGCGCCTTGGCCAGTTCGTCGATCTGCTTCGGCGACATGGCATCCAGGCCCTGCTTGTGGCTGCGCAGGTTGAAGAACAGCTTGCGCTGGGCCTTGGTGGTGGCCACTTTGACCAGGCGCCAGTTCTTCAGGATGTATTCGTGGATTTCAGCCTTGATCCAGTGCATGGCGTAAGACACCAGGCGCACGCCCTGGTCCGGGTCGAAGCGCTTGACCGCCTTCATCAGGCCGATATTGCCTTCCTGGATCAGGTCGCCGTGTGGCAGGCCATAGCCCAGGTAGCCGCGCGCGATCGACACCACCAGGCGCAGGTGGGAGGTGACCAGCGTTTCCGCCGCCTTGATATCGTTCTTTTCCTTCAGGCTCTTGCCGAGCGCCACTTCTTCCTCGTGGGTCAGCATAGGCAGGCGATTGACAGCCGAGATGTAAGCGTCCAAGTTGCCCAGGCTCCCGCTGAAGCCAAGGGTCAGCGCGTTGCTGCCGGCAGGTACCAGTGCGTTTGTTGCGGTCATCTTATCTATCCTCGCTTGAAGGGAATGCTTTTCAGAGTTACCAGCATGCACGACAGAACTTAAATGATTCTTAACCTCTATCATGCCGTTCTGAACATATATTAGCACTCTCCCCTGGTGAGTGCCAATCGCAGGGATTTTATGGCTCTGATAGCAAAAACACTATCGCCAGAGCGCGATTCCTTGCGCTGGATCAAAGTCAGGATAAGGCGGGGAACGGAGCGGCTCGGTGCGGATACGCACGAAGAATTTGAAAGTCGGGGTCAGCTGGTCAGCTCCGGCAATCGGACATTTTGCGTAGCAAAATGTCCGATTGCCGGAGCTGACCCCGACTTTCAATTTAAACGCGACAGGTGACGCTGGACGCAGAGTAGGGCGCCGACCAGGCCGAGCCCGGCGGACAGGGCGAGCAGGCCGGCAGTGCCCATCGGGTCCAGCGGAACCAGCTGGAATTCCGAGGCGTACAGTCTTGCGAAATCTGCAATGGCGCGGTTGAGTGGCTGCAGGGCCAGTGCCACGCCGCCCAGGGCTACGCCGCCGGCGCACAGGCCGAGCAGGGCGCCGGTGTAATAGAAGGGGCGGTGGATGAAGCTGTCGCTGGCCCCGATCAGTTTGGAGACCAGGATTTCCTCACGCTGGGTCATCACCTGCAGGCGGATGGTGTTGAACACCACTGCCACCACTACCGTGGCCAGGGTGGCGGCCAGCAGCAGCAGGGCCAGGCGCAGGATGCCCAGCAGGGCGGCCAGCCGCTTTACCCAGGCCGAATCCACCTGCACCGATTCCACGCCCGGCAGGGCGCGCATCTGGTCGGCGATGCTGTCGATCTGGCTGCCTTCCGCGGCGTTCTGGAAGGCATTCAGTTTGACTACATAGCTGTCCGGCAGGGGATTCTCGCCCAGCGTGGCAACCACGTCGGACAGGCCGCTCTTGGCATTCAGCTGCTCCAGCGCTTTTTCGCGCGAAGTGAAAATGATCTTGGCCGAAGGTGCGATGCTGCGCAGCGAGGAAGCCAGCCCGGTGGCCTGCTCGCGCGGGGTTTCGGCCTTGATGAAGACGCTGAGCTCAGGCTCGACCGCCATCTGCTCCGACAGCGGCCGCACATTGTCGAGCAAGGTCACGCCCATGAAGGGCAGGGCCAGCGCAATGGCGACCACCAGGATATTGAACAGGAAAGAGCCCGGCGCCCGGCGCACATGCACCAGGGCGGAGCCGAGGGCGAACAGGTGGTGGCGCAGCCAGGTGCTCATGCTGCTTCCTTCATCAGTTCGCCGCGTTCGAGATGGATCACACGCGCCGCGGCGTCCAGAATCTGTTCATCGTGCGAGGAAATCAGGCAAGTCACGCCCACCGAGTGGAAGGCGTGCAGCGCATCGATCACCCGGTTGGCACTGGCGCGGTCCAGGTTGGCGGTCGGTTCGTCGGCCAGGATGATTTGCGGCCGGTTGACGATGGCACGGGCGATCGATACGCGCTGCTGTTCGCCGCCGGACAGGGCCAGCGGCTGCCCGTCGGCACGGTCCAGCAGGCCCACCTTGTCGAGGGCGGCGCGGGCGCGCTGCTCGGCGACAGCACGCGGCGAACCGGTCACCAGCAGCGGCATCATCACATTGGCCAGCACCGTGCGGTCGTTCAGCAGGCGCTGTTCCTGGAAGATCAGGCCCAAGTTGCGGCGCAGGAAGGGAATGCCGGCGCGTTTCAGGGCGCCGATGTCCTGGCCGTTCACCAGCACTTTGCCCGACGTCGGCCGCTCCATGGCGGCGATCATCTTCAGCAGGGTCGACTTGCCGGCGCCGGAAGGGCCGGCAAGGTAGACCAGCTCGCCTTTGGCAATGGTGAAGGAAATGTCGCGCAGGGCGACACCGTCGGGGGAGTATTGCTTGCTGACGTGCTGGAATTCGATCATGTAGGCCGGTTACGCGAGCAGTGCTTCAACAAATTCAGCCGCATTGAACGGCTGCAGGTCTTCAATCTTTTCGCCGATACCGATGAAGTACACCGGAACCGGGCGTACGCGGGCGATGGCGGCCAGGATGCCGCCTTTCGCAGTGCCGTCGAGCTTGGTGATGATCAGGCCGGTCAGTTGCAAGGCATCATCGAAAGCCTTCACCTGGGCCAGGGCATTCTGGCCGGTATTGCCGTCGATCACCAGCAGGGTTTCGTGCGGCGCGCCTTCCATGCCCTTGCCGATCACGCGCTTGACCTTTTTCAGCTCTTCCATCAGGTGCAGCTGGGTCGGCAGGCGGCCGGCGGTATCGATCATCACCACATTGGTGCCGCGCGCCTTGCCGGACTGCACCGCGTCGAAAGACACGGCAGCCGGGTCGCCCGACTCCTGGGAAATCACGGTGACGTTGTTGCGCTGGCCCCACACCATCAACTGTTCGCGGGCGGCGGCGCGGAAAGTGTCGCCGGCAGCCAGCAGTACCGACTGGCCGTGGGCCTGCATATGCTTGGCCAGCTTGCCGATGGTGGTGGTTTTGCCGGCGCCGTTGACCCCGGAAATCATCATGACCAGCGGCTGGTGGCGGCCCAGTTCGAACGGCCTTTGCAGCGGCTGCAGCAGGTCGACCATCAGCTGCTTGAGCGCTTCCTTGACCTGGGCGGCATCCAGCAGCTTGTCTTCCTTGACCTTGCGCTTCAGCGCATCGAGCAGGTATTCGGTGGCGTCGACGCCGGCATCGGACATCAGCAGCGCCGCTTCCAGCTCATCGTACAGATCGTCGTCGATCTTGGCGCCGACGAACAGGATGGACAGGTTGGCGGAAGTCTTCGACAAGCCGGCCTTCAGGCGGCTCATCCAGCTTTGTTTGGGTTCCGGCCTGGCGGCGGTTTCGACTTCAAACGCCAGCGGCGCGGCAGTCTCGGTGCCGGCAGGCACGGAAGGAGCAGGGGCCGCAGGTGTTGCGGCTGGCACTGCGGGCGCGGCTTCCGGCGCGACCGGTTTCTTCTTGAAAAAACTGAACATGGACAAGTTGGCAGAGGGTCCTTCAATCGAACCGCGTATTCTACCAGAGGCTAGCTGAGGGCCAGTCGCTGGCGCTGGCGCCATTCGGTGACGGCGCCGCCGATATCGTCCAGCTCGCACACATTCACCGTGCTTGGCGGGCGTTTGCGCAGGGCCGAGTTGTTGCCGCCGGCCCAGATTTCAGCCTGGTCCGGCAGGCGCACCCGCAATTCGCGCAGGCTATCAGCAACGTGGCGCGGATTCATGGTGGCGGAAAAAGACAGCGCAACGATGTCCGCCTGCATGGCGCGCGCGCCCTCGACGATGTCCGGCAGCGGCGTCTGGACGCCTAGCGGAATGCAATGCGCTCCCTCGGCGGCAAACATGGCTTCGGCCATCAGCAGGCCCAGGCCGTGGCGTTCCTGCGGCAGGGTGGTCAGCAGCACACGCGGGCGCGGCGCCCCGCTGCTGTGGTTCACCTGCGGCACCGAGAATACGGCGCTGCGCAGTACGATCTGCACCGATTCGGCAAATAAATGCTCTTCAAACACCGCGAACTGCCCGCAAGCCCACGCTTCGCCCACCAGGGTGGTAAGCGGGGCGACCAGGTTGATCACGAAATTCTTTAAGCCCATCACCAGCATCGCCTGCGTCAGTTTGCGGCGGAAAGCTTCCATTTGATGGGCTTTACAGAGTTCCAGGAAGGCGTGCAGCTCGGGGTGCGGCATGGCAGCTTCCATCCGCTGGCTGGAAGCGCTTTTCTGCGCCAAGGCCTGCAGTTCGTCCGCGGAATAGCCGATAACCTTGCCCGGACGGTAGCCCAGATCAATCAATCTCTTGATCAATCTCAATTTAATTACTTGTTCGCTTGGATAGACTCGCTCTCCGAACGTGTCGCGTTCAGGACGGGGAAAATCGTAACGGCGCTCCCAAACGCGCAAAGTTTCCTTTGCCAGGCCGGTGTCCCGTTCCACATCGCTGATGGTGGATGGAATTGTTACAGAAACCGCACTCGTTTTCATTCGCCGACAGCGCCCCCAGATTGATCCGCGACCTGCATTCTAACGCTCAAGTCTGACACAAAGTTGCATGCAGCACAGTTCCGTTTCACTGGGAAACTGCGCTTCAAAGCCCTTGTCCATGACACAATCCCGGCGCCCCAGGTTTCACGGCCAAAAGAAACGAAAGTGTGAAATATGTCCTGAACAAAAAAGTTGAAAGTTGTATAAATTTTATTCGGTTTACTCCAGCAAAAGGCGTCCCCTTGCAATACGTATTACTACGTGAATAGCAGGAAATATTGAGATCATATAAAATAACGGGCGATCAGCGCCGAAGAGCCCTGGTGATCGATAACAAAGAAAAGGAAGAAGCACATCATGAAGAAGACCCTGATTTCCCTCGCAGTACTGGCAGCAGCATCCGGCAGCGCCTACGCCCAATCCAATGTAACCGTTTTCGGTATCATGGATGCCGGCATCGTGTCCGAACACGGTGGCAAGAACGGTAACGTGACCAAAGTGTCCTCCGGCGTCGCCAATGCATCGCGCATCGGCTTCAAAGGCACCGAAGACCTGGGTGGCGGCCTGTCCGCAGTGTTCATGCTGGAAGGCGGCATCAAAGGCGACACCGGCGAGTCCGACGTGTCCGGTTCGATCTTCCAGCGTCAGGCATACGTAGGCCTGGTGTCGAAATCGGCTGGTACCCTGACCCTGGGCCGCCAGTACACCCCTTGGTACAACGCATTCGTGCAAGTTGGCGATCCGTTCCAGGCTGGCCTGTCCGGTTCGGCTAAGAACATCTTCCCGGCAAACGGCATCAACGTACGCAACAGCAACTCCGTGTACTACAAGTCGCCAGACATGATGGGTATCACTGCTGAAGTGTTCTACGCTGCCGGCGAGCAGAAAGAATCCTCGACCGGCCGTCAACTGGGCGCGGCGATCGGCTACAAGAACGGCGACTTCGAAGGCCGCCTGGCTTACAACAACCGTAACAACGACACCGTTGCCAACAACATCGTTACCGGTCGTGACATCGGCCACAACACCCTGCTGGCTGTGAACTACGACTTCAAGGTTGTTAAGGCCTTCGCGATGTTCAACGCCAACAAAGGCCTGAACAGCGTTGCATACCCTAACGGTACCGCTTACACCGCTGCTGCAGTAGCCGCTTCGACCGACAGCCGCAACTACCTGGTAGGCGCGACCGTTCCTGTGTCGGCTGCTGGCTCCCTGGTGGCTTCCGTAGCCCGCGCGGATGACCGTGACGTTGCCAACCGCGATGCTAACCAGTACGCAATCGGCTACCTGCACAAACTGTCGCCACGTACCACCACCTACATGTCGTACGGCAAGATCAAGAACAAGAACGGCGCTTCCTTCACCGTTGGTAACAACGCTGAATCCGGCTCCGGTGACTCCGCTTACAACGTAGGCATCCGTCACACATTCTAATACCTGTCAGTTCCAGGTCAAAACGGCTGCCTCGCGCAGCCGTTTTTTTTTACAATGCTGATATGAAAACTTCACATCGCATCGGCAGCGCGCTGCTGCTCGCTTCAGTCACGGTATTGCCTGCCGCATTGGCGGCCAACAAAGCCGGAGGCCTGCCGCGCCACGGCATGGTGGTTTACTCTGACCTGTGCGTGCACGAAGGCAGCGGCGAATATGGCGGCCAGCGCATTACGCTGCAGCGGTTTGCCGAAGTCGATACGGTAATTTACGAATACACGGCTGGCGGCCTGAGCTGGCCACTGGTGGCGAACGACGTGCATGTCGACCCGCGCGGCAAGATGATGTATTTCACCGTGCAGGAAGGGGAGGAAGAGCGCACCATCAGCGGCAAGTTCTCTCCCGGCGGCGAAACGCTGACGCTGGATGGCGGCTATTGCGACGACCAGTCGCAGCCAATGGTACTGGCCAAAGTGCGCGACTTCAGCCGCACTGCCAAAGCCTGCAAGTCCTGTCCGGCGCCGAAGCGGTAATCAGGTCTCCGCATGGCGGTAGCCGAAATATAAAAGGGCTGGCCGCGCGATTGCGGGCCAGCCCTTTGACTGTGGGGCGGTGGGATTATTTGCCGGCGGCGATCGCCTGCTTGCGCAGGGTGTCGAGGGTGGCGCCAGGGGTGATCAGGTTGCCGTCGTAGCGCAGCTCGATGATGGCCGGCAGGTTCTGCTCGCGGGTGAAGGCGAGGGCACGCTGCAGGGCAGGCGCGAATTCCTCGGTGGCCGCGACGGTTTCGCCATGTCCGCCGAAGGCGCGGGCCACTGCAGCGAAGTCCGGGTTGTGCAGCGTGGTACCGGAAACGCGGCCAGGGTATTCGCGCTCCTGGTGCATGCGGATGGTGCCGAACATCTGGTTATTGAATACGATGATGAGCACGCCAGCTTTGTACTGCACGGCGGTCGCCAGTTCCTGGCCGTTCATCAGGTATTCGCCGTCGCCGGCAAAAGTGACCACGGTGCGTGCCGGGTCGATGATTTTGGCGGCTACGCCGGATGGTACCGAGTAACCCATGGCGCCGCTGGTCGGCGCGAGCTGGGTGCGCATGCCGCCGTACGGCCAGTAGCGATGCGCCCAGGTGGCGTAGTTGCCGGCGCCGTTGGTGATGATGGTGTCCGCCGGGCACTGTGCCTTCAGTTCCTGCACCACTTGCCACAGGTTCAGCGGGGCGTTGTTATCCTTGAAGATCGACGGCTGCTGCTGCCAGGCGCTGTACTCGGCGCGCGCCTGTTCGACGCTGTCGCGCCAGGCGCTCGCATCCACCGGCTCCATTGCCGCCAGCATCGCTGCGGCCTGCGGCATGCCGGAGGCGATCATCATTTCGCCCTGGTAGACGCTGCCCAGTTCCTCCGGGCTGGCGTGGATATGCACCAGGCGCTGTTGCGGCACCGGCGAGGCGATGATCGAGTAGCCGCTGGTGGTCATTTCTCCGAGGCGCGGGCCGATGGCGATCAGCACGTCGGCGTCTTTCACGCGCGCGGCCAGCTTCGGATTGATGCCGATACCGACGTCGCCGATGTAATTCGGGTGCGCGTTGTCCAGCAGGTCCTGGAAACGGAAGGCGCAGCCGACCGGCAGCTTGTTCGCTTCGGCGAATTTGCGGATATCGGCAGTAGCTTGCTCGTTCCAGCCGCCGCCGCCCAGCAGCAGCATCGGGCGCTTGGCTTCGGACAGCATCTGGCGCAGTTGCGCGATCTGCGGGGCGGAAGGGGCGCCCTGGGTCGGCACATAGGCACGGGTGTCGGCGACACTTGCCTTGGCGGTCAGCATATCTTCCGGCAGGGCCAGCACCACCGGGCCTGGACGGCCGCTGGTGGCGACCTGGAAAGCGCGGGCAATGTATTCGGGAATGCGGTCGGCGCGGTCGATCTGGGCGACCCATTTCGCCATCTGGCCGAACATGCGGCGGTAGTCGACTTCCTGGAAGGCTTCGCGGTCCATGAAATCGCTGCCGACCTGGCCGATGAACAGGATCATCGGGGTCGAATCCTGGAAGGCGGTGTGCACGCCGATCGAGGCATTGGTGGCGCCCGGCCCGCGGGTCACGAAGCAGATGCCTGGCTTGCCGGTCATCTTGCCGTATGCGTCGGCCATGAAGGCAGCGCCGCCCTCCTGGCGGTTGATGATGAAGCGGATGCCGGATTCGTGCAGGGCGTCCAGCACGTCCAGGTAGCTTTCGCCAGGCACGCCGAAGGCGGTATCGGTGCCGTGGACTTTCAGCGCATCGACCAGGATCTGGCCGCCGGAACGAGGAGTTTGCGTCATGGTACTTGCCTTCTTATACATGGATTTGGCATTCTATGCCTGCCCTAGGGAAATAGCTTTCCGATTTGCGACACCAAATTATATGGACGGAGTCAGGGCCCAACACCCAACACGGCTGCGCCGTGTCAGGTATCGGGACCTGACCCCGGATAAGTAATGTTGGAGTCAGGGCCCAACACCCAACACGGCTGCGCCGTGTCAGGTATCGGGACCTGACCCCGGATAAATAACGTTGGAGTCAGGGCCCAAGACCCAGCACGGCTGCGCCGTGCCGGGAATCGGGACCTGACCCCGGGGTTAAAGCTGGTAAAATACCGCCCGAAGCAAGCCAGACAGCCGCTGGCCCGTGTCGCAAGACATGGGCGGGAGGAAGGTCCGGACTCCACAGAGCGGGGTGACGGTTAACGGCCGTCCGCTGAAAGCCAGCAATGGTATAAGGCGAGGAATAGGGCCACAGAGACGAGCGTATTAAGTTACGGTGAAACGCGGTAACCTCCACCTGGTGCAATTTCAAATAGGCACGCGATGATGTTGCTCGCGGAGCGTGCGGGTAGAAAGCTTGAGCGGCGGAGCAATCCGTCGCCTAGAGGAATGGCTGTCATAGCACCTTCGGGTGCCGTAACAAAATCCGGCCTATCGGCTTGCTTCAACTAATTCTTGAGAGATGACTCAATACATCCTCGCCCTGGACCAGGGCACAACCAGCTCGCGCGCCATCCTGTTCGATCACGAAGGGAAAATCGCAGGATGCGCGGCACAGGAATTTCCCCAGCACTTCCCCCAGCCAGGCTGGGTTGAACACGATCCCAACGAAATCTGGAACAGCCAGATCTCCGTGGCACGCAAAGTCCTGCAGGATTTCGATGTAAAGAAGGTGCGCGCCATCGGCATCACCAACCAGCGTGAAACCACCGTGGTGTGGGACCGCAAGACCGGCGAACCGATCGCGCCGGCCATCGTGTGGCAGGACCGCCGCACCGCCGATTATTGCGAAGAGCTGCGCGCCGCCGGCAAGGCGAAAATGATCTGCGATGCCACCGGCCTTGAGCTGGACGCCTACTTCTCCGCCACCAAGGTCAAATGGATCCTGGACCACGTGCCGGGCGCGCGCGAACGTGCACGCAAGGGTGCGCTGTGCTTCGGCACCATCGATTCCTGGCTGGCCTGGAAACTGTGCGGCGTGCACGTCACCGACGTCTCGAACGCCTCGCGCACCATGCTGTTCAACATCCACCTGATGCGCTGGGACTCGGACCTGCTGCACCTGTTCGACATCCCCGAAGAAATGCTGCCGCAGGTGGTATCCTCCAGCGAGGAAGTCGGCACCACGCGCGAAGCCCTGTTCGGCCATGCGATCCCGGTCGCGGGTATCGCCGGCGACCAGCAGGCGGCCACCTTCGGCCAGGCTTGCCACAAGCCGGGCATGGTGAAGAACACCTACGGCACCGGATGCTTCATGCTGATGCACGCCGGCCGCCACCCGCGCACCTCGCACAACCGCCTGTTGTCCACCGTCGGCTGGCGCGTCGACGGCGTTACCGATTACATGCTGGAAGGCTCCGTCTTCATGGGCGGCGCCACCGTGCAATGGCTGCGCGACGGGCTGGGCATCATCCAGCAATCGAGCGATGTGGAGGCGCTGGCGAACAGCGTGCCTGACAGCGGCGGCGTGTTCCTGGTGCCAGCCTTCGTCGGCCTTGGCGCACCGCATTGGGACCCGTATGCACGCGGCACCATCGTCGGCCTGACGCGCGGCAGCAGCAAGGCGCACATCGCGCGCGCCGCCGTGGAATCGATCGCCTACCAGAGCGCCGAACTGCTGGCGGCAATGCAGAAAGATGCAGCTATGCCGGTAACGGAGATGCGCGCCGACGGCGGCGCGGCCCGCAACGACATGCTGATGCAGTTCCAATCCGACCTTCTTGGCGTTCCCGTGCTGCGCCCGAAGGTCACCGAAACCACGGCACTGGGCGCGGCCTACCTGGCAGGCCTGGCCGTCGGCTTTTGGGAATCGCAGGAAGAAATCGCCACGCAATGGGCGTGCGAGCGCCGCTTCACTCCAGCGATGGGGGGTGACCAGCGGGCCGAGTTGCTGGCAAAATGGAATCGCGCCACAGAGCGCGCCAAAGCATGGGAGACACCTTTATGACGGACCGTCCTTGGAACGTGGAGCTGGACGCGATCGAAAAACTGTTCGACGCGATGACCGAAGTAGCCTTCTTCGTGAAGGATCGCGATGGCCGCTATGTGGCCGTCAATAATACGCTGGCCCGCCGCTGCGGCCTGCGCAGCAAGTCCGACATCCTCGGCAAGACCGTGATGGACGTGCATCCGCGCCCCCTCGCTGCCGCTTATGAGGCGCAGGACCGGCAGGTGATCGACATGGGCGCCACCATCGAGAAGCACCTAGAACTGCACCTGTACCCGAACCGCCGCCGCGGCTGGTGCCTGACCCACAAGGCCCCGCTGCGCAACGAGCAAGGCGATATCGTCGGCCTGGTAGGCACCTCGCACGACCTCGGCCTGGTCGACGAACAGCACCCGGTTTACCGCCAGGTGGCGCGCATTGCGCAGCGCATCCGCGACAACTTCCATATGCAGCTGAACCTGGCCGACCTGGCGCGCGAAGAAGGCCTGTCGCTGGCGCGAGTAGAGCGCCTGTTCCAGAAAGTCTTCCACTACAGCCCGCGCCAGCTGCTGCTGCAATCGCGGCTGGAAGGTGCGCTGGCGCTGATTGAAGCCCACCCTGGCCGCAGCATCGCCGACATCGCCCGCGAATGCGGCTACACCGACCACAGTGCCTTCAGCCGCCAGTTCAAAGCGATGACAGGCTATACGCCAAGCCAGTTCCGAACCGGTTCCGGCGCGCGTCCACCTGTGGCTTTTTCGTCCATCGCCTGTGCAGTTCACGTTAGCTGAAGCAGCGAAATCACCATAACGGCGCACACGATTGAAGCCGCGCCACCTCTCCTCGTTAGCATGGGCGCTCCCATTACATAACAGAAGAGGTGGAGACATGATGTTGAAAGCAATCGGCGCAGCAGCTTTGCTGCTCGCCGCGCAAGCCCACGCGGATAGCGGTAACAAGCTGCACCAGCCGCCCGCGCCGCACCAGCGGCAAACCCTGCCGCCATCGGTGGAGCAGAGCAAGTACGACCTGGCGCCAACGCGCAAGCCGCGCAATGACCTGATGCCGCGCAGCCTGAAAACCAGCATGGCGCCGATGGCAGCAACGCCGCAGTGCAAGGACATGAACGTCCTGGCCAGCTACAGCGGCGCTGCACTGGCCGAATACCTGGCCACGCTGCCTGACTACGAGTGCACTTATCCGCTGTTCTCGGCGGCGCCGGCACTCGCTACCAGTATCTATTCCAGCGCCAACGTGAGCGCCGTCGCCAGCCGCCTGGCCAGCGAGGCATCCAGCTACAACGGCAGCAACATGAAGCTGGTGAACCTGGTGCTCTACCTGCGCGCCGGCTACTACCAGGCCAGCGGCGGCACCATTCCTGCGCTGAGCGAATCGGTACGCGCACCGATTCGCACTGCACTGCATGGCCTGGCCCAGGGCAGCAGCCTGTATGCCAACAACACCGCGGCGCCGTCCACCGCGATCGAAGCATGGAAGCTTGTCACCAATATGAACGACGAGGTGCAATTCCTGCCGGATGCGAAGGCCACTGTGGCGCGCTTCACCAATACTTCGGCCAAGCCGACGGCTGCCGAAGCGCTGAAGCAGGATAGCGCCAGCGGCGGCATGACCGGTGCGCTGACTGTGCTGTTCCGCGCCCACACGTCCCCTAACGCAGGTACGGCGCTGTCGGGCGACATCTCCTACGCCAACACCCTGTACTCGTTCATCACCAACAACAAGGCGGCCCTGCTGAACACCAACGCCGGCGCCCACCTGACCGATGCATCGAACGAGGCCTTCCGCTTCATGCAGTACGCCGGACTGAAGGCGCAGGTCAAGCCGATGGTGCAGAACACCCTGAATACCAGCACCATGCTGGGCGCCGACAGCGGCATGTGGCTGGCGGCAGCGGCGGCTGTGAAGTACTACGACAGCGGCAATTGCGCGCAGTACGGCGTGTGCAATTACGAGGACCAGTTGGCAAATGCGGTGCTGAAGACGAGCTACAGCTGCAGCCCGTCGCTGCGCCTGCGTGCCCAGGACGTGACCCAGGCCCAGGTGCAGGAAATCTGCTCCGCCCTGGCGACTGAAGAGGGCTACGCCCACACCATGCTGCAGACCAACCGCACCCCGGTTGCGCATGACAACAACACCGCGCTGGAACTGGTGGTGTTCGACGACTACAGCAACTACAGCAAGTACGCCAGCGTGATCTACGGCATCGACACCAATAACGGCGGCATGTACCTGGAGGGCGATCCGTCCGTGGCCGGCAACCAGGCGCGCTTCATCGCCCACGAGGCGTCGTGGCTGCGTCCGACCTTCAAGGTGTGGAACCTGGAGCATGAGTATGTGCACTACCTGGATGGCCGCTATGACATGTACGGCGATTTCGGCCAGGGCACTTCCGTGCCGACGGTGTGGTGGATCGAGGGTGTCGCGGAATATCTCTCGCTGAAAAATAACAACCAGCCGGCAATCGACATGGCGCGCAGCCGCAAATACCGCCTCAGCGACATCTTCGGCAATACGTACTCGATGTCGGATTACCAGGACCGTGCCTACCGCTGGGGCTACATGGCGACCCGCTTCATGATGGAGCGCCATCGCTCCGACGTAGACCAGGTGCTGTCCAAGTTCAGGGTCGGCGACTATGCGCGCTACAACGACTTCATGCGCGACATTGGTGCCCGCTACGACAGCGAGTTCGCTGCCTGGGCCGATGCGGCCACCACGGCCGGCGAACCACCGCTGCCTGACAGCGTGTCCAACCTGCCAGCCTGCAGCGGCCAGTCCTCGCCAAGCTACCTTGGCAAGAACTGCGCAATCCGCAACCTGTCTTCCGGCAGCCGCACCTACCTGCACCTGATCGTGCCGGCCGGTGCCAAGAACGTGAAGATCATGAGCGCGGGCGGCAGCGGCAATATGGACATGTACGTGGCCCTGAACCGCTATCCGAGCACCACCTCCTACGACTATGCCTCCACCAACTCGGGCAATGCCGAAAATGTCAGCATCCCGAGCCCGGTGGCGAACCAGTGGTATTACATCACGCTGGAAGCGAAGCAGCCGTTCAGCGGCGTCACGGTAGGCGTCACTTACGAGTGACAAGTCTCTCAAGCCGTATAATGTAGGCAAGCGGCGACATTCGCCATATGTCTATACAAGTTGCCGCCCAGTCCAAACTGGGCGGCATGTTCTTTTCGAGGGTCGACATCGCGCGCAAAGCGTGACAGGCAGCAATTCTCCCGCTTATCCGGGCGGCGGCATTTGTTGTTAAATTGCTTAATTGTCGTTGCCTCAAGGCAACCAAATGCAGTTTTCCAAATTTATTTCTAGTCACTTTTCCCCTCTCTGGCCAGCCCTGCACGTGAAGTAGCACTTTCACTATCTTTCATAAGTCCCTAATTTCTCAGTGGTTTTTACTTCGGCTATTTCTCAAGGAATGCCGCTAAGTCCTTAATTTCATTGGACAAATCGCTATTTTCGCTTGGGAAATTCGCTTGACCACCTTGTGCGCTTCCTCTAAAGTGGGCGACAGTGTGAAAAAGTGTAGTTTTGTGGGATTTTTTAGATAAGGTTAAGTCGTGTTCCAAGGCGCGTCCGCGATTACTCTCGATGCGAAAGGCAGGATGTCCATTCCGGCCAAGCATCGTGACGCACTGGTAATCCAGTGCGAAGGACGGCTCACGCTTACCAAACACCCGGACGGCTGCCTGTTGATGTATCCGCGCCACGTCTGGGAAGCCAAACGCGACCAGATCGCTTCGTGGCCGATGTCGGCCCGCGGCTGGCAGCGCATCCTGCTGGGTAACGCCGCCGACGTCGAGATGGATTCGGCCGGCCGCATCCTGGTTGCCCCTGAATTGCGCGACGCCGTCGGCCTTGGCCGCGAAGTCGTGCTATCCGGCATGCTGACCCATTTCGAAATCTGGGATCCGGTCAAGCGCGCCGCAAACGAGCAAGCCACCATCGAGGTTGGCATGCCCGATACCTTGTCCGATTTCTCCTTCTGAGGCCCGGTTCAATATGACGACGACCTCGGTGCCAGAGTTCCAGCATCGTACGGTGCTGTTAGATGAAGCGGTGGATGCGCTCGACCTGGCCGGCGCGCGCGCCAACGGCATCTATATAGATGGCACGTTCGGCCGCGGCGGCCATAGCCGCCTGATCCTGTCCCGCCTGGGTCCGGACGCCCGCCTGATCGCCTTCGACAAAGACCTGCAAGCTATCGCCAACGCCGAAACCATCGGCGACAAGCGTTTCACCATCGTGCACGACAGCTTCGCCACCATGGCGGATGCGCTGGCCGAACGCGGCATTCCCGCCGTCGACGGCATCTTGCTGGACCTCGGCATCTCGTCGCCGCAAGTGGACGATGCTGCGCGCGGCTTCAGCTTCCGCAACGATGGCCCGCTCGACATGCGCATGGATACCACGCGCGGCATCTCCGCTGCCGAGTGGCTGGCCACGGAATCAGAAAAAACACTGGAAAAGGTGATAAGGGATTATGGGGAAGAACGGTTTGCTTTTCAGATTGCAAAGGCGATTGTTGCTCGCCGGGCAGTCGAACCAATTTCAAGCACACGACAGCTTGCCGGTATCGTGGCAGGCGCGGTCAAGACTCGCGAGAAGGGCAAGGATCCTGCGACCCGCACCTTTCAGGCTATCCGGATTTTCGTCAATAAGGAGCTTGAGGACCTCGAATCGGTCCTGAGCCAGGCGTTCAACGCCCTCAAGCCGGGCGGGATCCTGGCCATCATCAGCTTCCACTCGCTGGAAGACCGCATGGTCAAGCAGTTCCTCGCTTCCAAGGCCAAGGTGGAGCAGCCGGACCGGCGCCTGCCGATCAGGGCGGTCGACCTGCCGCAGCCGGAACTGAAGCTGCTGGCACGTATCAAGCCGTCCGATAAAGAGGTGGATGAAAACCCGCGCGCCCGTTCGGCCGTGATGCGGGTCGCCATGCGCCTGCCTTCAACCGGAGGCCTGCCATGAGCAACAAGATCAATATCGTGCTGACGGCATTACTGGTCGCTTGCGGCCTTTCTGCCGTTAACGCGCAATACCAGGCGCGCCACCTGTTTGTGGAGCAGGAGCGCGCGGAAACGCAGGCGCGCCAGCTGGATATCGAGTGGGCCCAGCTCCAGCTCGACCAGTCGACGCTGGGCAAGCACGCCCGTATCGAGGAAATCGCACGCCGTGAACTGAATATGACCCAGCTCACGCCGAACCGCACCCAATACCTGACGGAGGGCGAAAAGTGATGCGCTCCAGCGGTGGAACCGGAACGGCCCGCGTGGCACGCTCGCAGGGCGTGGCTTTCTCCAAGAGCCCGGTACTGGCGGTGCGGCTGCCAAGCTGGCGCTCGCGCGTTGTGCTGTTCGGGATGTTCATCGCCTTCGGGGCGCTGGCTGCACGCGCGGTCTGGCTGCAGGGCACTTCCCGCCAGTCGGAGTTCCTGAAGGAGCAGGGCGCCAACCGCTACCTGCGCACGCAGGAATTGCCGGCCGTGCGCGGCAAGATCACCGACCGCAATGGCCAGGTATTGGCCTCGTCCATCCCCGTGCGTGCTATCTGGGCTGCGCCGGACGAATTGCTGGCGGCGCCGAAAGACAAAATCCGCGCTCTGGCCGGCTTGCTGGAAATGAGCGAGTCCGAGCTTCGCAAGAAGCTCGATTCCGATCGCAACCTGGTCTACCTGCGACGCCAGGTCGAGGTGGAGGTGGCCGACAAAATCAAGGCGCTGGATCTGGCGGGCATGGATATCCGTCCCGAGTACAAGCGCTTCTATCCGCAAGGCGAGGTGATGACCCATATGGTGGGCTTCACCAACGTCGACGATAAGGGCCAGGAGTCGATGGAGCTGGCGCAGCAGGCCAATCTGGTCGGCAAGCCCGGTTCGCGCCGCGTCATCAAGGATGGCCAGGGCCGCATCGTGGAGGATATCGGCGGCAAGATAGAACCGCATAACGGCAAGAACGTTGTGCTGTCGGTGGACAGCAAGATCCAGTATATCGCCTACACCCAACTGAAAAACGCCGTCGATCATTTTGGCGCCAAGGCCGGTGGCGCCGTGGTGCTCGATGTCCATACCGGCGAGGTGCTGGCGCTGGCCAACTACCCGAGCTACGACCCGAACGATCGCCGCAACCTGACCGGTGCGCAGCTGCGCAACCGCGTGATGACCGACACCTTCGAACCGGGTTCCACGCTGAAGCCGATTACGGTGGCGCTGGCCCTGGACAGTGGCCGCGTCAAGCCGAATACTTTCATCGATACCGGCGGCGGCAAACTCACCATCGCCGACCGTACGATTTCGGATACCAAGGCGCACGGCGTGATCAATGTGGGGCAGATCATCGAGATGTCGTCCAATATCGGCACCTCGAAAATTGCGCTCAGCATGCCGTCGCAGGAAATGTGGGAGATGTTCACCAAGGTCGGCTTCGGCCAGCAACCGAAATGGGGTTTCCCCGGGGCGGTAGCCGGGAGGGTGCGGCCTTATAAATCATGGCGGCCGATCGAACAGGCGACCATGAGTTACGGTAACGGTATCTCAGTGTCGCTGATACAGCTGGCGCGCTCTTACATGATGTTTGCCCGGAATGGTGACACCATTCCTTTGTCGTTTGAGAAGGTCGAAAAAGAACCGCTGGGCCAGCAGATCATCAAGCCGCAGACCGCAGCGCAGATGCGCGAGATGCTGGAGGCCGTTGTCTCCGGCAAGGACGGTACCGCCAAGAAGGCGCAGATTCCGGGCTACCGCGTAGGCGGCAAGACCGGTACCGCCTACAAGGTGGAGAACGGCCGCTATGCAATGCCGCGCAAATACATCGGTTCCTTCGTCGGCATGGTGCCGATGTCGGCGCCGCGCTTCATCATTGCAGTCATGATCGACGAACCGACCCAGAACGGCCACTTTGGCGGCTCGGTCGCAGCACCAACTTTCGCGGCTGTCGCAATCAATGCATTGCGCGCCTCCAATGTGCCTCCTGATTCCAACGTCACCGAAATCGTGGTGCCGGCGGACACCGGACCGGAGGCCATGTAAATGACGACGATGAACCATCAAGAAATTATCAGCTGGATGCGTGAAGCTGCGCCCAATGCGCAACTGGCATCCGACTCGCGCCGCATCAAGGCCGGCGACGTATTCTTTGCCTATCCCGGCGACGCCAAGGATGGCCGCACCTTTATTGCCGCAGCCATCGCCAGCGGCGCTGCCGCCGTGGTGTACGACGACACCGGGTACGCCTGGGATGCCGCGCATGCCGTGCCGCACCTCGCCGTGGCGGGCCTGAAGAAGCAGGCCGGCCCGATTGCGCACGCCTGGTATGGCCAGCCCGATGCCGGCATGTTCACCGTGGCCGTCACCGGCACCAATGGCAAGACTTCCTGCGCGGTGTGGACCGGCCAGGCCCTGGCCAAAGTAGGCGAAACGACCGCCGTGATCGGCACGCTGGGCGTCGGCATGTTCCGCGCCCGCGGCGAAGTGGATTTCGACGAAACCGGCTACACCACGCCGGACGCCGTGCTGCTGGCCCGCAAGCTGAAGGAAGTGCATTCCGACGGCGCCAGCGCGCTGGCCATCGAAGCCTCGTCCATCGGCCTGCACCAGGGCCGCACCGAAGGCATGCATTTCGATGTGGCGGTCTTCACCAACCTGACGCGCGACCACCTGGATTACCACGGCGACGAGGCAAACTACGAAGCCGCCAAGACCATCCTGTTCGACTGGCCTAACCTGAAACACGCGGTGGTGAACCTGGACGATCCGATGGGCCACCGCCTGCTCGCGCATATCAAGGCTTCTAAAGCAGCGCGCAAGCCGGCCATCATCGGCTACACGCTGAAAGACATCAAGGCGCAGCCGAACGTGGCGGGTATTTCCATGCTGCGCGCCAGTGCGCTGCGCAGCCGCAACCTGGGTACCGAATTCAACCTGGATTCGACCTTCGGCCATGCGCATGTGCGCACCCAGCTCGTGGGGCCGTTCAATGTCAGCAATGCGCTGGCCGTGCTGGCCGTGTTGCTGGCCAAAGGCGTTGCCTTCCGCACCGCCATCGACGGCATCGAATCCCTGCAACCGGCCCCGGGCCGCATGCAGCAGATCGGCGGCCAGGAAGCGCCGATGGTCGTGATCGACTACGCGCATACCCCGGATGCCCTGGAAAAGACGCTCGAAGCGCTGCGTTCAGTGGCGGCCGATCGTGGCGGCCACCTGTGGTGCGTGTTCGGCTGCGGCGGCGACCGCGACCCGGGCAAGCGCCCGCAGATGGGCAGGATTTCGCAAATGGCGGAGCATGTGCTGGTCACCAGCGACAATCCGCGCAGCGAAGAACCAGCCGAGATTATTCGCCAGATCGTGGCAGGCATGGACCCGCAACATCCGAATTCGGAATTCCTGACGGTGGAAGACCGCGCCGCCGCGATCCTGTCCGCCGTGCGCAATGCCGGCAAGGCGGATGTGATCCTGCTGGCAGGGAAGGGCCACGAGCCCTACCAGGAAATCAAGGGCCGCAAGATGCCGTTCTCGGACACCGAGCACGCGCAGCTTGCATTGTCTGCACGCCTTACCATGATGAGGCCGCACTGATGCGCAGCTCTATCGCCCACATCCTGCCGGCATTGAAGGGCGCGCACGTGCATCACGGTGTGCTGTCCAATGACGCCGCGCTGGCGCTGGACTTCGACGGTGTGTCGACCGACACCCGCACGGTCGGCGCCGGCCAGCTGTTCGTCGCCCTGCGCGGCGAGGTATTCGATGCCCACGATTTCCTGCAGCAGGTGGTCGACAAGGGCGTCGTCGCCGTGGTGGTTGAAAAGTTGCCGAAGGGCTGGACCCTGCCTGCCATCGTGGTGCCGGACACCCTGGTGGCATTGGGCCAGATCGCCAACTACTGGCGCAGCCAGTTTGCGCTGCCGCTGATTGGCGTTACCGGCTCCAACGGCAAGACCACCGTCAAGGAAATGATCGCCTCCATCCTGGCCGCCGCCCATGGCGAAGGCGGCCGGCTGGCGACGCGCGGCAACCTGAATAACGAGATCGGCGTGCCGTTGACGCTGTTCCGTCTTGACACATCGCACCGTTCCGCCGTGGTGGAACTGGGCATGAATCATCCGGGCGAAATCGGCCGCCTCAGCGCCATCGCAGCTCCGACCATCGGCATGGTGAACAATGCGCAGCGCGAGCACCAGGAATTCATGCACACCGTGGAAGCGGTGGCGCGCGAGAACGGCAGCGTGCTGGCTGCGCTGCCTGGCGATGGCGTGGCCGTGTTCCCCCATGGGGACGAATTTACGCCGGTCTGGCGCGAGCTGTCGGTCGGCCGCCGCGTGCTGACCTTCGGCCTGGATGCTGCCGCCAACGTAAGCTGCACCTACACCGCCGGCGACTTCGGCTCCGAGCTGGAAGTGACCGTGCGCCCCGCTGCAAACGCGCACGCAGCCGGCCATGGCGCCGCCGCATCTTTCTCCGCACCGGACGCGGTGCCGCGCCACTTCAGCGTATCGCTGCAGGCTGCCGGCGATCACAATGTGCGCAACGCGCTGGCTGCGATTGCCTGTACCTATGCCGCCGGCATCGACACTTCCACCATCCGCACAGGGCTGGAAGCGTTCGCGCCGGTGAATGGCCGCCTGGAGAAGAAGCAGGCCGCCAACGGAGCGCTGTTGATCGACGACACTTACAACGCCAACCCGGATTCCGTGCGTGCCGCCATCGATGTGCTGGCCAAGGCCAAGGCGCCGCGCGTGCTGGTGCTGGGCGACATGGGCGAAGTAGGCACGCAAGGCAAGGAGTTTCATGAAGAAGTCGCCGCCTACGCAGCGACCAAAGGCATCGAGCACTTCTTCGCTACCGGCACGCTGGCCGCCCACATGGCGCCCCATGCCGAGTACCACCAGGAATTCGACGCGCTGCTGCAGGCCGTAAGCGCCGCGGTAACGCCGGATGCAACCGTATTGATCAAGGGCTCCCGCTTCATGAAGATGGAACGGGTCGTGCAGCATTTGATTGGATCGCAACACGCTACAAAGGAAACACACTAATCATGCTGCTCTGGCTGGCTCAAATCCTGCAGGACGACATTGGGGCTTTCCGCCTCTTTAACTACATCACCTTCCGCGCTGTGATGGCTACCATCACGGCCCTGCTGATCGGCCTGATCGCCGGTCCCGCCGTGATCCGCAAGCTGACCGTCATGAAGTACGGCCAGGCGGTGCGTACCGACGGCCCGCAGACTCACCTGAAGAAGCACGGCACCCCGACCATGGGCGGCGTGCTGCTGCTGATCGCGGTCGGCATCGCCACCGTATTGTGGTGCGACTGGTCGAACCGCCTGATCTGGCCGGTGATGGTCGTGACCATGGGCTTCGGCGCAGTGGGCTGGGTGGACGACTACCGCAAGGTGGTGCGCCAGGACCCGGAAGGCATGCGTTCGGCTGAAAAATACTTCTGGCAGTCGCTGGTCGGTATCGCCGCTGCGCTGTACCTGGCCTTCTCGGTGTCGGCGCCTACGCCGGCCAAGGTGTTTGAATTGTTCTTCCAGTGGGTGCAGTCGGGCTTCTCGATGGACCTGCCGCCGAAGGCCGACCTGATCGTGCCGTTCGTGAAAACCATCAGCTATCCGCTGGGCGTGTGGGGCTTCATTGCGCTGACTTACTGCGTGATCGTCGGCACCTCCAATGCCGTGAACTTCACCGACGGGCTGGATGGCCTGGCCATCATGCCGACCGTGATGGTGGGTTCCGCATTGGGCCTGTTCGCCTACCTGACCGGCTCCGCGACCTATTCGAAATACCTGTTCATCCCGCACATCCCTGGTGCCGGTGAGCTGATCATCTTCTGCGGCGCGATGGCGGGTGCCGGCCTGGCCTTCCTTTGGTACAACGCGCACCCTGCGCAAGTCTTCATGGGCGACGTCGGCGCGCTGGCGCTGGGCGGCGCGCTCGGCACCATCGCCGTGATCGTGCGCCAGGAAATCGTCCTGTTCATCATGGGCGGCATCTTCGTTGCGGAAACCGTTTCGGTGATCATCCAGGTGGGCTGGTTCAAGTACACCAAGAAGCGCTACGGCGTTGGCCGCCGCGTGTTCCTGATGGCGCCTTTGCACCACCACTTTGAACAGAAGGGGTGGAAAGAGACCCAGGTTGTCGTGCGCTTCTGGATCATCACGATGATGCTGGTTCTGGTTGGCCTGTCTACTTTGAAACTGCGCTGATGATCTATAACGGCAAAATTGCACTGGTCCTGGGGCTCGGCGAATCGGGCCTGGCGATGGCGCATTGGCTGGCGCGCTGCGGCGCGCTGCTGCGCGTTGCCGACACGCGCCCGGTGCCGGACCGCCTGCCGCTGCTGCGCGAGCAGCTGCCCGGTACGCAGTTCATTTCCGGCCCGTTCAACGCGGCGCTGCTGGATGGGGTGGACTTTGTCTGCGCCAGCCCCGGCCTGGGCCCAAACAAGGAACTGGCCGAGATCATCCCGGCCGCGGCGGAGAAGGGCATTCCAGTCTGGGGCGAGATCGAGATCTTCGCCCAGGCCCTGAAATGGCTGAAGGAAGATCGCGCTTACGAGCCGAAAGTCATCGCCATCACCGGCACCAACGGCAAGACCACCGTCACCAGCCTGACCGGCCAGCTGTGCGAGCGCGCCGGCCTGTCCGTGCGCGTGGCCGGCAATATCAGCCCGGCCGCGCTGGATGTGCTGCGTGAAGTGATGGAGAACGATACCCTGCCACAAGCCTGGGTGCTCGAGCTGTCCAGCTTCCAGCTGCACACGACCTACAGCCTGAATGCCGATGCCGCCACTGTGCTGAACCTGACCCAGGACCACCTGGACTGGCACGGCAGCATGCAGGCCTATGCCGACGACAAGAAGCGCATCTTCGGCGACGACACCGTGCGCGTGCTGAACCGCGACGACAAGTGGACCATGGCGATGTCCAACCCGATCGGCGAGAACGTCACCTTCGGCACCGATGCGCCGGAACTGGCGCACAGCTTCGGCCTGGTCAACGAGCGGGGCGTGTATTGGCTCGCCACGGCAGAACCGACCGACGATGCGGAACCGCCGAAGCGCCGCAAGAAAAACGACCCGCCGCCACCGCCGGTGGAGTGCTATACCAAGAAGCTGATGCCGGCCGATGCATTGCAGATCCGCGGCACCCACAATGCGTCCAACGCGCTGGCCGCGCTGGCATTGTGCCGCGCCATCGGCCTGCCGTTCGCGCCGCTGCTGCATGGCCTGCGCGAATACAAGGGCCAGCCGCACCGTGTGGAACTGGTGGCTTCGATCAATGGCGTCGATTACTACGACGACTCCAAAGGCACCAACGTGGGCGCAACGGTGGCCGCGCTGGTCGGCCTGGGCCAGTCCTTCGGCGGCAGCGAGCAAAAGCTGGTGGTGATCGCCGGCGGCGATGGCAAGGGCCAGGAATTCGACCCGTTGGCCGGCCCGGTGCGCCGTTTCGTGCGCGCCGTGGTGCTGATCGGCCGCGATGCCCCGGCTATCCGCACGGCGCTGGAACCGACCGGCGTGAAGATGGAAGATTTCGCGACGCTGGAAGAGGCCACCAAGCGTGCCGCATCGCTGGCCCATGCCGGCGATGCCGTGCTGCTGTCGCCGGCATGCGCCAGCCTGGATATGTTCAAGAACTATGCGCACCGCGCGCAGGTGTTCATCGACACCGTGCGCGAGATCGCACTTGATGCGGGGCAGGAGATCTGATGGCAATCCAGCTTCCATTCCGCTTTGGTGGCGCCGAGTCCCCAGCTCCGCTGGATGGACGCGCACGTCATTCGAAGATGATGGATTACGACCAGCCGCTGGTATGGTCGGTGCTGTTGCTGATGCTGTTCGGGATGGTGATGGTGTATTCGGCGTCGATTGCGCTGCCGGATTCGCCCAAGTTCGCCGCCTACAAGAATCACTACTTCGTGCAGCGCCAGGCGATCTTCATCGGCATTGCCATCGTGGCTGCTGCCGTGGCGTTCCGCGTGCGCGTGGAAGTATGGCAGAAGGCCGCGCCTTACCTGTTCATCGCGACCCTGGTGGCGTTGGTGCTGCTGTTCATTCCGGGCCTGGGTGTCAACGTGAACGGCGGCCGCCGCTGGCTGAACCTCAAGCTATTCCAGTTCCAGCCGTCCGAACTGATGAAACTTTTCATCGTGCTGTACGCTGCCGACTATACAGTGCGTAAGCAGGAGTTCATGCATCGCCTGTCGAAAGGCTTTGCACCGATGGCGCTGGCAGTGGCTTTCGTGGGTTTCTTGCTGCTGTTGGAACCCGACCTGGGCGCCTTCGGCGTGATCGTCTGCATCGCCATGGGCATCCTGTTCCTGGGCGGCGTCAATGCCGTGTGGTTCGGCGGCATCGCCGGCATGCTCGTGACAATCTTCGTGGCCATCATCTGGTTGTCGCCATTCCGCCGCGCACGCCTGTTTGCCTACCTGAATCCGTGGGAGGAAGAAAACGCCCTGAACAAGGCCTACCAGCTGACCCATTCGCTGATTGCCTTCGGGCGGGGCGAGATCGGCGGCGTTGGGCTGGGCGCCAGCGTGGAAAAACTGCACTACCTGCCGGAAGCGCATACCGACTTCCTGCTGGCGGTGATCGGCGAAGAACTGGGCATGATCGGGGTGCTGGTCACCATCGGCATGTTCTACTGGATCGTCAAACGAGCTTTCGACATCGGCCGCCAGGCCATTGCCATGGACCAGACCTTCGCTGGCCTGGCCGCGAAAGGTATCGGCATCTGGATCGGCGTACAGACATTTATCAATATGGGCGTGAACCTCGGCTTGCTGCCAACCAAAGGCCTGACACTGCCGCTAATGAGCTATGGCGGCACCGGCATCATCATCAACTGCGTGGGCCTGGCAATCCTGCTGCGCATCGATTTCGAGAACCGCCAGATGATGCGGGGAGGGCGGGTATGACCAAGCGCCTGATGATCATGGCAGCCGGCACCGGCGGCCACATTTTCCCCGGCCTGGCAATCGCCCAGGCCATGCGCGCTCGTGGCTGGGAGGTTTCCTGGCTCGGAACTTCGCATGGCATGGAAACGGAACTGGTGCCGAAGCATAACGTTGACATGGACCTGGTCCGCTTCAGCGGCATGCGCGGCAAAGGCCTGGCACACACTGTCGGCGGCGCCTTCAAGATGGTCGGCGCCTTCATCGACTGCTTCCGCTTCATCGGCAAGCGCAAGCCCGACGTGGTGCTGGGCATGGGCGGCTACGTCTGCGTGCCGGGCGGCGTGATGGCCAGGCTGCGCGGCGTGCCGCTGGCACTGGTGAATGCTGATGCCGGCCTGCTGCTGTCGAACAAGACGCTGGCGCCGATGGCGAAGAAGGTCTTCTTCGGCTTCACTGCGGACTTCGGGGCGGTAGCCGGCAAGGCTGTCGTCACTGGCAACCCGGTGCGCAAGGAAATCCTGGCGCTGCCGGCGCCCGGGCTGCGCTTCGCCGGCCGCGACGGCGTGCTGCGCATCTTGGTGGTTGGCGGCAGTTTGGGCGCCAAGGCGCTGAACGACGCGCTGCCGGCCGCACTGGCGCTGATCGCGCCGGAACAGCGTCCGCTGGTGACCCACCAGTCGGGCAAAAAGAATATCGAAGCCCTGCGCGCGGCTTACGCGCAGGCGCATGTGGAAGCAAACGTGGTTGATTTTATCGACGACATGGCAAGCGCCTACGCGCAGGCGGACATTGTGGTCTGCCGCGCCGGCGCCATCACCGTGTCGGAACTGACGGCAGCCGGCGTAGCCAGCGTGCTGGTTCCGCTGGTCGTCTCGACCACCAGCCACCAGCGCGACAACGCGCAATGGATGGCCAAGCAGGGCGCGTCCATCCACATGCCGCAGACGGAACTGAATCCGGAAAGCCTGGCAGCACTGTTGCAGACATTGAACCGCAGCACCTGTCAAAAGATGGCGACCGCCGCGCTTGCAGTGGGCAAGCGCGACGCGAATGACGCCATCGCACAAGAATTGGAAGCACTAGCATGAAACATAAAGTAAAGAACATTCACTTCGTCGGCATCGGCGGCAGCGGCATGAGCGGCATCGCCGAAGTGCTGGTGACGCTGGGCTACAACGTCTCCGGCTCGGATCTCGGCTCGAACGCCGTCACCCAGCGCCTGGTCGACATGGGCGCCACGGTGCACCAGGGCCACGATGCAGCCTTCATCGGCAACGCCGACGCGGTCGTGACTTCAACCGCAGTCAAGGCCGACAACCCGGAAGTGGTCGCTGCGCGCGCCCGCAAGATACCTATTGTGCCGCGCGCAGTGATGCTCGGTGAATTGATGCGCCTGAAGCGCGGCATCGCCATTGCCGGTACCCATGGCAAGACCACCACCACCAGCCTGGTGGCGTCGGTGCTGGCCGAAGGCGGCCTGGACCCGACCTTCGTGATCGGCGGCCGCCTGACCGCAGCCGGCGCCAACGCCAAGCTGGGTTCCGGCGAGTACCTGGTGGCCGAAGCGGACGAATCGGACGCCTCGTTCCTGAACCTGACCCCAATGATCGAAGTCATCACGAATATCGATGCCGACCATATGGAGACCTACGAGCACGATTTCGAGAAACTGAAGCAAGCCTTCGTGCATTTCACGCACCGCCTGCCGTTCTATGGCCGCGCCATGCTGTGCATTGACGACCCGCACGTGCGCTCCATCATCCCGCAGGTGACCAAGCCTGTGACGACCTACGGCTTCGCGGAAGACGCTGAAGTGCGCGCCATTAACGCGCGCGCCGTCGGCACCCAGATGCATTTCACCGTGCTGCAGGAGGGCTTCCCCGACCTGGACATCGTGCTGAACCAGCCCGGCCTGCACAATGTGCAGAACGCCTGCTCCGCTGTCGCCATCGCGCGTGAAATCGGCGTACCGGATACGGCCACGCAAGCCGGCCTGGCAGGTTTCGCCGGCGTCGGCCGCCGCTTTACCAAATACGGCGAAGTCGCCATCCCTTCGGGCGGCAGCTTCACCCTGGTCGACGACTTCGGCCACCACCCGATTGAAATGGAAGTGACCACCGCCGCTGCGCGCGCCGCCTATCCCGGCCGCCGCCTGCTGCTGGCTTTCCAGCCGCACCGCTACAGCCGCACGCGCGACCTGTTCGAAGACTTCGCAAAAGTCCTGAGCACGGTCGACGTGCTGGTCCTGTCGGACGTTTATGCCGCGGGCGAGGCGCCGATCGTGGCGGCCGACGGACGCGCGCTGGCGCACGCAATCCGCGCGCGCGGCAAAACTGAACCGGTGTTCGTCGAAAACATCGCCGACATGCCGGAAACGATCATGAACGTGGTGCGCGACGGCGACGTCGTGCTCACGATGGGCGCAGGCTCGATCAGCGGCGTCCCTGCAAAACTTACGAACTGGAAGGCTTGACGCGATGACGAAACTGACTGCACAAGAAGCGCAAGCATTCGGCAAGGTGGGCGTGCTGATGGGCGGCCTGTCGGCCGAACGCGACGTCTCCATCATGTCCGGCACCGGCGTGCTGGCAGCCCTGCAATCGCAGGGCGTGGACGCACACGCCTTCGACCCGGGCCAGCGCTCGCTGGCCGACCTGGCCGCGGAAAAATTCGACCGCGTATTCATCGCGCTGCACGGCCGCTACGGCGAAGACGGCAGCATCCAGGGCGCGCTCGAATTGCTGGGCATCCCTTACACCGGCTCGGGCGTGATGGCCAGTTCCGTGGGCATGGACAAGATCACCACCAAGATCCTGTGGCTGCGCGAAAACCTGCCGACCCCGGAATATGCGGTGCTGGGTGCCGATTCCGACCTGGACGCTGAAGCTGCACGCCTTGGCCTGCCGCTGATCATGAAACCGCCGCATGAGGGTTCGACCATCGGCATCACCAAGGTGAGCGACAAGGCAGGACTGAAAGCCGCCTACGATGCCGCCGCCGCGCTGGACGACTGCGTGCTGGCCGAAGAATTCGTGGAAGGCCGCGAGTTCACCGTCGCCGTACTGGGCACCGGCAAGGACGCGCGCGCGCTGCCGATCGTGGAAATCGTGGCCCCGCAAGGCAACTACGACTACCAGAACAAGTACTTCACCGACGACACCCAGTATTTCTGCCCGCCGCAGCTGGACCAGGCGATGCAGGACGAAATGCAGCGCCTGGCAGTGGCGGCCTACCGCGCCGTCGGTTGCGAAGGCTGGGGCCGGGTCGACGTGCTGTTGCGCGCCAAGGATAACAAACCGTTCCTGCTGGAGGTGAATACCTCGCCCGGCATGACCGGCCACTCGCTGGTGCCGATGGCTGCCCGCGCGACTGGCGTGAGCTACGAAGAACTGTGCGTGGAAATCCTGCGCACCGCACGCCTGAAGCTGAAGAAGTAAAAGGAACGAAGACCAACCATGTGGCACGACGTCAAAGCCTTGAATGCATCCGCCAGCGGCCTGGTCGCGCTGTCGGTGCTGGCCTGCGCCGTTGCCGGCGTGTGGTGGGTGGCGAATCGTCCTGTATTCGATTTGCGTGCCATCCGCGTTGAAACCATGGACAAGTCGGATTTCAAGCATGTGAACCACCTGACGCTGCGCAACGGCACCCAGGGCCGCCTGCTTGGCAACTTCTTCACCGCCGACCTGGAGCAGGTGCGCAAGGTGTTCGAGTCGGTACCGTGGGTGCGCCGCGCCAGTGTGCGGCGCGAGTGGCCGAACCAGCTGATCGTGTCGCTCGAAGAGCATGAAGCGCTCGGCACCTGGGGTGAAGACGGCCGCCTGCTGTCGGTAAAAGGCGATGTCTTCACCGCCAACCTGGCCGAAGCGGAAGAGGATCATGAGTTGCCGGAGTTTTCTGGCCCTGACGGCAGCGAGAAGGAAGTACTGGCGCGCTACGGCGAGCTGAAAAACTGGTTTGCACCGGCCAGCCTGGTGCCGAAGAGCGTCGCCCTGTCGGGGCGCTATGCGTGGACGGTGAAGTTGGACAACGGCGCCAGTGTGGCGCTGGGACGCGAGGCAACGCATGACACCCTGCATCAGCGGGTGCAGCGCCTGGTCGGGATCTGGCCGCAGATTTCCAGCCGCGTGCCGAATATTGAAACGATTGATATGCGCTACCAGAACGGCCTGGCTTTGAGCGCAGCGGGATTGAAGATCCCGTCAGATACGAAGAAACGTTGAAAGCAGGGCATAGAGATGACTAAAGACGCTAAAAACCTGATCGTCGGCCTCGACATCGGCACCTCCAAAGTGGTGGCCGTGGTGGCCGAGGTGATGGGCGATGGACGCCACGAAGTGATTGGCCTGGGCCAGCACGAATCCAGCGGCCTGAAAAAAGGCGTAGTGGTGAACATTGAAGCGACCGTCGAATCGATCCAGCGCGCGCTGGAAGAGGCGGAGCTGATGGCCGACTGCAAGATCCGCAATGTCTATGCGGGCATCGCCGGCAGCCATATCCGCAGCTTCAACTCCAGCGGCATGGTGGCGATCAAGGACAAGGAAGTCACCGCCACCGACGTGGCGCGCGTGATCGAAACGGCCAAGGCAGTCAACATCCCGACCGACCAGCAGCTGCTGCACACGGTGCCGCAGGAATTCATCGTCGACTCGCAGGACGACGTGCGCGAGCCGATCGGCATGAGCGGCATCCGCCTGGAAGTGAAGGTGCACATCGTGACCGGCGCGGTGAGCGCGGTACAGAACATCGTCAAGTGCGTGCGCCGCTGCGGCCTGGAAGTGTCGGACCTGATCCTGCAGCCGATGGCCTCGGCGGACGCCGTGCTGACCACGGATGAAAAGGAGCTGGGCGTGGTGCTGATCGACATCGGCGGCGGCACCACCGACGTGGCGGTGTTCAGCGACGGGGCGATCCGCCACACGGCCGTGATCCCGATCGCGGGCGACCAGATCACCAACGATATCGCGATGGCGCTGCGCACCCCGACCGGGGAAGCGGAAGAAATCAAGATCCGCTACGGCGTGGCCAAGCAGGTGCTGGCCGACCCGGGCGAGCACCTGGAAGTGCCGGGCCTGGGCGACCGCGGCCCGCGCAACCTGTCGCGCCAGGCGCTGGCCGCCGTGATCGAGCCGCGCGTGGAAGAACTGTTTGCGATGGTGCACCAGGTGGTGCGCGAGTCCGGCTACGAGGGCGTGCTCTCGTCGGGCATCGTGCTGACCGGCGGCACCTCGATCATGCCGGGTATGGTGGAGATGGCGGAAGACATCTTCCTCAAGCCTGCGCGCCTGGGCACCCCGGACTACCGCGGCCAGCTGGCCGACGTGGTCCGCAGCCCGCGCTATGCAACCGTGTTGGGCCTGTTGTTGGAAGCTAAGAAGCAGTATCTGCGCGGCCACATCGTGACGCGCCAGGATGGATCGGTAAAGGCAGTTTGGCAGCGCATGAAGGAATGGTTCCTGGGTAACTTTTAAACATAAATTCGAAATAAAACCTGCAGTTTTCAATCCCCAGTTCTCCTAAATTTATGAGGCCTGGCGCTTGAAAACCGCATTCTAGATAGGAGTAAATCATGGAGTTTGATATGGTTGATAACGCAACACTGGGAACGGTCATCAAGGTCGTCGGCGTTGGCGGTGCAGGCGGCAATGCCGTCCAGCATATGATCAACAAGGGCATGAGCGGCGTGGAATTCATCGCTGCCAATACCGACGCACAAGCGCTGGCCGCATCGAAGGCAAGCAACATCATCCAGATCGGCGCGAGCGGCCTGGGCGCTGGCATGAAGCCTGATGTCGGCCGTGCGCTGGCAGAAGAATCCCGCACCCGCATCGAAGATGCGCTGCGCGGCGCACACATGGTGTTCATCGCTGCCGGCATGGGCGGCGGCACCGGTACCGGCGCAGCGCCGATCGTGGCGGAAATCGCCAAGCAGCAGGGCGCGCTGACCGTGGCGGTTGTTTCCAAGCCGTTCTCGCACGAAGGCCAGAAATGCCTGGACATCGCCGAGGCAGGCCTGGAAGCGCTGTCGCAGAACGTCGACTCGCTGATCGTGATCTGCAACGAGAAGCTGGAAGAGATCTACGAAGACGAATCGCTGATCGAGTGGCTGCAGCATGCTGACGACGTGCTGAACAACGCCGTTGCCGGTATCGCCGAAATCATCAACGTGCCTGGCCACATCAACGTCGACTTCAACGACGTGAAGACCATCATGGGCGAGCAGGGCAAGGCGATGATGGGCACCGCCACCGCCTCCGGCGTGGACCGCGCCCGCGTGGCTGCCGAGCAGGCAGTTGCATCCCCGCTGCTGGACGGCGTCGACCTGGCGGGCGCACGCGGCGTGCTGGTGAACGTCACCGCATCGCGCGGCCTGAAAGGTAAAGAAATCAAGGAAGTCATGGCTGCCGTACGCGCTTTCGCCGCACCGGATGCGTCGATCGCCCAAGGTATCGCCTACGACGACGCGATGGGCGACGATATCCGCGTGACCGTGGTGGCGACCGGCCTGGGCAAAGCCAAGAAGCTGGTGCAGCTGGTACCGCAGCAGCAACTGCGCACCGGCACCCATGGCGGCAACCCGCTGAACGTCAACGCAGGCCTGGGCGGCGGTGCAGCAACTGCAGCAATGGGCGGTTTCGGCAACGCAGGCTTCTCCGGCACGGCTTCGGACGTGCAGAAGCAGCCGGCCGTGTGGCGCCGCGAATCGGCCACCGAGCAGGTGAACGCACTGGCCAAGTCGGGCATGGAAACCTACGACATTCCTGCCTTCCTGCGCAAGCAGGCTGACTAAATAAGGTCAGCCGCGCCGCCGGATCACGCGTCCGGCGGCGCGGAGTTATACTCTGGGTTTTCACAAGAAGGAGAACCCGAAATGACCATCAAGATCGGCGACAAACTGCCGGAAGGCCAACTGTCCGAATTCATCGAAACCGAGACCGAAGGCTGCGCGCTCGGCCCGAATACCTTCAATGTGCAGGACATCGCCAAAGGCAAGAAGATCGCGATCTTCGGCCTGCCAGGCGCCTACACCCCAACCTGCTCCGCACAGCACGTGCCAGGCTACGTCAAGCACGCTGCCGACCTGCAAGCCAAGGGCGTGGATGAAATCTGGTGCATCTCCGTGAACGACGCCTTCGTGATGGGCGCATGGGGCCGCGACCAGAAAGCCACCGGCACCGTCCGTATGATGGCTGACGGCAACGCTGCTTACTCCAAGGCTCTGGGCCTGGACGCAGACTTCTCCAAGTTCGGCATGGGCACCCGCTCCCAGCGTTATTCGATGCTGGTGGAAGACGGCGTGGTCAAGCAACTGAACGTCGAGCAAGGCGGCAAGTTCGAAGTGTCGAACGCCGAAACCATGCTGGGCCAGCTGTAATCTCCCGACGGGTGGTGCCCCTACCACCACCCGTTTTCGTCCAGGACCATATGCTTGTAGTAGTCGATGTTTGCACGGACTGCAAACAGCACCGGCAGGACTGACCGGCCAATCAGTTCGACCAACCTGTCATTGATGCCGATTAGCTCCGCGAGGATGACAAAAGCAAACCAGAGTCCGGCAAAAGTCAGTGCTTTGCGCCACATCCCAAGACAGCAGTAGTAAATCGGACCGAACAAAAACGCGAGCCAGTTCGCTCGAGCCTTATAGCGCTCACCCATGCTTAGCGTATTGAAAGCGGTAAGATGAACTCCCCCAGCCTTCTCGATCAAGGCAAAGCGGCGCTTCCAGGTTTCCGACAGGTCGGACATGGCGTTCTCCTTGCTGGATTGGGAATTTCATCCTAGCAAGGCATTGGCATCGCGTTTTGAGGAATGTCAGCCCAGTGGAGTCTCGGCTTGTTGGGGCTTTGCGCGCGGCTTGCGCTTCTTTGGCGCCAGCATGACACCGGTGCAGGAAGGCGCGCCGCAGTAGCAGGCGAATGCCTTCTTCACTTTGGCGGTGTGGCGGGCCTCGTATATCAGGCCGTAGTTGTAGTTCAGCTCTTCGCCTTCCTCGATGTCGTGCAGGGAGCAGATGTAGACGCGGTCTTCATCGTCTTCCTCGGCCTCGCAATTGGGCTCACAGGAGTGGTTGATGTAGCGCGCCTCGTTGCCGCCCGAACCGCCGTCGATCAGCATGCCGTTGTTCAGGCTGAAGAAGAAGGTGTGGCCGATCGGGCCGCCTTTCTCCTCGGTGCGGCGGCAGCATTCTTCCCAGTCGACGATCTCACCGGTGTACTCGATGATGCGGGTGCCGGCCGGGATCATCCGGCGCGCGAAAACACCACGCCCATGCACGGGCGACTCGTGGACCACATAGAGCGGCTCGACCTCTTCGATCACTTCGACCAGTAGCGCTTCAGTATTCATCCCAGCATCATAACTCGCCGCGAATTTCTTCGTGATTTCTTTCAGGAGTCAGGAACAATTCCAGCGCCGCCTTGTCTCATCGTTTTGGTCCGACGAGATGTCATATGAAGCGAGTCGAATTTCAGGCGTTGTCGCGGATGCGTGCCGATGAAGGGAAGTGCTTGCTTGACGCGGGCCGGTATGCCGGCAGCTATTACTTGACAGGATACGCGGTCGAGTGCGCGCTCAAGGCGGTGATCGCGAGAAACTGCGAGCGGTTCCAATTTCCCAACCAGTCCAAGGTATCTGCGAACAAGGCGCAATGTCTATACATCGCATGCGCCGGCCCGAAGAGTGCAGGGACTGGTATCTGCAGATCATCACGAAGAAGACGGATAAGGGCGACCCACGCAAAATCATTCGGCGCGTTTTCAAGGTGATTGATTCCATGCCTGCTGTAAGGCAGCAGCTTTGGCCTGACTATTTCAATATCCGGGGCACTTGGGACGGCGTTTACCAAAAGGCACGAAACCGAATGCCCTATGGCAGGCAAGGGCGGGGCATCGGACAGGATGAATGGGCAAACAGGGACTTTCACTGCTACCGCCTAAGCTGACGCGGCCTCAGCAGCAAACCATTTCTTTCAGTACAATGGACGACCCGCCAACGGATTTTGGGCCGCCATCGTGACTCCGCAACAAAGAGAAAACCTGCAAGCAATTTACGCCATGGTGGCCGCGGTCGCCATGTTCTCCCTCATGGACGCTTCCATGAAAGTGCTGGCCGCGCGCTATCCGGCCGTACAGGTGACCGCGTTGCGATGCATGCTTTCGATGCCCCTGGTGTGCGCGTACATGGCCTACCGCGGCAAGTTCACCGGCATCTTCAATGTCCGCTGGCCGCTGCACCTGCTGCGCGGCGCGGTCGGCATTGCCATGCTGTCGCTGTTCGCCTTCGCGTTGAAGTCGCTGCCGCTGGCCGATACCTACGCCATTTTCTTCATCGCACCGGCACTGGTGACGGTGCTGGCGGTGTTCGTCCTCAAAGAAAAAGTCAGCCTGGGGCAATGGGTGGCGATCTTTGTCGGCCTGGGCGGCGTACTGGTAGTGCTGCGCCCGGACGGCACCAACTTCGCGTCGATTGCCGGCCTGGCCGTGCTGGCCTCGGCCGTCTGCTACGGCATTTCCGCCATCGCCGGCCGTGTCCTGGCCAAGACCGATGCGCCGGAACACGTGATGTTCTGGGTCCTGACCCTGATGGGCGTCGGCGTCGCGCCGCTGGCCATCAACGCCTGGGTGAGCATCGACTGGTCGCTGTGGCCTGCCATGGCGGCGCTGGCGGTAAGCGGCTTCTTCGGCCAGCTGGCGCTGACGCGCGCTTTCAGCATGGGCAAGGCTTCGATCGTGGCGCCGTTCGAGTACACGGCGCTGGCCTGGGGCGTCGGCATCGACTGGCTGCTGTGGCATACGCTGCCGGATGCCTATACCCTGGTCGGTGCGGCCATCATCATCGGCTCCGGCATCTACCTGGTGCGGCGCGAGACGGAACATTCCGAGGCCGAGCACCCGTAAGCGGGGAAGGGCGCAGGGCGCTATAATCCTTGCATGCTGAAACAACGAACCATCAAAGAAATCGTCCGCACCACGGGTGTCGGCCTGCACTCCGGCACCAAGGTCGAGCTGACCTTGCGCCCTGCTGAGCCGGATACCGGCATCGTCTTCCGCCGTGTCGACCTGAACCCGCAGGTTGTCTTCCCGACAAGGGCAGACATCGTGGGTGATACCCGTATGGCAACTGTACTGATGAAGGACGGCGGCCGCGTTTCGACCGTCGAACACCTGATGTCGGCCTGCGCCGGCCTGGGTATCGACAACCTGTACGTTGACGTGACGGCGGAAGAAATTCCGATCATGGATGGTTCGGCATCTTCGTTTGTCTACCTGCTGCAGCAGGGCGGCGTGCAGGAACAGGAAGCGCCGAAAAAGTTCATCAAGGTGAAAAAGCCGATCGAGATCCGCGAAGGCAAGGGCGCCGCTGAAAAATGGGCGCGCCTGGTACCGCACGATGGCTTCAAGCTGGACTTCTTCATCGAATTCAACCACCCGGCGGTGGACGGCACGGCGCAGCGTGCGACCGTGGACTTCGGCGACGTCTCCTACATCCAGGCGATTGCCCGCGCTCGCACCTTCGGCTTCATGCAGGACGTGGAAATGCTGCGCGGGATCGGCCTGGCGCGCGGCGGCTCGCTGGAAAACGCCATCGTGATGGATGAATACCGCATCCTGAACCAGGATGGCCTGCGTTACGACGACGAGTTCGTACGCCACAAGATCCTCGACGCGATCGGCGACCTGTACATGGTCGGCCACCCGATCATCGCCAGCTATGAAGCCCACAAGTCCGGCCACGCCCTGAACAACCAGCTGCTGCGTGCCATGCTGGCCGACCCGGATTCCTACGAGCTGGTCACTTTCGACTCCATCGACACGGCCCCGCCGTCGTACGCCAAGCAGATGTCGCGCGAGTGGGCCTACTTATAAGAAATGTGGACATTCAGCCGCGGCGGCGGGCAACCAGGCGCCGCATGGCGTCGATCAGCGGCTCGTTGGCGGCGGTCGGTTCCAGTTTTTGGCTGAGCTCGTCGAAGGAATTGACTGCAGTCTCGGGTAATTTCAAGCCTTCGCCGCTTGGACCGACGTGCGCGATCCCTTTCGGCATCTGCACGCGGAAGCGGATGTTGCTTATCTGCCACCCTTTACCGTTCAGCGTTTCTTGCAATTTTGGCACTTGCTGCTTGAGCTTGGCCGCCACTGCCGTGTTAGGCACGGCCAAGGTCAGTTCACCGCCGTCGAATGCAAAGACTTCGCAGCTTTTGAAGGCTGTAGGTAGTACTTCTGCGCAATCGCGTTGTAATTTCGCCATGCGCTGCACAGCGGGTAGCAGGGCCGCCAGGCGTGCGTTGCCACGCAAGAAATCCGTTGCTTCCTGCGGTGCGTACTTGCGATCTGTGAACGAGAAACCCATGCCGCCATTTTACAGTGGCGGCCTCAACCGGTGAATTTTTCATCGCTAGCCTATTGTTATATAGGTCAAGATCCCAACCTTGCTTCGAACGCATGATAAAATCACGCACTTTTGCCATTGGCGGACCCGAGGAAGAATTTAAGAAATGTCCTTACTGACCCAGATTTTCGGCAGCCGCAACCAGCGTCTGCTTAAGCAATACCAAAAAACGGTAAAGGCGATCAACGCCTTGGAGCCGGAGTTTGAAAAGCTGTCGGATGCCGAGCTGCAGGCGAAAACGCCCGCCCTCAAGGAACGCGTTGCCAATGGCGAAACGCTGGATAACCTGCTGCCGGAAGCCTTCGCCGTCTGCCGCGAAGCCTCCAAGCGCGTGTTCAAGATGCGTCATTTCGACGTCCAGCTGATCGGTGGCATGGTATTGCACTACGGCAAGATCGCTGAAATGGGCACCGGTGAAGGCAAGACCCTGACCGCGACCCTGCCTGCCTACCTGAATGCACTGTCCGGCAAAGGCGTGCACATCGTGACCGTCAACGATTACCTGGCACAGCGCGACGCCGAGACCATGGGCAAGCTGTACCGTTGGCTGGGCCTGTCCTGTGGCGTGAACCTGTCGCAAATGCCGCACGACGACAAGCAGGAAGCTTACGCGTCCGACATCACCTACGGTACCAATAACGAATTCGGTTTCGACTACCTGCGCGACAATATGGTGTTCGAAGCCAGCGAGCGCGTGCAGCGCACCCTGAATTTCGGCATCGTCGACGAAGTGGACTCGATCCTGATCGACGAAGCGCGTACCCCGCTGATCATCTCCGGCCAGGCTGAAAACCACACCGACCTGTACCACAAGATCAACCTGGTACCGCCGCAGCTGACCCTGCAAGTTGGCGAAGAGACCGTAGACGGCAAGGGCAAGATCGAAGTCCCTGGCGACTACACCAAGGATGAAAAAGCGCACCAGGTGCTGCTGACCGAAGCTGGCCACGAAAAAGCCGAGCGCATCCTGACCAAAATGGGCCTGCTGCCGGAAGGCGCGTCCCTGTACGACTCCGCCAACATCACCCTGGTGCACCACCTGTACGCCGCCTTGCGCGCGCACGTGCTGTACTTCAAGGACCAGCACTATGTAGTGCAGAACAACGAAGTGGTGATCGTCGACGAATTCACCGGCCGCCTGATGACTGGCCGCCGCTGGTCCGATGGCCTGCACCAGGCAGTCGAAGCCAAGGAAGGCGTCAAGATCCAGAACGAGAACCAGACCCTGGCCTCGATCACCTTCCAGAACTACTTCCGCATGTATGCCAAGCTGTCGGGCATGACCGGTACCGCCGACACCGAAGCGTATGAATTCCAGGAGATCTACGGCCTGGAAACCGTGGTGATCCCACCGAACCGTCCGTCGGCGCGCAAAGACCGCCAGGACCAGGTGTACAAATCCAACGCCGAAAAGTACAACGCGATGATGCTCGACATCCGCGACTGCTACGAGCGCGGCCAGCCGGTGCTGGTGGGTACCACCTCGATTGAAAATTCCGAACTGTTGTCCGGCATCCTGGACAAGGCCAAACTGCCGCACAACGTGCTGAACGCAAAACAGCACGCCCGCGAAGCAGAGATCATCGCCCAGGCAGGTATCCCGAAAGCGATCACCATCGCCACCAATATGGCAGGCCGTGGTACCGATATCGTTTTGGGCGGGAATATCGAGAAGCAGATCCAGATCATCGAAGCCAACCCTGAGCTGAGCCCCGAAGAGAAAGCAGCCAAGGCGCAGCACCTGCGCGGCGGCTGGCAGTCGCTGCACAACCAGGTGGTGGCGGCTGGCGGCCTGCATATCGTCGGTACCGAGCGTCACGAATCCCGCCGCGTCGACAACCAGCTGCGTGGCCGTTCCGGCCGCCAGGGCGACCCGGGTTCCTCGCGCTTCTACCTGTCGCTGGACGACCCGCTCCTGCGCATCTTTGCCGGCGACCGCGTGCGCGCGATCATGGACCGCCTGAAGATGCCGGAAGGCGAGCCGATCGAAGCGGGCATCGTGTCCCGTTCCATCGAATCCGCGCAGCGCAAGGTTGAAGCACGCAACTTCGACATCCGTAAGCAGCTGCTGGAATACGACGACGTCGCCAATGACCAGCGTAAGGTGATCTACTCGCAGCGTAACGAGCTGCTGGAAGCGACCGACATTTCCGAAACCATCATGAACCTGCGTCATGGCGTGTTCACCGACGTGGTGCGCACCTATGTGCCGGAAGAGTCTGTGGAAGAGCAGTGGGATATCCCTGCCCTGCAGAAGACCCTGGCTGCGGAATGGATGATCGACGTGCCGCTGGTTGAGATGATGGAGAAGGAAAGCACCATCTCCGACGAAGACATCGTCGAGCGCGTGGTTGCGGCGGCCGATGCCGTGTACCAGGCCAAGGTAGATATCGTTTCGAAGGAAGCGTTCGGCGGCTTCGAGCGCAATGTCATGCTGCAGTCGGTGGACACCCACTGGCGCGAGCACCTGGCAGCGCTGGACCACCTGCGCCAGGGTATCCACCTGCGCGGCTATGCGCAGAAGAATCCCAAGCAGGAATACAAGCGCGAAGCGTTTGAGCTGTTCGGCACCATGCTGGACATGATCAAGAACGACGTGATTCGCATGGTGATGATGGTGCGCATCCAGTCGCGCGAAGAGGTCGAGGCAGCGGAAGCCGCCATGAACCAGTCGCACGTCGAAAACGTCCACTACCAGCACGCCGACTTCAACCCGAACGCGGCGCCGGAAGAACTGCTGGCCCCGACCGCCATGCCGGCCGGCGACCTGGAAGATGCGATCAACCAAGGCTTCAAGGTTGGCCGCAACGATCCATGCCCATGCGGCAGCGGCAAAAAGTTCAAGGCTTGCCACGGCAAGCTGGCTTAAGCTTTAAAGCCCCATAAAACGGCCCGGCCGCGCAAGCGCCCGGGCCGTTTTGTTTTGTGACGCCACAGTCACTACGTCACTTGACGTATGGGCCGTCGTGGCCTGCCTCGTTACTCTTTACACAAGCGGAAACATTTCCAAACTTGTCAAAAGAGGACTGGCATGCACAAGAAGATCAAGCTCTCCGTATTACTCAGCGCCGCCATGGCGTCGCTGGCGCACGCGGGCGTCACCATTCCAATCGGGGAGGATAAGTCCGTCAGCGCAGGTTTTGGGGCGCGCGGCAGTTTTACCAGTGCCAAGGACGGAGCGCCGGATGGCAGCTCGCGATCGAACGATTTCAACCTGGACAGCGCACGCCTGTTCTTTGGCGCTTCGCTGAACAAGACCATCAAGGGCATGTTGAACACGGAATGGGACGGTGACCAAATCCGGGTGCTGGATGCTGCCGCCCAGTTTGCATTTTCACCGGAGCTGAATGTCTGGGCCGGGCGTCTCCTGTCGCCCAGCGACCGCGCCAATATGGCCGGTCCCTATTATTCGCTCGGCGGCGGCTACTGGGCGGGTGTGGCTTCGCGCTATGGCTACAACGGCGGCATTTTCCGTGGCCGCGACGACGGCGTGGTGGTGTGGGGTAATGCGGCCGATGGCAAGCTTGGATATTCCTTCGGTGCTTTCGAGGGCCATACCTTCGGCATAGGCAGCCTGACACAGAAGGAAGCCAAAGCGGCGGGCATCAAAGCCGATGACAGCTTGATGTATGCCGGCCGCGTGCAATATGACTTCTGGGATGCGGAGCCGGGCTATTACGGTACTGGCAACTACCTGGGCAGCAAGGATATCCTGGCCATCGGCCTGGCTGGCCGCTACCAGAAGGACGGCGTGCTGACCGTGGCGAAGAATGGCGACTACAAGGCCTGGAACCTGGATTTCCTGCTGGAGAAGCGCGTCGGCGCCGGTGCGGTCTCGGTGGAAGCGGCCTACTACAACTACCGCAACGGCGATGTCATCCTTGCGGAGCAGGGTAAGGCCTGGTCGACCGGACTGGCCTATTTGTTCAACCTGGCGCCCGGCCAGGGCAAGCTGCAGCCCTTTGTCCAATACCAGAAGTTCAAGCCCGATAACAACGTCGACGTCAAGCAGTCGGACATCGGCCTCAATTACATCATCGATGGCTACAACGCGCAGTTGAGCGCCAAGTATTCGAAGACCGAAACCTTCGCCGCCGCCGACCAGTCGAAGTTCGTGGTCACGCTGCAAGTCCAATATTAAGCACCATCTTTCCACCATCAAAGAGGGTAACCATTATGCAAACTCGCCGTCATTTCGTCGCTTCCCTGACCCGCATCGCGGCGGCCGCCGCCATGCTGGGTGGCAGCTTCGCCGCCTACGCCGCCGACACCATCAAGGTCGGCATCCTGCACTCGCTGTCCGGCACCATGGCGATTTCTGAAACGTCACTGAAAGACGTGGCCTTGATGGCTATCGACGAAATCAATGCCAAGGGTGGTGTGCTGGGCAAGAAGCTGGAGCCGGTGGTGGTCGATCCGGCTTCGAACTGGCCGCTGTTCGCCGAGAAGGCACGCCAGCTGATCGCGAAAGACAAAGTGGCCGCAGTGTTCGGTTGCTGGACTTCGGTCTCGCGCAAGTCCGTGCTGCCGGTCTTCAAGGAATTGAATGGCCTGTTGTTCTACCCGGTGCAGTATGAGGGGGAAGAACTCGAGAAGAATGTGTTCTACACCGGTGCGGCGCCGAACCAGCAGGCGATCCCTGCCGTCGAATACCTGATGAGCAAGGAGGGCGGCGGCGCCAAGCGCTTCGTGCTGCTCGGTACGGACTATGTGTATCCGCGCACCACCAACAAGATCCTGCGCGCTTTCCTGAAGAGCAAAGGCGTCAAGGACAGCGATATCGAGGAAAGCTACACGCCGTTTGGCCATTCGGACTACCAGACCATCGTCGCCAATATCAAGAAGTTTTCGGCCGGTGGCAAGACCGCGGTGATCTCCACCATCAATGGCGACTCCAACGTGCCCTTCTACAAGGAGCTGGGTAATGCCGGCCTGAAGTCGACGCAAGTGCCGGTGGTCGCCTTCTCGGTAGGTGAAGAGGAATTGCGCGGCGTGGACGCCAAGCCGCTGGTCGGCCACCTCGCCGCGTGGAACTATTTCGAATCGGTGAAAAATCCGGTGAACGAGGCCTTCATCAAGAAATGGAAGGCTTATGCCGTGGCGAAGAAACTACCGAATGCCGCCAATGCAGTCACCAACGACCCGATGGAAGCAACCTATGTCGGCATCAATATGTGGGCGCAGGCGGTCGAGAAGGCAAAGTCCACCGATACCAACAAGGTGATCGCGGCGATGGGTGGCCAGTCCTTCAGCGCGCCTTCCGGCTTCACCCTGACCATGGACCCGAGCAACCATCACCTGCACAAGCCCGTGATGATCGGCGAAATCAAGGCTGACGGCCAGTTCAGTGTCGTATGGAAGACCAAAGAGCCGGTCCGCGCCCAGCCCTGGAGCCCGTTCATCCAGGGTAACGAAGGCAAGCAAAAGCTGTAAATCGGTATGCCGGCCGGGCTGCGCCCGCCGGCCTTGATTACTGGAGAATTCCCATGATGCATTCCGCTGTGCGCCGGCTGCTGGCCGGCATCGTGCTTTGCCTGCTGGCCGGGGCCGCGCAGGCGGCCATTGCGCCAGCCCTGCTGCAACCGCTGGCTGGCGACGATCCCGACGCGCGGGTGGCAGCAGTGGCCGCCATCGGGGCGCTCGGCACGCCGGAAGCGGCGTCCCTGCTACGCACATTGAAGGACGATGCCTTGTATCTCATGCCGGACGGGCAGGTGGCCAGCCTGGCGCCATCGGCGCCAGCGCCCGAGGGCGCGGCTGCGATTGTCGTCAATAACCGCCTGCGTGCCGCCATCGAAGCAGCCCTGTCGGGCATGCACCTGATGGCGCCCGGGCCGGCGCAGCGCCTGGCGGCCGCGCATTCCTTGCTGGACCAGGAAATGAGTCCCGCCCAGGTGGCGCTGGTGCAGCGCGCCCTGCAGGGTGAACAGGACGGGCAAGTGCGCTCCGCGCTGCAATTGCTGCTGGCCCTGGCCAGCTTGCAGGCGCCGCAAATGGCCGAACGCGCTGCCGCCGCCCGCCAGGTGGGCGAGCTGGGTGGCAGTGCGCAGCGCGCGCCGCTGCAGGCCATGCTGGAGCCGGCATCCGCTGAGCCCAACGCCGCCGTACGCCTGGCGGTAACGGCGGCCTTGAAGGCCATCGATGCGCGGCAGGCACGCACCGAGTTGCTTGGCCACCTGTTTTACGGCGTCTCGCTGGCCAGCGTGCTGCTGCTTGCGGCGCTGGGCCTGGCCATTACCTTCGGCTTAATGGGCATCATCAATATGGCGCACGGCGAATTGCTGATGATCGGCGCTTATACGACTTACCTGGTGCAGTCGCTGTTCCGTCAATACCTGCCGCAGGCGGTCGACCTGTACCTGCTGGCGGCGGTTCCCGCTGCTTTCGCCGTGGCAGCGCTGGTGGGCATGGCGCTGGAGCGCAGTGTGATCCGCTGGCTGTACGGACGCCCGTTGGAAACCTTGCTCGCGACCTGGGGTATCAGCCTGGTTCTGATGCAGGCGGTGCGGACCCTGTTCGGCGCGCAGAACGTGGAAGTCGCCAACCCGGCCTGGATGTCGGGCGGCGTCACGGTGCTCGGCTCTCTGGTGCTGCCCTACAACCGCATTGCCATCATCGTGTTTGCCGTGCTGGTGACGGCCGGCGTGTGGCTGCTTCTGAACGGCACACGGCTTGGCCTGTTCGTGCGCGCCGTCATGCAGAACCGCCGCATGGCCGGCTGCGTCGGCGTGCCGACCGGGCGCATCGATATGCTGACTTTCGGTCTCGGTTCCGGCATCGCGGGGCTGGGCGGCGTGGCGCTTTCGCAGCTGGGCAATGTGGGGCCGGACCTCGGGCAGTCCTACATCATCGACTCTTTCATGGTGGTGGTGCTGGGCGGCGTCGGCCAGTTGGCCGGCACTGTGATCGCGGCCCTGGGGCTTGGTGAAGCCAACAAATTACTGGAACCTGCGGCAGGTGCCGTGCTGGCCAAGATCGCCATCCTCGCCTTCATCATCATCTTCATCCAGCGCCGTCCGCAGGGACTGTTCGCGGTCAAAGGCAGGAGCATCGAATGAACAAGCTGTTTTCCCGGCGCACCTGGTGCGCACTGGCCGGCCTGGCGTTGCTGGCGGCCTTGCTGCCGGCCTGCAATCTGGCCTTCCCGCCAGGACATGCGCTGCATGTGCCCGACTACCTGGTCGGCCTGGCCGGCAAGTTCATGTGCTATGCCCTGGCGGCACTGGCGCTTGACCTGGTGTGGGGCTACACCGGCATCCTGTCGCTGGGCCATGGCCTGTTCTTTGCCTTGGGCGGCTATGCACATGGCATGTACCTGATGCGCGCGATCGGGCGCGATGGCGTCTATCAAAGCACGCTGCCGGACTTCATGGTCTTCCTCGACTGGAAGGAGTTGCCCTGGTACTGGGCCATGACGGACAGCTTCTGGTACTGCCTGGCGCTGGTAGTGCTGGTACCGGGCGCGTTGGCTTTCGTTTTCGGTTACTTCGCTTTCCGTTCGCGCATCAAGGGCGTGTATTTTTCGATCATCACGCAAGCCCTGACCTATGCCTGCATGCTGCTGTTCTTCCGCAATGACACTGGCTTCGGCGGCAATAACGGCTTCACCGATTTCAAACGCATTCTTGGCTTCAGCATCACGGCGCCCTCCACCAAGGCAGTGCTGTACCTGGTAACCCTGGCCTTCCTGGCAGGCGCACTGCTGCTGTGCCGCTGGACCGTGACGTCGCGCCTGGGTCGCGTGCTGCAAGCAGTGCGCGATTCGGAGGCACGCCTGATGTTCATCGGCTACAACCCGTTATGGTTCAAGCTCTTTGTCTGGACCCTGTCGGCCATCCTGTGCGCCATTGCCGGTGCCTTGTATGTGCCGCAGGTGGGCATTATCAATCCGTCGGAAATGTCGCCGGCTAACTCGATCGAGATGGTGGTCTGGGTGGCCGTCGGCGGCCGTGGCACGCTACTGGGAGCGATCCTCGGAGCCTTTACGGTAAACGGCTTGAAGAGCTGGTTCACCGCCGCCTTCCCGGACTTATGGCTGTTTGCACTGGGCCTGCTGTTCATACTGGTGACGCTGCTGATGCAGAAAGGGCTGCTGGGTCTGCGCCTGCCTCGGCGCGCGCAACGCACCGCACCGGCGCCCAGGCAAGAACTGGAGGAGGTGGTATGAAGCTCGCGCAGGACGATGGGCTGGACACCAGCCATGGCGCCATCCTTTACCTGGAGGATGTGACGGTCGATTTCGACGGCTTGCGTGCCCTGAACAAGCTCAGTCTCGATATCTCGGTGGGAGAACTGCGCTGCATCATCGGCCCCAATGGCGCCGGCAAGACCACGATGATGGATGTCATCACCGGCAAGACCAGGCCCGCTTCGGGCAGCGCCTGGTTCGGCCAGCGCCACGATTTGTCGGCGCTGACGGAATACCAGATTGCGCAAGCCGGCATTGGCCGCAAGTTCCAGCGGCCGACGGTGTTCGAGTCGCATACGGTGTTCGAAAACCTGGAGCTGGCGATGAAAATGGACAAGCGCGTGCGCCCCTCGCTGTTTGCGCGCCTGGGCGGCGAGCAGCGCGACAAGATTGCCGCCACCCTGCGCCAGATCCGCCTGGAAGGGCAGGCCCAACGCCTGGCGGGATTGCTCTCGCACGGCCAGAAACAATGGCTGGAAATCGGCATGCTGCTGATCCAGGACCCGCAATTGATCCTGCTGGACGAACCGGTGGCCGGCATGTCCGACGCCGAAACGGCGCGCACCGCGGAATTGCTGAACGAACTGCGCGGCAAGCATTCCATCATGGTGGTGGAGCACGATATGGGCTTCGTGGCCGAGATCGCGCAGCGCGGCAAGGTGACGGTGCTGCATGAAGGCGCGGTACTGGCACAGGGCCGCATGGACGAAGTGCAGGCCGATGAACGGGTGATAGAAGTCTATTTAGGGCGCTAGGAAGATGATGCTGCAAGCCGAAAACCTGAACCAGTACTATGGCTCTTCCCACACCTTGCGCGGCGTCTCGCTGCAAGTGGCGCGCGGCCAATGCCTGGCCTTGCTGGGCCGGAATGGCGTGGGCAAGACCACGCTGCTGAAATGCCTGATGGGAGTGCTGCCGGTTTCCGGCGGCACGGTGCGGCTGGGCGGGCGCGACATCACGCGCCAGCCGCCCCATGCGCGCGCGGCGGCCGGCATCGCCTATGTGCCGCAAGGCCGGGAGATCTTTGGCCGGCTGACGGTGGAGGAAAACCTGCGCATGGGCATGGCCACGCTGCCAGGCCGCGAGGCGGCGCGCATCAATGGCGAAGTCTACGAGCTGTTTCCCGTGCTGAAGGAGATGCTGCAGCGGCGCGGCGGCGACCTGTCCGGCGGCCAGCAACAGCAGCTGGCCATCGCCCGCGCCCTGCTGCAACGGCCGCAGGTGCTGATCCTGGACGAACCGACCGAGGGCATCCAGCCCTCCATCATCAAGGATATCGAACGCGTAACCCGCCTGCTGCGCCAGCGCGGCGACATCGCCATCCTGTTGTGCGAGCAGTATTTCGATTTCGCCCAAGCGCTGGCCGACCATTTCGTCGTGCTTGCGCGCGGCGAGGTGGTAGCGGCCGGCAGCCAGGCGCAGATGGCGAGCGGCGATATCACCCGCCACCTGGCGGTCTAGACGATACGGCCAGCGTGGCGGCGGCGGTACGCGTCTCGACGCCCAGTTTCGCGAACACGTGCTCCAGGTGCTTGTTGATGGTGCGCGGGCTGGTGCCGAGGATGTCGCCGATGTCGTGGTTGGTCTTGCCCTTGCTGACCCAATGCAGCACTTCGGCTTCGCGCTGGGTCAGGCGGTGCTTCGCCATCAGCGACTGCACCAGCGCGTCATCCGATTCTTCGCGCAGCACCACGCTCCACTGGACCGCTTCGTCCGCCTCGCCCAGCGCGAAGATCAGGCGCCGCGCGCCTTGCGCAATGACCAGCGCGGCTGCTTCCTCGCCGGCGGAGCGCGCCCGCACGGCGCGCTGCAGCCAGGGCGAAACCTGCGGCGGCAGCGTCGACTTGGCGTGGGCCGGGAAGTAAATATCCAGCCATTGCCGCGCCAACGGTGTTTGCCAGATGATGCGTTCGTCCGGATCGACCGCCAGCACGGCATGGCCAAAGGCATCAAGGGCGCTGCGGGCCTGGCTCATCATGCGCGCGTTCTGCGTGTGGGTGCGGATGCGCGCCAGCATTTCGTTCTGGCGTACCGGCTTGGTCACATAGTCGCTGCCACCGACCTGGAATGCCGCCACCACATGTTCGCTCTCGGTCAGCCCCGTCATGAAGATGACCGGGATGGCGCGGGTCTGGAGATCCGCTTTCAGGCGCCGGCAGACTTCAAAGCCATCCATGCCGGGCATGACGGCATCCAGCAGCACGACGTCGGGCTGCAACAAGTGGGCCTGTTGCAGCGCGGTGGCGCCGTTGTTGGCAACCACCACGGAGTAGCCCGATTCATCCAGCGCGTCGTGCAGCACGGCCAGGTTTTCGGGCATGTCGTCAACTACCAGCACCAGCTGGCCTGGCGGGCGTTCAATCGTTTGTGGCATGGGATGCTCCCTGTTCGAGCAAGTGCGCCATCGCTTCCAGGTCGAAGCGCTGCGCGTGGGCCCGCATGATGGCGACAAAATGCAGGTACGGTTCGCCGAGCGCGGCGATGACGTCCAACTGCTGCTTGATGCCGCGCATATAGCCGGCCCTGACCTGGGCGCGCAGGGTCGCGAGCTGGGCGGGCGGCGGCAGTTGCGGCAAGCCGGGCGGCGGGGCGCTGGCAGCGGCGGCCGCCGGCACGATCCAGTCGAGCTGCAGGCGGCGCCCGATCCAATCCAGCAGTTCGGCCAGTTGCACCGGTTTGGTGAAGAAGTCATCGGCGCCGATGCCGGCCGGATTGGGCAAGCCCTTGTCGTAGGCATTGGCCGAAACGATACCGATCGGCACAGTACAGCCATGCCCGGTGCGCAGCAGGTGGCTGGCTTCCCAGCCATCCATGCCTGGCATGGCCAGGTCCATCAGGATCAGGTCGGGTGTGAAGCCGGCCTGGTATTGCAGGCACTCCTGGCCGGAAGCGGCCTGGCCGACGATGAAGCCGAGCGGCGTCAGGATTTCCGCCAGCAGCTCGCGGTCGTTGGGGTCATTGTCGACCACCAGGATGCGGCGGCGGGCGCCGGCATAGCCGCTGCGCGGGAGCGCGGGGGTATCGGGCTCCGGCGCCCCGGCCTGCAGCCGTGGCAGCAACAGGCGCACGCCGAAGACGCTGCCCGTGCCCGGGGTGCTGCGCACCGTCAGTTCACCGCCCATCAGCTCCGTCAGCAGCTTGCTGATGGGCAGGCCGAGCCCGGTGCCGCCGCAGTTGGCGGCATCGCCGGCGCTGCCGCGCGCGAAGGGCTCGAAGATGCGTTCCAGCTCGTGCCCGAAGATGCCAGGTCCGCTGTCCTCCACCTCAAAGTGCGCCATGTCGCGCTGGTAGCGCAGGCGGAAAACAATGCTGCCCTGGCTGGTGAACTTGACCGCGTTGCCGAGGATATTGATCAGGATCTGGCCAAGGCGCTTGCGGTCGGCCCGCACCAGCGCCGGCAGGCTGCCCTGCACCTCGTAGCGGAAAGCCAGTGCCTTGCTGGCGGCCTGCTGTTCGAACATCAGTACCAGCTGCGCGATGAAGGTGGCGAATTCCAGCGGGCGCAGGTCGACGCTCAGGCGGCCGCCCTCGATGCGGGCGATGTCGAGCGTGCCTTCGATCAGCGACAGCAGGTGCTCGCCGCTGCCGCGTATGACGCGGATGGCCTGCTGCCGGTGCGGCGGCATGGCCGGGTCGTGCTCCAGCAACTGCGCATAGCCGAGGATACTGTTGAGCGGGGTGCGGATTTCATGGCTGATGCCGGCGATATAGCGGCTCTTGGCCTGGTTGGCCTGGTCGGCCAGCTTCCTGGCCTGCTGCGCTTCTTCCTGCGCCACGCGGCGCCCTTCGCGGTTCAGCACCAGCCACCACGCCACGATAGCGCTGACCAGCAGCAGCGAGCCGAAGATCTTGAGGAAAGCCAGGCGCAATGGCGCCAGCAGCTGCGCCTGCCCGGCCTGCAGCAGGGCTGCACCCTCATGCAGGTAAAGCAGTCCGAGCAGGCCCGCCAGGAAGAGCAGGGTCAGCGTCAGCAGCAGCAGGTAGTAGCCCAGCCCGCTGACCAGGTAAGGCCAGGCCGACTTCGGCAGCAGCCAATGCATGGCCGCTTGCCATTGCACGGACAGGCGCGCATGGGGCTTGCATGCATCGTCGCAGCGTGCGTCGAGGCAGCAGCAGAGCGAGCAGATCGGCCCCTGGTAGGCCGGGCAATGCGCCATGTCCTCCGCTTCGTAGGATTTTTCGCAGATGCTGCAGGTGTTGCTGTGTGGCGCCGCGGCCTGGCGTGCAATGTAGTAGCGTCCGCCGGTCAGGCAGGCGATGGCCGGCGCCGTGGCGAAGGCGGTGGCGAGCGCAATGAGGGCAGAAAAGGCTTGCGCCGTAGCGCCGAACAGGCCGGTGAACGCGGCTACCGACAGTAGCGAGGTAAGCAGCATGGCGCCCACGCCAACCGGATTGATATCGTACAGGTAGGCGCGGCGGAATTCGATGCCTGCCGGGCTTAGTCCCAAGGGCTTGTTGATGACCAGGTCGGCCACCACGGCGGCGATCCAGGCGATGGCGATATTGGAGAACAGCCCGAGCACCTGGCCCAGCGCCTGGAACACATTGAGCTCCATCAACAGCACGGCAATCAGGGCATTGAAGCAGGCCCACACGACGCGCCCCGGATGGCTGTGGGTCAGGCGCGCGAAGAAGTTCGACCAGGCCAGCGAGCCGGCATAGGCGTTAGTCATATTGATCTTGACCTGCGACACCACGACAAACACGACGGTGGCCAGCAGCGCCAGGCCATGGCCGGCGCCGACCAGGCTGAAGCCGGCCAGGTACATATGGGTCGGGTTGACTGCCTGCGCCAGGCTGGCGCCGCCTTCCAGCGCGAGCAGGGCGAGCAGGGCGCCGGCCAGCATTTTCAGTGCCCCGACCACCGCCCAGCCAGGACCCGCGGCCAGCACGCCAAGATGCCAGTGCAGGCGCTTCTTTCCAGGCGGCGGCATGAAGCGCAGGAAGTCGACCTGTTCACCAATCTGAGGGATGAGGGCCACCCCGACGGCGGTGGCAGCGCCAAAGGCCAGCGTATTGAAATGGGCATGGGCCGGGTCGGTGCCGGCGAACCGGAGCAACTGGCCGGGAAGGTCGGGCCGCTTGAAAGCAATGGCGATGAAGGGCAGCGCCATCAGCAGCAGCCAGAGTGGCTGGCTCACCATCTGGATGCGGCTGATCAGGGTCACGCCGTGCGTCACCAGGGGCACCACCGCCAGCGCGCTGGCCAGGTAGCCGAGCCACAGCGGCAGGCCGAAATACAGTTCCAGCGCATACGCCATGATGGCCGCCTCCAGTGCAAACAGGATGAAAGTAAAGGAAGCGTAGATAAACGAGGAAATGGTGGAGCCGATATAGCCGAAGCCGGCGCCGCGGGTCAGCAAGTCCATGTCGACGCCGTGGCGCGCCGCGTAATAGCTGATGGGCAGGCCGGACAGGAAAATGATCAGGCTGACCGCCAGGATGGCCCAGAAGGCATTGATGAAGCCGTAATGCACGGCCAGCGTTCCGCCTATCGCTTCCAGCACCAGGAAGGCAATCGCACCAAACGCGGTATTGGCGACGCGAAAAATGGACCATTTGCGAAAGGTGCGCGGCGTGAAGCGCAGCGCATAGTCTTCGATGGTTTCATTGGCGACCCAGGTATTGTAGTCGCGCCTTATCTTGACGATGCGCTGAACCGTTTTGGTGCGTGGGCTTTCCACATTTGGTGCAGAGTTATTCATGGTTCGCGTTGTTCTGGCAGGCTACAGCTCTGATGCAATTACTATGCCCATTGGCCGTGGCTTGGTTCTCGGGTAACTGGTATGCGTCTTGCTTATTGAAGAGCATGACCGATAAGCTTCCCGACAATTTGATTGGACTCTGTTTGCTGGTGCTCAGCCTGGGCTTGAAGCACGGTTTCGACGCTGACCACCTGGCAACGATTGACGGCCTGGCGCGCTGGAATATGCCGGCCCGCGCGCGACTGGCGCGCCAGTGCGGAGCCTGGTTCTCACTGGGACACGGCGCCGTGGTTACCGCCATCGCGCTGGCGCTCAGCACACTGGCCGGCTACTGGCAGCCGCCGGCCTGGCTTGAACTATGCGGTGCCTGGGTCTCGATCGCCTGCCTGATCGGCTTGGGACTGTTGAATGCTCACGCGTTGCTTAGTGCACCTGCAGGGCAGATGGTTGCGCCAGTCGGATTGAAAGGCCGCTTCCTGGGTCCTCTTGCCGCGGCATCGGGCCCGGGCGGGGTGGCGCTGGTGGGCGCCTTGTTTGCGTTGTCGTTCGATACCGTCAGCCAGGCCAGTCTGTTCGCCGTTGCTGCCACGCAGTTCGGCGGCTGGCAGCATGCGTTGCTGCTGGGCGTGTTGTTTACGCTGGGAATGCTGGTAGCCGATGGCGTGCACGGTTTCTGGATTGCGCGCTTGCTGCGCCGTAGTGGCGAGGCGGCGGTACTGGCGTCGCGCATCATGGGCTGGGTGGTGGCTGGCCTGAGTTTCCTGGTCGCGGGTTTCGGCATCCTGAAACTGTCATCGCCCGCGATCGTCGCCTGGAGCGAAGGCAAGGAGCTTGCTTTCGGTGCGGCACTGGTAGTGGTATTGGCGGGCAGCTTCCTGCTGGCCAAAGTCGTCGCGCGCCCGCGGGCAAGGGCGCCCTCCGACGCATCCTTGGGATAGTGGTGGCTGTCATGCGCATCGACCTTCCCGCCGCATCGTTGCCCCCCGCCTCGTGGCGTGCCAGCCTGGCGCTGCGCTATGCGCGCGCCGGCGCCGCGACGCGGCTGGTGCAGCGCACACACAGCGGCCCCTTGCGTGTGCAAAAGGCGTTCTATCCGGAAGGAGAAACCGTTTGCCATAACATCGTTCTGCATCCACCGGCCGGCATTGCCGGTGGCGATGCACTGTGTATCGACGTCACGGCTGATGCCGCTGCGCATGCCCTGCTGACTACGCCGGGCGCCGCCAAGTGGTACCGCGCCAATGGCAAGCCTGCCTCGCAGCGGGTCAGCATCCGGCTGGAACAAGACGCGCGGCTGGAATGGCTGCCGCAGGAAACCATCTTCTTCGACGCCACCGATGCACATCTGCTGCAGCAGGTCGAACTGGCGCCCGGCGCGCGCTACCTCGGCTGCGACATCCTGTGCTTTGGCCGCAGCGCCAGCGGCGAGCGCTTTGCACGCGGTACGGTACGCCAGCAATTGCAGGTACGCCAGGCCGGGCGCCTGCTGTGGTGGGACCAGGGCGTGCTGCATGGCGGCAGCAGCGCCATGCAAAGTCCGCATGTGCTGGGCGGCGCGACGGTATGCGCCACCTTGCTGGCGGCAGGACGCTGCGCCGACGCCGCGCTTATCGCGCAGTTGCGCGCGCTGGACCCGGCGCTGGGCGTGACGGCGCTCAAATCCGTGTCGGTAGTGCGCTACCTGGGGCACGATGCCGAATGTGCGCGCAAGCTGATGGCGCAGGCCTGGCAAGCCTTGCGCCCGCATTGGATGGCGCGCCCCGCAACCGAACTCCGCATATGGAATACCTGATATGGACCTTTCTCCACGTGAAAAAGACAAGCTGCTGCTGTTCACGGCCGCGCTGCTGGCGGAGCGCCGCCGCGCGCGCGGCCTCAAGCTCAACTACCCGGAAGCGGTGGCCCTGATCAGCGCGGCGATCCTGGAAGGCGCGCGCGACGGCAAGACCGTGGCCCAGTTGATGTCCGAGGGCAGCCAGGTGCTGGCGCGCGACGATGTGATGGAGGGCGTGCCCGAAATGATTCCCGACATCCAGGTCGAAGCGACTTTCCCCGACGGCACCAAGCTGGTCACCGTCCACCACCCTATCATTTGAGGACGGCATGATACCTGGCGAATACCTGCTTGAAGAGGGCGACATCACGCTCAACGCCGGCCGTGCCGGCTGCACCCTGGTGGTGGCCAACAGCGGCGACCGGCCGGTGCAGGTCGGCTCGCATTTCCATTTTTTTGAGGTCAATGAGGCGCTGCAGTTCGAGCGCGCCCAGGCGCGCGGTATGCGGCTTGATATCGCGGCCGGTACCGCGGTGCGCTTCGAACCCGGCCAGCGCCGCACGGTGCAGCTGGTGGCGCTGGCCGGCACGCGCCAGGTGTATGGCTTCAACGCCCGCGTGATGGGCGCATTGGACGGGGAGGCGTAATGGCCCGGATTTCGCGCCGCGCATATGCGGAAATGTTCGGGCCGACCAAGGGTGACCGCATCCGCCTGGCCGATACCGAACTGTTCATCGAGATCGAACATGACTACGCCATTCCCGGCGAAGAGGTGAAGTTCGGCGGCGGCAAGGTCATCCGCGACGGCATGGGCCAATCGCAGCTGCCGCACCGGGACGTGATGGACACGGTGATCACCAATGCCGTGATCCTCGACCACTGGGGCATCGTGAAAGCCGATATCGGCTTGAAGGACGGCCAGATCGCCGCCATCGGCAAGGCCGGCAACCCCGACATCCAGCCGGGCGTGACGATGGCCATCGGCGGCGCCACCGAGATCATTGCGGGCGAAGGCATGATCGTCACCGCCGGCGGGGTCGATACGCACATCCATTTCATCTGTCCGCAGCAGATCGAAGAAGCCCTGGCATCGGGTGTGACCACCATGATCGGCGGCGGCACCGGGCCGGCCGTCGGCACCGCGGCCACCACCTGCACGCCCGGCCCATGGCATATCCACGCCATGCTGGCAGCGGCCGACGCCTTCCCGATGAACCTGGGTTTCCTGGGCAAGGGCAATGTGAGCCTGCCGCGCCCCTTGGAAGAACAGGTTGAGGCCGGCGCCATCGGCCTGAAGCTGCACGAGGACTGGGGCAGCACGCCGGCCGCAATCGACAACTGCCTGTCGGTTGCCGACCGCATGGACGTGCAGGTTGCCATCCATACCGACACGCTGAACGAAGGCGGCTTCCTGGAGGCGACGCTGGCGGCGTTCAAGGACCGCACCATCCACACCTTCCATACCGAAGGCGCGGGCGGCGGCCATGCGCCGGACATCATTGCGGCAGTCGGCCAGTCCAATGTGCTGCCGTCGTCCACCAACCCGACCCGCCCGTTCACCGTCAACACCCTGGACGAGCACCTGGACATGCTGATGGTGTGCCACCACCTGGACGCCGCCATCGCCGAAGACGTGGCCTTCGCCGAATCGCGCATCCGCCGCGAGACCATCGCGGCCGAAGACATCCTGCACGACCTGGGCGCGATCTCGATGATGTCGTCCGATTCGCAAGCCATGGGGCGGGTGGGGGAAGTCATCATGCGCACCTGGCAGACCGCGCACAAGATGAAAGTGCAGCGCGGCGCGCTGCCGGGCGACAGCGAACGCAGCGACAACACGCGCGTCAAGCGCTACGTGGCGAAATACACCATCAATCCCGCCATCGCACATGGCGTGTCGCACGTGGTGGGCTCGCTGGAAGTGGGCAAGCTGGCCGACCTGGTGCTGTGGCGGCCGGCATTCTTCGGCGTCAAGCCATCGATGGTGCTGAAGGGCGGCATGATCGCCTGTGCCCAGATGGGGGATCCGAACGCCTCGATTCCCACACCGCAGCCGGTGTACATGCGGCCGATGTTCGGCGCCTTCGGCGGCGGCTTGAAAAAGTCGCTGACCTTCGTCTCGCAGGCGGCGTTCGAGGCCGGCGTGGCGCAGCGCCTCGGGCTGGCCAAGCGCGTGGTGCCGGTGCGCGCCACGCGCAAGCTGCGCAAAGCCGATATGGTCCACAATGGCGCGGCCCCGCACATGGAGGTCGATCCCGAAACCTATGAAGTGCGTGCCGATGGCCAGCTGCTGGTGTGCGAAGCCGCACCAGTGCTGCCGATGGCACAGCGCTATTTCCTGTTCTGAACGAGCGATGACGATGCTGACCCTGCACACCAAACTGGCCGCCGCCGAACGCGTGGACGGCGAACTGGTACTGACTTACGACCAGCGCGAGAAGTGCCGCCAGCGCGCGCGCCTGGTTTCGGGCGAGGAAATCGCCTTGTTCACCGCGCGCGGCACGGTATTGCGCGAAGGCGACCTGCTGGCCGGTGAAACCGGTTTCGTGGCGCGCGTGCGCGCCGCTGCGGAGCCGGTTTATACCGTGCGCGCCGCCGACGCGCACGGCCTGCTGCGCTGCGCTTTCCATCTCGGCAACCGGCATAGCCAGGTGGAGGTGGGGGACGGCTTCCTGCGCATCCGCGCTGATCCGGTGCTGCGCGACATGCTGACCGGGCTGGGAGCGCTGGTGACGCAAGACATGGCGGCATTCGAGCCGGAGCCGGGCGCCTATTCCGGCGGCCATGCGCACGGCCACCCGTTGGCCCCGGTGCCGCTGCGGCAAAAGATCCATCGCCCGGCGGACGCGTAGCGATGGAAGCGCAAGCCCTGCTGCACCTGCTGCAATTCGCCAGCCCGGCGCTGCCGGTTGGTGCTTACAGTTATTCGCAAGGACTGGAGGCGGCGCTGGAGCAAGGCAGCGTGCACGACGCCGCAACGGCGCGCCAGTGGATGAGCAGCATGCTGCACGAAGTGCTGGCGCGCTGGGACGCCCCGCTGTTCTGGCGCCTGCTGCGCGCCCACGCTGCAGGCGATGCGGCGTGTGCCGCGTGCTGGGCCGAACGCTACCTGGCTTCGCGCGATACGGCGGAACTGCGCGCGGAATCGGTGCAGATGGGTTTTTCGCTGGCGCGCCTGTTGGCCGAGCTGGAGCTGGCGCCGGCCACGGAAGGCGAGGAGGCTTACCTGGCCGCCCTGGCGCGTGCCGTGCATGCGCTGGGCGTTCCTCACAACGCGGCGTTGCTGGCCATGCTGTTCGGCTGGGCCGAGAACCAGGTACTGGTGTGCGTCAAATCCATCCCGCTGGGGCAGGTGGCGGGCCAGCGGCTGCTGCTGTCGCTGCGCCCGGAAATTGAAGAAGCGGCGCGGGTTGCGCAAGCGCTGGACGATTGGGACATGTCCAACTGGGCGCCCGGGCTGTCCCTGCTGTCGATGCGGCACGAGGTGCAGCACGGCAGGCTTTACCGTTCATAAAGGAATGACTATGGTATCCAATCCCCTGCGCGTCGGCATCGGCGGCCCGGTCGGCTCTGGCAAGACCGCCCTCTGCGAAATGCTGTGCAAGGCCATGCGCGACGATTACGACATGGCCGTGATCACCAACGACATCTACACGCGTGAAGACATGGAGATCCTGCTGCGCGCCCAGGCGCTGCCGCCGGAGCGCCTGATGGGCGTGGAGACGGGCGGCTGCCCGCACACTGCGATCCGGGAGGACGCGTCGATCAACCTGGAGGCGATCGCGCGCCTGCAGGCGGATTTTCCGGCGCTGGACCTGATCCTGGTCGAATCCGGCGGCGACAATCTGGCCGCGACCTTCAGTCCTGAGCTGTCGGACCTGACCCTGTATGTGATCGATGTGGCGGGCGGTGAAAAGATTCCGCGCAAGGGCGGGCCGGGTATCACGCGCTCCGATCTGCTGATCATCAACAAGACCGACCTGGCCCCGCATGTGGGCGCAGACCTGGAAGTGATGGCGCGCGACGCCGCACAGCAGCGGGGCGAACGTCCTTTCGTGTTCACCAATTTGCGCAGCGGGCAGGGCGTGCAGGACGTGGTCAGCTTTATTCGCGAGCAGGGTTTGCTGGGCGCGCCAGGTTCACAGGCGGACGCCTAGTCCTTTTGCGGTGAGCTGGCCGGGAGCAATATGCGCACCGTGGTACCGTCGCCCGCCGCGGACTCGATGGTAATGCGGCCGCCCATTACTCCCGTGACGATGTTGTAGACGATGTTCATGCCCAGGCCTGTGCCGCCATTGCCCATTTTGGTGGTGAAGAAGGGATCGAACACTTTGCGCTGCACTTCTTCCGGCATGCCGGCGCCGTCGTCGCGGAATACAATTTCGACCTGTCCACCCTCGATCGCGCGGGCTGTAAGCCACAGCTTGCCGCTGCTGCGGCCTTCGAAAGCGTGCATCAGGGAGTTGTTGATCAGGTTATTGAACACCTGGTACACGCTGCCTGGATAAGAATCGAGTTCCAGCTCATACGGAACGTCGATTTCCATGTGGATTGCACCGCGGCGCAGGCGCGGCGTGTAAGTTGCTGCGGTATCGAGCGCCACTGCCCGCAGGCGGAAGCGGCGGCGCTGGTCGTTGGTCTGGTCCACAGCGATCTGCTTGAACGAGGCAATCAGGGCGGCAGCCTTTTCCAGCGAACTGGAAATCAGGCCGCACGCGAGCTGCACTTCTTCCAGGTGATGATTCAGTGTCGAACGCCGCACCGAGCCGTCGGCGACCGACTGCTTGAATTCCTTCACTCGGTCGTCGAGCGCAGTGGAGGCCAGCAGGCTATTGCCGATCGGCGTATTCAGTTCGTGCGCGATGCCTGCCACCAGCGAGCCGAGCGACGCCATTTTTTCTGAGGCGATCAGGTCATGCTGCGTGCGCTGCAAAGTCTCCAGCGCGTGCGACAGGTCGCGGTTGGCCTGTTCCAGTGCAGCCGACCGTTCGCGCACGCGCGACTCCAGCGCATCATTCAATTCGCGTAACTGCTGCTTGGCCTGCATCTCCTGCGTCAGGTCGAGCAGGGCCCAGATGATGGCGTGCTTGCCGTCCAGGAGCAGTGAGGACGACCAGATCGCCACCTGGCCCGGCCCGCCATCAGGCAGTACCACATCGGCCATCTCACCGCGCACCACGCCATGCCGGCGGAATTCGTCCCAGATGCGCTGGCGTTCGTTCGGCGACGCCCAGAACGACACTTCATCCGAGCGCCTGCCAATCAGTTCGTGCAGCGGAGTGCCGAAGGTGCGGGCAAGTGCCTGGTTGGCGCCGATGATGCGGCCATCCTGGTCGGACACCGACAGCGGCAGAGGCGTCATGTCGAACAGGGTGCGGAAGCGTTCTTCCGACTCGCACAGGCGGCGCTGCGACTCTTCGAGCTGGGCGATGCGTTCGCGCAGCGCGGCGCTCATCATGTTGAGCGAGTGGGTCACCACTTCGAGTTCGTCGCCGCCGCTTTCGGGCAACTGGCTGAACTGGCCTTCGGCCAGCTTTTCCGAGTGGCGCGTCAGGGCGCCAAGGCGCATGCTGACGCCGCGCGTCATGGCATAGAACAGGAGCAGGGCCAGCGCGAAGCCAAGCAGGGCGATCAGGCCGCCCTGGCGCAGCACGTCATCGCGCGCCGTTACCAGGTCGACGGTGGAGAGGCCGAAGTGCAGCATGCCGACCTGGTTGTCCTTCAACAGCAGCGGCGCCTGCGCGTGCAGCAGGTTGCCGTCGACGGAAGTGCGCACGCCGCCGCCCAACTGGGCCTGGCGCAGCGCTTCCGGCATGAAGTCCGGGCGCTCGCCGGCTTCCAGCACGGTGTCGCCCGAAGCGTCGAGGATCACGATGTAGCGCAAGAAGCTGTCGCGCGGGTCGGACAGCATTTCCGACCAATAGCTGCGTAGTTCGCCCAGCCGGCCGCTGCTGGAATAAGGCGTCAGGGTCAGGTTGAGGTTGACGGCATATTCGTGGGCAACGCGGTCGGCGTTGCGGCTGACGGCATTGCTCATCAGGCGCAAGCTGTTGCCAATTAACAGCGCCACCACCACGGCCTGGACGAAAGCGCTCAGCAGCAGGAATTTCGCGCGCAGCGAAAGTTTCAAAGCGACCCCCGGGATAAATGTCCACTTTTGTTCCTGACCCCTAGGTGGACATTCTTATTGATGAATTATCACGGCATTGTATCTCTTCATTTGTGAAAGTTGCCGAGATCGAAAAAAAACGCCGCCCGGCTGTTGCGGGGCGGCGTTGGCGCGTAGCGGGCGCAGTAAAACGTTTTCGGCTTACGGCAGGGTCAGGATGACCTTGACGCTGTCGTCGGCAGCCGATTTGTCGATGTAGCCGATGGCTTTCGGATCGTCCGCCACGGCCTTCTTGACCTCGGCGTTGGACTTGAATTCCTTCGGTGGCGTGGCCTTGCCGGTGAACACCAGCTTGGACCAGATGGCTTTCACCTGGGCCGGGTCCTTTTCCGCGACTTTCTGGTAGAAGTCGGTGCGGATCTTGGAGCCTTCAGCCTGGTCCACCGGGGTGAACATGGCCGATTTGCCGAGGAAGAACTGGGATGCCTGTTCCGAGAACATGCGCGAAGCCGGATTGTCCTTGTTGACGATCACGACGATTTCGGCCGACGCCGGCAGGGCCGCGGCAGCCAGGGCCGAAGCGAGGAGGGCGCTCAGGATTTTTTTCATGGCCAGATCTCCTTAGAAGACGAAGTCGATGCCGGCGGCATAGACGTTCACGCTGTTGTTGTAGGTCATTACGCCGCCAGGCAGGATCAGGGAGCCGCCTTTTTTCTGTGGCTTGACGTGGTCGATCTGCACTTTCAGGGCCAGCGATTTGGCGAAGTCCCAGCGCATGCCGATCAGGTCGGACTTTTGCTCAGGCGAAGCCAGCAGGCCGCGTACCGCACCGAAGGTCGAGGCCAGCGGGTGGGCTGCCGGCAGGGTCGGCACGTTCACGGAAGTGCCGGCGTCCTTGTAATAGGCGTGCGCGTAGTAAGGCAGCACTTTGCCGAAACGGTAGCCGGCCATGATGTAGCCCGAGTTGGTCTCGGGGATGTAGACCGGCTCGTGGGCGCGGCGCTGGGCGTACTCGGCTTGCAGCACGATGTTCTTCCAGTCCATCGTCAGGCCGATTTCGGTGAAGCTCATCTTCTTGCCGCCCCGCAGGGTCAGGTCGTCGGCGAGCTGGATCGCGGCCGGCACCTTGGTCGCGGCCAGGCCGTCGGTCAGGGCGTTGATCGGGGCCAGGTTGTTGACTTCGATCTTGGCGCGGGCGTGCGCCAGGCGGGCGGTGAACGGACCGTATTCGGCCGTCACGGCAGCGCCGAAGACTGGCGACTGGTGCTTGGCAACGGAGCCGCCGCCGGTCGGGATGTACAGCTTGCCACGGCTGACGCCACCGAAGCCCTGCACGGTGACATTGGTGTCGCCGAAGGCGTGCTGCCAGTTGATGTCAGCACCGTCCATGTTTTCGATCGGGGCCTGGCCGTACATTTCGATCGGCGGGCGCATCATGGTGTTGGCGTAGCCGACGTTCTGGTAGTCCGAGATCAGGAAGGCTGGCAGCACAACGCGGCCCAGGCGCACATTGGTCTCGTCGTTCAGTTTGTACTTCAGGAAGCCCCAGGTGAAGTCGGTGGTGAACTGCTGGCTGGTGTTCTTGCGGGTCAGTACCTGCACGGTGCCCGACAGGCTCTCGTTGAAGGTGTAGGTGGCTTGCAGGCCGAGGTTGCTGTCCAGGCCGATGCGTGGCGAGTCGCCGGTGCCGGCTGCCTGGTTGTAGCGTGCGAATTTTGCGTCATCGGAGTTGGTCTTGGCCACACCCAGGGTGCCAAAGCCACTGATACTCAGGTTACCGTCGCCCAGGGTACCGGCCTGGGCCATCATGCCGGTAGCAGCCAGCATGGCGGCGGCGAGAAGCTGTTTCTTCATGAAAGTGATCCGATCGAATGTTATTTTATTGATAGTGCAGCGCACCAAAGTGATATCATTTTATTTATGACAGTTGCCCATGATAAACGAAAATTGAACTGATTTGAAACGAATCCTGCACAATTAGAGAGCAGCTTCTACAAAGTGTGGGGTTTTTGCGTTCGTTGATTGGTGTTATTGCACTGCGCACTGGAATGCGCGTGCGTTTAAAATAACAGCTTCGTTCCCCATCAAGATTGAGAAGAAAACCATGGCCGTCAATTCCCCTATCCCTGTCGCCGCCGACCTGAAGCCGGTTGCCGGTATCGAGCTTGGCTATGCCGAAGCCGGTATCAAGAAGCCGGGTCGCAAGGACGTGCTGGTCCTGAAGCTGGCCGATGGCGCCGCCGTGTCCGGTGTGTTCACGCTGAACCGCTTTTGCGCCGCACCGGTGCAGATTTCGAAGGAAAACCTGGCGGCCGTGAAAGCGGGCGGCAAGCCGATCCGCGCGCTGATGATCAACACCGGCAATGCCAACGCCGGCACCGGCGAATCCGGCCTGGCCAATGCCCGCACCACCTGCGCTGCGCTGGCCAAGGAGCTGGGTTGCGACGCGCAGCAGATCCTGCCGTTCTCCACCGGCGTGATCCTGGAGCCGCTGCCGGTCGAAAAAATCGTGGCCGGCCTGCCGAAGGCGCTCCAGAACCTGAAACTGGACAACTGGTTCAATGCCGCCGAAGCGATCATGACCACCGACACCCAGCCTAAGGCGGGTTCGCGCACCGTCGATATCGCCGGCCACAAAGTCACCATGACCGGCATTTCCAAAGGCGCCGGCATGATCAAGCCGAACATGGCCACCATGCTGGGCTACCTGGCCTTCGACGCCAAAGTGGCGCAGCCGGTGCTGGACGTGCTGGTCAAGGAAGCGGCCGACAAGTCCTTCAACTGCATCACCATCGATGGCGACACGTCGACCAACGATTCCTTCATGCTGGTGGCCACCGGTGCCGGCACCCTGGTGGTCGATTCCGTCGACTCGCCTGAATACAAGGCGCTGGCTGCCGCGGTGACCGAGCTGTCGGTATTCCTGGCGCAGGCCATCGTGCGCGACGGCGAAGGCGCGACCAAGTTCATGACCATCACCGTGGAAGACGGCAAGGATACCGACGAGTGCCGCAAGATCGCCTACTCGATCGGCCACTCGCCGCTGGTGAAGACGGCGTTCTTCGCCTCCGACCCTAACCTGGGCCGCATCCTGGCCGCCATCGGCTATGCCGGCGTGGACGACCTGGACGTCAGCAAAATCAACCTCTACCTGGACGACGTGTGGGTGGCCAAGGACGGCGGCCGCAATCCGGACTACAAGGAAGAGCAGGGCCAGCGCGTGATGAAGCAAAGCGAAATCACCGTGCGCGTGAAACTAGCGCGCGGCACTGCCGCTTCCACCGTCTACACCTGCGACCTGTCGCACGACTACGTGTCGATCAACGCCGACTACCGTTCCTGAGCGGATGTCGAACCAACTCGACCAATTCCTCAAGCGCGCCGAGGCTTTGCTGGCGCGCGTGGAAGCCATCGTGCCGCCTGCGGCTGCAAAGCCCGACTGGAAGGCGTCCACCGCTTTCCGCTGGCGCAAGCGGGGCCATACCGGCTACCTGCAGCCGGTACCGCGCCCTGCGCAAATCGCTTTCGACGACTTGCAGCATATCGCCCGCCAGAAGGCGCAGATCGAGCAGAACACGCGCCAGTTCGTGGAAGGCAAGCCAGCCAACAACGTGCTGCTGACCGGCGCGCGCGGCACCGGCAAGTCTTCGCTGATCAAGGCTTGCCTGGCGGAGTTTGCACCGCAAGGCCTGCGCCTGATTGAAGTCGACAAGGGCGACCTGCACGACCTGCCCGACATCATGGACCTGGTCGCAGGACGCCCGGAGCATTTCGTGGTGTTCTGCGACGACCTGTCGTTCGAGGAAGGGGAAAGCGGCTACAAGGCGCTGAAGGTGGCGCTGGACGGTTCGGTGTCGGCCGTGATCGACAATGTGCTGATCTACGCCACCTCCAACCGCCGCCACCTGATGCCCGAGCGCATGTCGGACAATGCCACTTACAAGCATGACGAGGATGGCGACCTGCATCCGGGCGAAACGGTGGAAGAAAAGATTTCGCTGTCCGAACGCTTCGGCCTGTGGCTGTCGTTCTACCCGTTCAAGCAGGACGATTACCTGGGCATCGTGGCGCACTGGCTGGCAGCATTCGGTTGCAGCGTACCGCAGATCGCCGACGCCCGCGCCGAAGCCCTGCAATGGGCGCTGCAGCGCGGCTCGCGTTCCGGCCGCGTAGCCTGGCAATTCGCACGCGATTACGCCGGGAGGCTGCCATGAGCGCCGCACTGCATTCGCCGCGCCCGATCGACGTGGCGGTCGGCATCCTGATGCAGCCCAATGGCGACGTCCTGCTTGGCCAGCGCCCGGAAGGCAAGCCCTACGCCGGCTATTGGGAATTCCCGGGCGGGAAAGTCGACCCGGGCGAAACCATCCTCGAAGCGCTCAAGCGCGAGTTCGTCGAGGAACTGGGCATCCATATCCAGAGTGCGGAAGAATGGTGCGGCGTGGAGCACGTGTACGAGCACGCCCACGTGCGATTGCACTTCTTCATCAGCCGCGAATGGAGCGGCGAACCGCAAAGCCTGGAAGGCCAGGCCTTCGCCTGGCAAGGAACGGTAGGTGTCGAACCGCTGTTGCCAGCCACCATACCCTTGCTGGAGTGGCTCGACAAAGTACGATATTAAAAGTCGGGGTCAGCTCCGGCAATCGGACAAAATGTCCGATTGCCGGAGCTGACCCCGACTTTCTTATTGCTTGTCTTCGTCCAGGGGATCGGCGGGGGCGGTGCCGGGGATGGTGTATTTTTCCTCGGCCCAGGCGCCCAGGTCGATCATCTTGCAGCGCTCGCTGCAGAAAGGGCGGTATTTATTGGCTTCCGTCCACTCTACCTTGGTGTGGCAGGTGGGGCATTCAACGACAGTAGGCATGGTGCTTAGAAATTACAGAGGGTGAGCTCGAATGGTACATCTTCATCCAGCGGCTTGGGCTTCAGGTCGCCGCCCTGGGAGGTGAAACGCACCCACAGCATGTATTTGTTGGCCGAGATCTCGGGGATTGCCCCCAGCGCCTGGTCGACCGACAGGCGCAGCATCTGGTAGACCTTGCCTTGAAGCATCTGCTGGTAACTTCCCGCATTAGCGATCATTTTGACCGGTGCGCCGGAATCGCGCAGCAGCCGCAATACCAGGGCCAGGGCGTCGAACAACGGTGCCAGCGGGTTGAACCAGGTGACGATATCGTTGAAACGCTTTTCGGCCGGCTGCTTTTGCCAGGCGTAATAGGAAGGCAGGTCAAATTCGCAGGCGCCGCCGGGGATGATGGTGCGGCCGCGAATACTCATCAGCCACTCATTGTCGCGCACGTTCTGTCCGGTCTTGCCTTGGGAGGCGACCAGGGCGCTCGACACGCTATCGAGTTCGGTGAGGATGGCGTCCAGCATTTCGGCCTGGACGTTCGGGTTGGAGCGGTAGCCAAGCAGGCTCTGGCGCTGGCGCTCGAGTTCCTGCAGCAGGTCGGACTTGAGGTCGGCGCGGCCGGCGACTTCGAGCATGTCGAAGATGGTGGCCAATGCGACGTGATGCTGCATCGGGTGTTCCTGATGCACGAAGAACTTGAATTTCTCGTATAAATCCTCCAGGCGCAGCAAGGTGCGGATGCGCTCATTGAAAGGATATTCGTAAACGATCAAAGCATCCCTCGTCTGGAAGACCTATTAATAATCTCGTGATTCTGAACTATGCGAAGCAAAATTACAAATATTGCTGATAAAAACCATGCAAATGGTCTACTTGAGGGGTTAAAGCTTCGATCCGGCCGCCGTTGTCTATGACATCGTCGGCTGCCGCCAGCCGCACGGCGCGCGGTACCTGGGTCGCCATGATGGCCCGCACCTGGTCTTCCGCCAGGCCATTGCGCGCCATCACGCGCGCTACCTGGATTTCTTCCGGGCAGTCGATGACCAGCACGCGGTTGACGCGCTGCTTCCAGGCGCCGGATTCAACCAGCAGGGGGATGGCCAGCATGACGTAGTCGCCGCTGGCATCGGCGGCGGCCGCCAGGGTGGCGTCGCGGATCATGGGGTGGAGGATGGCTTCCAGCCGGCGCTTGGCCGCTGGTTCGCGGAATACCAGTTCGCGCATTTTGGCGCGGTCCATGGCGCCGTGGCTGTCGGCCATGTGGGGGCCGAATTCGGCCAGGATGTCGGGCATGGCGGCGCCATTGGGCCCGGTTAAAGCGTGGGCAATCTGGTCGGTGTCGACGATGCTGGCACCGCGGTCGGCAAACATATTGGCGATCAGGCTTTTACCGCTGCCGATGCCGCCTGTCAGGCCGACCACGAAGCGCGCCGGCATGTCAGCCCGGTACGCCGTACAACATTGCAGTGATTTGCTGGCCGCACAGCAGTGCCACCAGGCCGGCGCCGGCCAGGTAAGGGCCGAAGGGGATCTTGTGGTCGAAGCCCATGCGCGACGCGACGATGATGCCGATGCCAACCACTGCGCCGACCACCGAGGACAGCAGGATAATTGCCGGCAGCATCTGCCAGCCCATCCAGGCGCCGAGGGCCGCCAGCAGCTTGAAGTCGCCGTAGCCCATGCCTTCCTTGCCGCGCACCAGCTTGAACACCCAGTACACCGTCCACAGCACCATATAGCCGGCGGCTGCGCCCAGTACGGCGTCCTGCAGCGGCACGAACAGGCCTTTCACGTTGACCAGCAGGCCCAGCCACATCAGCGGCAGGGTCAGGTCGTCCGGCAGCAACTGCGTGTCGAGGTCGATAAAGGTCATCGCGATCAGCAGCCAGCCGAAGACCAGGGTGGCCATGCCGGCCCAGCCCGAGCCGAAGTGCCACACCAGGCCGGCCGACAGCAGGCCGCTGAGGAGCTCGATCGCCGGATAACGCGCCGAAATCGGCGCCTTGCAGGAGCTGCATTTTCCGCGCAGCACCAGCCAGCTGATGACCGGGATGTTTTCCAGCGCCGTGATCTGGTGCTTGCAATGCGGGCAGGCCGAACGCGGCACCACCAGGTTGTAGCGCTCCGGATGCGGTTCCGGTTCATCGCGTTCGCAGGCGCAGACGCTGTCGACCTCGCGCTGCATCATGATCGGCACGCGGTGGATCACCACGTTCAGGAAACTGCCGATCAGCAGGCCAAGGATGCCGGCCACCACAGCGGCGGCCAGCGTGGCTGGTGGCGAAAACAGCATGAATACGTCTTGCATGCTGGTTACACCACCGAACCGAGTTTGAAGATTGGCAGGTACATCGCAACCACCAGGCCACCGATCAGCACGCCCAGGATCACCATGATCATCGGTTCCATCAGGCTCGAGAGCTGGGCTACCGCCTCGTCCACTTCTTCTTCGTAGAAGTCGGCGACCTTGCCCAGCATCGCATCGAGCGCACCGGACTCTTCACCGATGGCCACCATCTGCGTCACCATGCTCGGGAACACGTCAGCATTCTGCATCGCCACGGTCAGGCTGGTACCGGTACTCACTTCGGTCTGGATCTTCTTGGTCGCGTCCATGTAGACGCGGTTGCCGGCTGCGCCGCCCACCGAGTCCAGCGATTCCACCAGCGGTACGCCGGCGGCGAACATGGTCGACAGGGTGCGGGTCCAGCGCGCCACGGTGGCTTTCAGGATCACGTCGCCGAAAATCGGCAGCTTCAGCAGCAGGCGGTCCATGGTGGCCTGCATCTTTTCCGAACGGCGCCAGCTTTGGAAGAAGAAGTACAGCCCGGCAAACAGGCTGCCGAATATCAGGTACCAGTATTTGACGAAGTATTCGGACACCGTCATCACGAACACGGTCGGCGCCGGCAGGTCGGCACCGAAGCTGGAGAATACCTCCTTGAAGGCCGGCACCACCCAGATCATGATCACGGCGGTCACGATGAAGGCCACCGCCAGCACGGCAATCGGATAAGTCAGGGCGGACTTGATCTTGCCCTTGATGGCCAGCGTCTTTTCCTTGTAGATCGCCAGGCGCGTCAGCAGGTCTTCCAGGATACCGGCCTGTTCGCCGGCCGCCACCAGGTTACAGAACAGCGGGTCGAAATACAGAGGGTATTTGCGGAACGCCATGTTCAAGCTGGTACCGGTTTCGATATCGGCGCGCAGGTCCAGCACCAGCTTCGAGACCGAAGGATTGGCGTGGCCCTTGCCGACGATGTCGAAGGCCTGCAGCAGCGGCACGCCGGCCTTCATCATCGTCGCCAGCTGGCGCGTGAACAGGGTCAGGTCTTTCTCGGTAACCTTCTTGCCCGAGCGGTAGACCTTCTTCTTGATCTTGGTGACCATGATGCCCTGGCGGCGCAAGGTAACATTGACCACGGCCTCGCCACCGGCGCGCATTTCTCCGCGCACGGTCTTGCCTGTCTTGTCCTTGCCTTCCCAGGTGAATATCTGTTCTTTTGCGGTGCCCGCAGTAGCCATATCTTATTTCCTATTCGTTGGTGCAGCCCAGCACTTCTTCCAGGCTGGTCAGTCCGTTTTTGACCTTGACCAGGCCCGATTGGCGCAGGGACTTGACGCCCTCTGCCTCAGATTGTGCCGCGATCTGCATCGCGTTACCATGTGCCAGGATCAATGCTTCGATCGCGGGCGTGATCGGCATGATCTGGTAGATACCGACCCGGCCTTTATAGCCCGAGCCGTTGCAGCGCTCACAGCCCACCGGGCCGTAAGGTTTCCAGCTGCCATCCAGGTCGTCATCCTTGAAACCGGCTTTCACCAGCAATTCCGGCGCGATGTCGATCGGCTTCTTGCAAGTGCACAGCCGGCGCGCCAGGCGCTGAGCCGTGATCAGGATGACCGAGGAGGCAATATTAAAGGGCGCAACGCCCATATTCATCAAACGCGTCAAGGTCGACGGCGCGTCATTGGTGTGCAGGGTGGAGAACACCATGTGGCCGGTCTGCGCGGCCTTGATCGCGATGTCCGCCGTTTCCAGGTCGCGGATCTCACCGACCATGATGATGTCGGGATCCTGGCGCAGGAAGGCCTTCAGCGCCACCGGGAAGGTCAGGCCGGCCCGGTCATTGACGTTGACCTGGTTCACGCCGGGCAGGTTGATCTCGGCCGGATCTTCCGCGGTCGAGATATTGATGCCTGGCTTGTTCAGGATGTTCAGGCAGGTGTACAGCGACACCGTCTTGCCCGAGCCGGTCGGGCCCGTCACCAGCACCATGCCGTAAGGGCGGTGCACGGCGTCCATCAGGATTTCCTTCTGGTCCGGGTCGTACCCGAGCGAATCGATGCCCATCTGGGCCTGGGTCGCATCCAGGATACGCATCACGGTCTTTTCGCCGAACAGGGTCGGCAGGGTCGAGACACGCAGGTCGATGGTCTTGGTGGATGAGACGATCAGGCGCATGCGGCCATCCTGCGGCACGCGCTTTTCCGAGATGTCGAGCTTGGACAGCACCTTGATACGCGACACCAGCTTGTCCTTGATCGAGGTTGGCGGCTGGGCGTGCTCAAGCAGGTTGCCGTCGACCCGGAAGCGGATGCGGTAAAACTTTTCGTAAGGTTCGAAGTGCAAGTCGGAGGCGCCCATATTGACCGCATCCATCAGCATCTTGTTCAGGAAACGCACGATCGGCGCGTCTTCCACTTCGGCGTCGGCGCCGGCGCCCTGCGCCGCCGAGACGCTTTCTTCTTCGGCGAACTCGATTTCGGCTTCGTCGCCTGTCATCTCGAGGACGGTCTGGGTCGAGCTCTTGGTCAGGGTTTCGAGCAGCTTGAGCAGCACGTCGTGCTGCACGATGACGGGTTCCACCGTCGATTCGGCCTGGAACTTGATCTGGTCCAGGGCCTGGGTATTGGTCGGGTCGGACAAAGCCACCGACATCTTGTTGCCGCGCTTGGCCAGCGGAATCACGCGCTGGGTCGCCATCAGCCGGGTATCGATGGCCTTGGGCGGCAAAATTTCCAGATTGATGGCGCTCAGGTCGAGCAGCGGATAAGCGAAGGTTTCGGCACAGAAAACGGCCAGCTCGCGCGCATTGATGGTGCCGCCGGCAAGCAGCACGTCGATAAACGTGGACTTTTCGGCAACAGCCTTCTTATTCAGAGCGTCCGCTTGCGGCGGGGTCAGACGCCCCGCTTGCATCAGGGCTCGGGCCAGTCCCGACATAGGGGAACCGGACGCCGAGTTGGGTTGGACTGCTGCCATAGGAGCGCACTATCAGAATGTTAAGAAAGAGTGAGTCTCCGGATGATGCCTGTAGGCATCATTTTTGTAAAGGTCCGCACGGTTCACTCGGCCTGGCGGAACTCCGGACGTCGCAATTTCACTACTTTAATGGCCTGGTCTTGTGCCTGCACCACTTCCACGATGCAGGATCCCACTTTGATGGATATGGGAGCGTCGGGAATGTCTTGTAAAAATTCCAACAACATGCCGTTCAGGGTCTTGGGCCCATCAAGAGGAAAGTTTAAACCCAGACGCTTGTTAATGTCACGTAATGCCGTGCTGCCCTCCAGCAGGCATTCGCCATGGCCGTCCCAGCCGAAACTGTCGGCCCGCGCCGCGCTCGGGGTCGAAGTGGTGAATTCGCCGATCATTTCTTCGATGATGTCGTCCAGCGTGACCAGGCCCTGCACCTCGCCGTACTCATCGACCACGATGGCCAGGCGTTCCTTGTTCTCCTGGAAGTTCTGCAAGGCAGCAAAGGCCGGTGTGTCCTGCGGGATGAAGAACGGTTCGGACAGCAGCTTGCGGAAGTGTTCGACCGTCAGTTCATCCTGTTCATTCAGCAGGGCGATGGCCTTGCGCACGTGCAGGATGCCGACAATCCGGTTGATCTCGCCGTCATACACCGGCAGCTTGTTGTGGAAGCAGGTGGTGAGCTGGGACTTGATGTCCGCCACCGGCATGGCCAGGTCGAGCGCCTCGATGTGGGCGCGCGGGGTCATGATGTCTTCCACCGAGATAGTGTCGAGGTCGAACAGGTTGAGCAGGATGCTCTTGTGCTTCTTGGGGATGAAGCTGCCGTTCTCCAGCAGCACCGAGCGTAATTCGTCCGGCGACAAGTTGCCTTCGTGGACCTGGCCGGTAGGCTTGATGCGGAACAGGTGCAGCAGGGTGTTGACAAACAGGTGCACGAACCACAGCAGCGGTTTCGACACCGACAGCAGCGGGCGCAGCACGAGGGAAGCGGGCAGCACGATCTGGTCGGCATAGCGCGCGCCGACGATCTTGGGCGAAATTTCAGCCAGCACGATCAGGATGAACACCACGACCACGGTCGACAGCAGGATCACATGCTGCTCGAGACCGAACTGGGTGATGGCAATGGCGGTCGCCAGGGCGATGGCCATGGCATTGAGCAGGGTGTTGGCGACCAGGACCAGGGACAGCAGCTGTTCGGTGCGTTCCAGCAGCCACAGGGTGGCGATGGCGCGGCGGCTGCCGCGTTTGGCCTGGTGGCGCAGGCGGAAGCGATTGGCCGCCATCAGGGCGGTTTCGGCCATGGCGAAGAAGGCCGAGGCAAGAATCAGGAAGGCGAGGGCGGCAAATTGCGCCCACAAGGGAACGGTATCCAAGGTCAGTATGGCGAGTCAGTAAGAGGGCGATTCTAGCATGGCACCCTCGCTGCCCGTGCCGTTGCCCGCGGCCGGCGCGTGCTGTCGAAGCCCTCTATAATGCAAGCCATGCGTGATGTGGATGCGATTCTGGCGCCGATGCGCCTGGCCATTACCCCGCCGTCCAGGCTGGCGGGCGTGGTGCGCTATTTCCATGTCGAGTTGCGAAGCCCCGGCGCCGTGCTGGTGCCCGCGTCCCCTTGTCCCATGGTCACCTTCTTTGTCAGCGGCGGCTCGCGATTCGCCGAAGCCGATGGCCGCGAACGCCTGTATGGCGAGCCCTTCGTCTCCGGACCGCTGACGCAGCACTTTCCCGCCGTGTGGGAGCCGGGTACCAGCTTCATCAGCGCCGTGATCGAGCCGGGCCAGTTCGGCCGCCTGTTCGACATCCCGCTGGGCGAATTGCGCGACGCCGTGGTGCCGCTGGCCGACGCGGCTCCCGAATGGCGCGGCGCGGCAGAGCTGGAGCACCGATTGCGTGCCGGCGCTGGTAGTGCAGCCTGGGTCGCGCTGATGGGCGATTGGCTGTTGCAGCGCCTGGCCGCGCGCGAACAACGGCTGGCGCGTGGGCATGCGCCACTCGTGCTGCCGCCGGCCTTGCTGGCCCTGCCTACTGATGAAATAGCTACCCGTTTCGGCATCAGCGTGCGCCAGCTAGAGCGGCGGGTGATGGCCAGCTACGGCCAGAGCATCCGCGACAGCCGCCGCATGATGCGCTATGTCCGCGCCTTGTCGCGCATGCTCGGTACGCCGGTGCGGCATGGCGGCCTGACCCGCCTCGCTGTCGACTGCGGCTACCACGACCAGGCGCATATGGTGCGCGATTTCGTGCTTTTCACCGGCCTTGCGCCGAAGGCCTTGATGCAAGCCGCCAGCGATGCCAGCGGCAGCCTGCGCCTGCTGCGCTATGACGAGGTTTCGCGCGCCGTCGTCACCCGCGAGCGTTATTAGTACGCGGCGGGTGTCGCATCCATACAATATTTCTTGCGTACTCCCCGCTATCGTAGCGACGCTACTGAAAGGGGAACGAAATGGAACTGGATGCTACTCTGGAGCGCGACGGCTACGTACTCGCTTCGCTGGACTCGCTGATGGAAACGGTCCGCACCAACAGCCTGTGGTACCTGAGCTTCGGCCTGGCCTGCTGTGCGGTGGAGATGATGCAAGCGGCATCGGCGCGCTATGACATGGACCGCTTCGGCATGTGCCCGCGGCCTTCGCCGCGCCAGGCCGACCTGATGATCGTGGCCGGCACCCTGACCAACAAGATGGCGCGCGCCATGCGCAAGGTGTACGACCAGATGCCCGAGCCGCGCTATGTGGTGTCGATGGGATCCTGCGCCAATGGCGGCGGCTATTACCACTACTCGTATTCGGTGGTGCGCGGCTGCGACCGCATCGTGCCGGTCGATGTCTACGTGCCCGGCTGCCCGCCGACGCCGGAAGCCTTGCTGTACGGCCTGATGCAGCTGCAGCGGAAAGCCCGGCGCGGCGAGCGCGCCGTCATGCTGCGCGACTAGCTGCCGCGGTAAGTGGAGTACGACCAGGGCGACACCACCAGCGGCACATGGTAGTTCTGGTCGGCGTGCGCGATGCCGAAGGCGATCGTCACTTCATCGAGAAAGCGCGGCTCCGGCAAGTCCACGCCTGCTGCGGCGAAATAGTCGCCTGCGCCAAACACCAGCCGGTACTGGCCGGGTTGCATGGCGGCTCCCTCCAATAGCGGCGCGCTGCAGCGGCCGTCGGCATTGGTCACATCTTCCTTTACCAGCGAGCCATCGGCGCGGTACAGGGCGATGCGCACGCCGGCGGCTGGCCTGCCATTGGCGGTATCCAGGACGTGAGTGCTCAGTTTTCCCATTTTGCATTCCTTATTTTGCTTATCCGGCAGATGATATACCGGTGCCATAACGCCAATATATTATTGAGGATATACCTTTCATCCCGGACCTATCATGAGCAACTACCCGCGCGACCTCGTCGGCTACGGCCCCAATCCACCCCATCCGCAATGGCCCGGCCAGGCCCGCGTCGCCCTGCAATTCGTGCTGAATTACGAAGAGGGCGGCGAGAACTGTGTGCTGCACGGGGACCAGGCGTCGGAAACCTTCCTGTCCGAGATCATCGGCGCCGCGGCCTTCCAGAGCCGCCATATGAGCATGGAGTCGATCTATGAATACGGCTCGCGCGCCGGCCTGTGGCGCCTCCTGCGCATGTTCGAGGAGCGCAAGTTGCCGCTGACCGTCTTCGGCGTGTCGATGGCTTTGCAGCGCCACCCGGAAGCGGTGGCCGCCTTCCGGGAACTGGGCCACGAGATTGCCTGCCACGGCCTGCGCTGGATCACTTACCAGAACATGGACGAGGAAACCGAGCGCGCGCATATGAAGGAAGCGGTGCAGATCATCCAGGAGCTGACCGGCAGCGCGCCGCTGGGCTGGTATACCGGCCGCGATTCGCCCAATACGCGCCGCCTGGTGGTGGAACACGGCGGCTTCCGCTACGATGCCGATTATTACGGCGACGATTTGCCGTTCTGGCAGGAAGTGGCGCATACCGGCGCCGACGGCAAGCCAGCCATCACCCCGCAGCTGATCGTGCCCTACACGCTCGACACCAACGATATGCGCTTTGCCGCCATGCAAGGCTTTAACAGCGGCACCCAATTCTTCGATTACCTCAAGGACGCATTCGACGTACTCTATAAGGAAGGGGACCCGAACGGCCTGAACCAGCCGAAAATGCTGTCGATCGGCCTGCACTGCCGCCTGGTGGGGCGTCCGGCGCGCGCGGCCGCATTGGCACGTTTCCTTGACTATGTGCAAAGCCACGACAAGGTGTGGATCACGCGCCGCATCGATATCGCCGAGCACTGGCACAAGCACCATCCGCATATGCGAAACGCCTGATATTCAAAATCAGAGATTTCTTATATGGCCGGGGTCCGGTAATGTTATCTTGCAAGCTAGGAGACCTGCGAGGACAAGATGTCAGAACCGATCCGCTTTTACTACCACGGCGCCGTACATGAAGTACGCGACGCTGCCCCGACGCAGACTGTGCTGCAGCACCTGCGCGAAGACTTGCACTGCACCGGCACCAAGGAAGGCTGCGCCGAGGGCGACTGCGGCGCCTGCACCGTGGTGCTGGGCAGCATGGTCGACGGCAAGCTGGAACTGAAAGCGGTCAATTCCTGCATCCAGCTGACCCCGACGCTGGACGGCAAGGCCCTGTTTACCGTGGAAGACCTGCAACAGGCCGACGGCGCGCTGCATCCGGTGCAGCAGGCACTGGTCGAATGCCACGGCTCGCAATGCGGCTTCTGTACGCCGGGTTTCGCCATGTCGCTGTGGGGCCTGTACCTGAAAAAAGAAGGCCAATGCGCCTCGCGCAAGGAAGTCGACGACTGCCTGTCGGGCAACCTGTGCCGCTGCACCGGCTACCGCCCGATCATCGACGCTGCCCAGCGCATGGCCGAACTGCCGAAAGTCGAATTCGATGCGGCCCGCGTGGCCGAACAGCTCGAGGCGCTGAAACGCGACTCGCTGGCCGTCTACAGCGCGCATGGCCAGACCTTCCTGGCCCCGCGCACCCTTGATGAACTGATCCAGCTGCGCTCAGCCAATCCTGGCGCGGTGCTGCTGGCCGGGTCCACCGACGTTGGCCTGTGGGTCACCAAGCAGATGCGCGACCTTGGCGACATCATCTACCTGGGACACGTGGATGCGCTGAAGATGCTGCGCGTGGGCGATGGCGCCATCGAAATCGGCGCCGGGGTGTCGTTGGAAGATGCCTACAACGCGTTGTGCAAATACTACCCGGATCAATTGGGCGAAATGCGCCAGCGTTTCGCCTCGCTGCCGATCCGCAATGCCGGTACGCTGGGCGGCAACGTCGCCAACGGCTCGCCGATCGGCGATTCCATGCCATGGATGATTGCGCTCGGTGCGCAAGTCGTGCTGTGCGGTGCAGCCGGCGAGCGAGTGCTGGCGCTGGAAGATTTCTATCTCGATTACATGAAGAAGGACTTGCAGCCGGGCGAATTCGTGCAGGCTGTGCGCGTGCCGCTGCCGCGCGAGGACGTGCGCTTCCGCACTTACAAGCTGGCCAAGCGCTTCGACCAGGATATTTCCGCCGTCTGCGCCGCCTTTGCGTTCCGCATGGACGGCGATGCGATCGCGCAAGCGCGCATTGCCTTTGGCGGCATGGCGGCGACGCCGAAACGCGCAGCACAGGCGGAAGCGGCGCTGAAGGGGCGCGCCTGGAGCGAGACTGCGCTGGCCGACGCCATGGCCGCCCTGGCGCGCGACTATGCGCCGTTGAGCGACATGCGCGCCAGCAGCGAATACCGGATGAAGACGGCGCAGAACCTGCTGCGCCGCTTCTGGCTTGAGACGCGCAACGATGCACCGCTGGCGGCCGACGCGGTCAACGCCTTTGCCGTCAGCGCGTAAGGAGGCAAAATGAACCATCCCGTCACGCCTGAACTGAAGGCCGCCACCTGGACCGGCGTCGGCATTCCGCGCGCGCATGAATCGGCCGAGCTGCATGTGCTGGGCCAGGCAACCTATACCGACGATATCCTGGAAGTGCAGGGCACCCTGCACGCGGCGCTCGGCCTGTCGTCCAAAGCCCATGCCCGCATTACTTCGCTGGACCTGGATGCGGTGCGCGCCGCGCCCGGCGTGGTTGCGGTGTATACGGTCGCCGACATCCCGGGCACCAATGACTGCGGCCCGATCATCCACGACGACCCGATCCTGGCCGACGGCCTGGTGCAGTACGTAGGCCAGCCGATTTTCATCGTGGTCGCTGATTCGCACACCAATGCGCGGCGTGCCGCCAAGCGCGGCGTAGTTGGCTACCAAGAGTTGCCGGCGATCCTGACGCCGCAACAGGCCAAGGCTGCTGCTTCGTATGTGCTGCCGCCAATGAAGCTGCTGCGCGGCGACGCGCAGGCGGCGTTCGAGAAAGCGCCGCACACGGTCAAGGGCCAGCTCTACGTCGGCGGCCAGGAACAGTTTTACCTGGAAGGCCAGATCGCCTACGCCATCCCGAAAGAGGGCAAGGCCATGCTGGTGCAATGCTCGACCCAGCACCCAAGCGAAATGCAGCACGTGGTGGCGCATGCGCTGGGCCTGCATTCGCACCATGTGACGGTGGAATGCCGCCGCATGGGCGGCGGCTTCGGCGGCAAGGAGTCGCAATCGGCATTGTGGGCCGCTGCCGCGGCCATTGCTGCAAAGCGCACCGGCAAGCCGGTCAAGCTGCGCGCCGACCGCGATGACGACATGCTGGTGACCGGCAAGCGCCACTGCTTCTATTACGAGTACGAAGTCGGCTACGACGACGCGGGCCGCATCGTGGCGGCCAAGGTCGACATGACTTCGCGCGCCGGCTATTCGGCCGACCTGTCGGGCCCCGTTGCAACGCGCGCGGTCTGCCACTTCGACAATACCTATTACCTGTCGGACGTGGAAATCCATGCCGCCTGCGGCAAGACCAATACCCAGTCGAACACCGCCTTCCGCGGTTTCGGCGGCCCGCAGGGCGCTATCGCAATCGAATACGTGATCGACGAGATCGCGCGCAACCTGGGCCAGGATCCGCTGGATATCCGCCGCCTGAATTTCTACGGCAAGACCGAGCGCAATGAGACGCCGTACGGGCAAGTGATCGTCGATAACGTGATCCACGAGCTGGTGGCGGAGCTTGAGCAAAGCAGCGAATACCGCGCGCGCCGCGCCGCGGCTGCCGCCTACAACGCGGCCAGCCCGGTGCTGAAGCGCGGCCTGGCGCTGACCCCGGTCAAGTTCGGTATCGCCTTCAATGTGACCCATCTCAACCAGGCCGGCGCGCTGGTGCATGTCTATGTCGATGGTTCGGTGCTGGTCAACCATGGCGGTACCGAGATGGGGCAGGGCATCAACACCAAGGTGCTGCAGGTGGTCGCGCATGAGCTGGGCCTGGACCTGGAGCGCGTGCGCATCACGGCAACCGATACCAGCAAGGTGGCAAATACTTCGGCCACGGCGGCTTCCACCGGCGCGGACCTGAACGGCAAGGCGGCACAGGATGCGGCGCGCCAGATCCGCGAGCGGCTGGCGGCATTTGCTGCGAAAACGCTGGGCGGCGAGACGGCTGATGTGCGCTTCTTTGCCAACGAAATCCACGTCAATGGCCAGAGCGTGCCGTTCGAAGCGCTGGTGCAGAAGGCCTACCTGGCGCGCGTGCAGCTCTGGTCCGACGGGTTCTACGCGACGCCCAACCTGCACTGGGACCCGAAGACCATGAACGGCCATCCGTTCTCTTACTACGCTTATGGCGCCGCAGTGGCGGAAGTGGTGGTCGATACCCTGACCGGGGAATGGAAGCTGCTGCGCGCCGACGCGCTGTACGATGCCGGGCAGTCGCTGAACCCGGCCATCGATATCGGCCAGGTCGAGGGCGCCTTCATCCAGGGCATGGGCTGGCTGACCACCGAGCAGCTGTGGTGGAATGGCGCCGGCAAGCTGATGACGCATGCACCGTCCACTTACAAGATTCCCGGCATTTCGGATTGCCCGGAAGATTTCCGCGTCAAGCTGTTCCAGAACCGTAACGTGGAGGATTCGATCCATCGCTCGAAAGCTGTGGGTGAGCCGCCGCTGCTGCTGCCGTTCTCGGTATTCTTTGCCATCCGCGATGCGATTTCCGCAGTCGGCGGGCATCGCGTCAATCCTCCGCTGAACGCGCCGGCGACCAGCGAAGAAATCCTGCGCGCCATCGCGGCAGTTGAAGCCGCAGTTGCAGCGGCAGGCTGACATGGCTGACTGGTTGACGCCAGCCGGGGAAGCGGCGGTTCTCGTCACGGTCGCGCGCGCCGAAGGTTCGGTGCCGCGCGAGGCGGGGACGCATATGCTGGTCACCGCCAGCGGCCAGTTCGACACGATCGGCGGCGGCCACCTGGAGCACAAGGCTTTCGACATTGCCCGCGAAATGATTGCCGCCCAGCGCGCCGGCCGCCCGGTGACGCCGCACCTTGAACGCTTCCCGCTGGGCCCAAGCCTGGGCCAATGCTGCGGCGGCGTTGTCTGGTTGCTGTTCGAAGCGGTAAGCGGTGGACTGGAAGAGGTCCTGGCGCAGCTGGATCTGCGGCGCCGGGAGGATAGCTGCCGCATCACCGCCATCGACGGCCAAGCGGAATGCAGGCTCGTGGCCGAGGAGCATAAGGAAACCCACATCCGTACCGACGCCGACGGCCGCCGCTGGCTGGTCGACCCGGTCAAAGCACCGCGTGCCCACCTCGTCCTGTTTGGCGCGGGCCACGTCGGCGCCGCCATCGTGCGCGCCCTTGCCGAGCTGCCGTGTACCGTTACCTGGGTCGACGAGCGCGACGCCATGTTCCCGGCTGAAGTGCCGGGCAACGTCACCATCGAGGCCACCGACACGCCGGAAGCCTGCATCGACGAGGCGCCCGACAACGCCAGCTACCTGGTCCTGACCCACAGCCACGCGCTGGACCTGCAACTGACCGAGGCCATCCTGCGCCGACCCAAGGTTGGCTGGTTCGGCCTGATCGGCTCCAAAACCAAGCGCGCCCAGTTTACCTCCCGCCTCGAGGTCAAGGGGCTGGGCACGCAAAACATGGTATGCCCGATCGGCCTACCGGGTATCATCGACAAGGCCCCAGCGGTGATTGCCGCTTCGGTTGCCGCCCAATTACTGATGGTCTGGGAATCCCAGGCGAAAGACTAAGCAATGAGCAAAACCACCAGCGTGCAGGCCTACCGAGCAGGCTTGCTGCATTTTCACGCCGATCCGGCCTTCATCGAACGCGCCCATGCCTGGCACGAAGACGGCCTGCTGATCGTGGCAGACGGCAAGGTGCAAGCTGCCGGCGATTACGCCACGCTGGCGCCGACCCTGCCGCCGGGCACGGAGGTCAAGGACTATCGCGGCAAGATCATCATGCCCGGCTTTATCGACTCCCATGTGCATTACCCGCAGACCGATATGATCGCCTCGCCGGCGCCCGGCCTGCTGCCATGGCTGGAGCAATACACTTTCCCGACCGAGCGCCAGTTCGCCGACCCGGCGCATGGCGCCCAGGTGGCCGAGTTTTTCCTCGATGAACTGCTGCGCAATGGCACCACCACGGCCATGGTCTACGGCACCGTGCATCCGCAATCGGTGGACGCCTTCTTCGCCGCCAGTGAAAAGCGCGACCTGCGCATGATCGCCGGTAAAGTCATGATGGACCGCCATTGCCCCGACTTCCTGTGCGATACCGCCGAAAGCGGCGCGGAGGAGACCGAAGCCCTGATCCAGCGCTGGCATAAGAAGGGGCGTTCTCTGTATGCCATTACTCCGCGCTTCGCCCCGACTTCAACCGAAGCGCAACTGCAGCTGGCCGGCGAGCTGGCGCAGAAGTACCCGGACACCTTCCTGCAAACCCACGTCTCGGAAAACAAGGAGGAATGCGCCTGGGTCAAGACACTGTTCCCGCAGGCGCGCAGCTACCTGGACGTGTACGACCGCTACGGCATGATGCGTCCGCGCGCCGTCTACGGCCATTGCATCTGGCTGGACGAAACCGACCGCGCCCGCATGGCGGAAACCAAGGCCGCCGCCGCCGTGTGTCCGACCTCCAACCTGTTCCTCGGCTCCGGCCTGTTCGACTTCGAGCAAGCCGACAAGGCGGGCATGCTGCTGTCGCTGGCGACCGACGTCGGCGCAGGCACCTCGTTCAGCATGTTGCAAACGATGAATGAAGCCTATAAAGTAGCGCGCTTGAAGGGCAGCTACCTGCCTGCCATGCGCATGTTCTACCTGGCGACGCTGGGCGCCGCGCGCAGCCTGCACCTGGACGACACGATCGGCAGCTTTGCCGCCGGCCGCGAAGCGGACTTTATCGTGATCGACCCGCAGGCCACGCCGCTGCTGGCACGCCGCAGCGCCAATACCGACAGCCTGGAAGAACAGCTGTTCGCACTGGCGCTGCTGGGGGATGACCGTGCCATCGCGGCCACGTATTCGGCGGGGAGGCTGGTCCACGAAGCACACTAACAAGGGAACGCCCATGCATAAGAACCTGACTAGCGCGGTGATCGCCGCCGCAATTGCTGCCGCCGTTGCTGTTCCGTCTGCCAGCGCAGCCTCGAACGCCGAGATCACTGCCCGCCACTTCGCCGCACTGGTCTCCGGCCCGGCGCCGAAGACTGCGGAATTGGCCATGTTCTTTAACAATATGCCGAAGGGGGCCGACCTGCACCACCATTACTCGGGCTCCATCTACGCCGAGCAATACCTGGAATGGGTCGACAAGCTGGGCTACTGCGTCGACAAGACCAGCTGGAGCGTGCAGACCGACAAGGCTGCCGACCGCAAGAATTGCGCAACTGTCGCCCAACTCGAGCAAGACCCCGTCGCCTACCGCGAGCTGCTGCACAAGTGGTCTACCCTGGACTTCTACAACCACAGCGAAAACCAGCTGGCGCCCGACCTGGCCTTTTTCACCACCTTCCCGCGTTTCAACGACGTTGCCTCGACCAATGGCAATGATGGCCAGAAGCGCCTGAAACAGCGTGCGATCGCGGAAAATGTCAGCTATATCGAAACCGTATTCGAAATCGCCCCGATCACCTTCGACGCTGAATTCGACGGCAAGCTGACCGATGAAGCAGCTTTTGCAGCCTACCTGGCCAAACTGGAAGCCAGCCCGGCTTTCGCCAAGGGCATCGCCGACTACAGCGCCTATGTCGACAGCAGCAGCGCCGGCATCGACGACGACAACTTCACCATGCGCTACCAGCCTTTCGTGCTGCGCTTCCTGTCGCCATCGATCGTGTTCTCGCAAATGGCGGCGGGCTTCAAGATCGCCAGCCAGAACCCGAAAGTGGTGTCGGTCAATATCGTCGGCGCCGAGCATTATCCGGTGTCGATGCGCGACTACCGCCTGCACATGCGCATGTACAAATTCCTGAGCGCTAAATACCCGAACGTGAAGCTGTCGCTGCACGCCGGCGAGCTGGCCCTGGGCCAGGTGCCGCCGGAAGGCTTGAAGTTCCACATCGCTGAAGCGATCGATGTCGCCGGCGCCAAGCGCATTGGCCACGGCATGGACATCGCCCACGAAAGCCAGCCGCAAGCCATCCTGAAAAAGATGCGCGAAAAGAATGTGGCGGTGGAAGTGAACCTGACTTCCAACGAGTTCATTCTGGGCGTGAAAGGGGAGGCGCATCCGGTCAATATTTACCGCAAATACGGTGTGCCGTTTATCCTCTCGAGCGATGATACCGGCGTTAGCCGCAACACCCTGTCGAACGAGTATGTCTTGTTCGCGAGCCGCTACAAAACCAGCTATGCCGAGGTGAAAAGGCTTTCATATGACAGCATCCGCTATGCCTTCCTGGCTGAGGCGGATAAGCAACGCCTGACGAAGCAGCTCGATACCCGGTTCGCCAAGTTCGAGGCAGATATCGCGGAGTTGGGCGCTAAATCCCGCCAGTAATTGCAAAAAAACGACAATCCGCTGCGGCGGATTGTTGTCCTCCCATTATGCAATGTAGCGCATTTGCTACAGTTTGACCTGCCTGAAGCAGCCAATTGCTTCATTCCGAAAATTAGAAAATTTCATTCGGAGCCGGCTCACATATAATGCCGCCTTACTAAATAAGAGCGCACAGCTTCCCTTATTGTCTATTTATTTCGGCAACGAATAAATCGCTTAGGGAAAACATATTTGTCGCCTCAGTCGCACCCATGCAATAGTGGTTCCTTGTCATGCTAGCGTCATGCTCGGCAACTAATATACACACGCTTTTCAGTTTCACAACACACTAGGGGAAATCCAATGCAATCGAAACAATTGCGCATGAGCCTGATCGCCGTCGCGGCGCAGATGGCTAGCATCGCTGCCGGTTCGGCTTACGCCCAATCCGCGTCGGACGTTGCGCCGCAAGTTACCACCACCAAGGGCGAGAGCACCGTGGTCATCACCGGCAAGAAGCTGGGTATGGGCCTGATGGTGACCGAAGACGCACCGAAAGCGCGTTCGACGATTACCTTGGAAGAGCTGGAAAAGCAGCGCCCAACCGGTAACGCCTACGAGGCATTGGAAATGCTGCCAGCAGTGAACAGCTACAACCATGACGCAACCGGCCTGTTCGGCGGCGGCATGACCCTGCGCGGCTTCAACTCCGACCAGATCGGCGCCACCATCAACGGCGTGCCGGTCAACGACTCCGGCAACTTCGCGATCTACCCGCAAGAATACGTGGACCAGGAAAACACCTGCTCCCAGTTCGTGACCCAGGGTTCGACCGACGTGGACTCCCCACAAGTGGGCGCCACCGGCGGCAACTTCGGCATCACCACCTGCCAGCCTGAAAAAATGCAGCGCGTGCGCGTCATGCAAACCCTCGGCCAGCTGAACCTGAAAAAGACCTTCGTGCGCTACGATACCGGCGAGATCGGCAAGTTCAAGGCCTTCATCTCGGCTTCGCACGCAGAAGCGGACAAGTGGAAGGGCAAGGGCGGTGCGGAGCGTAACCACATCGACCTCGGCATGAACTACGACTGGGATCGCTTCAACTACATCCACGGTACGGTGCTGTTCAACAAGGCTGTCAACAACAACATCAACAACATCACCCTGGCTGAAATGAATGCCAACGGTTACTACTTCGATTACGCTGATACCTTCAAGGGCCACCTGACCCCGGTGAAGGGCACTGTGCAGAACGAAACCACCCAGTCGCCGGCTTACTACGGCCTGGGCATCAATCCGTTCAAGAACGTGATCGCTTCGGCAGTCAGCAAGATGCGCGTGACCGACAACCTGGACCTGGCCTTCACCCCATACCTGTGGTACGGCTTCGGCAACGGCGGCGTGCAGCAGCGCGCCCAGTCGGAAAAGGGCTTCTACAACCCGACTACCGGCAACCGTAACGGCACTGTGGACCTGAACGGCGACGGCGACACCCTGGATACCGTGCTGGTAGCTAACGCCAGCGTGACCAAGACCTTCCGTCCTGGCTTCAACTTCGCAGCGATCTACAATATCGCCAACCACGAGATCAAGGCAGGTGTCTGGTATGAGCGTGCACGCCACGAGCAGACCGGCCCAATGCTGGCGCTGACCAATGCCGGCGAGCGTGCCGACGTCTGGCTGGAAGACGGCCAGATCCTGCGTCCTGATGGCCATCCGGCAAACAGCCGCGACTGGATCTCGATCTCGACCGCTTACCAGGCCTTCCTGCAAGACACCGTCAGCCTGGCTGACGACGCCGTGCAGATCAACGTTGGCGTTCGTGCGCCGCACGTCAAGCGCGAATTCAGCAACTGGGGCGACGAGGGCAACAACGTCAAGCCATACAGCTACACCCGCAAGTACAGCGAAGTACTGCCGCAGTTCGGCGCGCGCTGGCGCTTCACTCCTGACGACCAGGTCTTCGCCTCGGCCGCCAAGAACATGAAGACCCCACCGAACTTCGTGTTCGGCAACATCGGCACCAGCGTGACTGTGGACGCGAACCTGGTTGCTGCCATGTTCCGCAACGTTGAGCCGGAAACCTCGTGGAGCGGCGACATCGGCTACCGCCACCAGGACAAGAAGTTCATCGCGACCGTGACTGCGTTCTACACCGACTTCAAGAACAAGCAGGCAACCAGCTTTGACCCTGATACCAAGAAGAACACCTACGTCAACGTCGGCGCCGAGAAGCACAGCGGTCTGGAAGTTGAAATTGGTAACACCCCGGTCAACGGCTGGTCGTTCTACGGTTCCCTGGGCCTGCTGAAGACCGAACTGAAGGACAACATCCCTGGCAGCGCCGCCATCACCCTGCCAACCGCAGGCAAGGAAGCGCCTAACTCGCCACGCCGCAAGGCAGGCGTGTCGGTGGAATACCAGGTTGGTTCGTTCTACGTTCGTGCCAAGGCGCGTGCAACCAGCCGCCAGTACGCTTCCTTCATGAACGATGAAGTGGCTCCTGGCTACACCACCTTCAGCCTGGACGGTGGCTACACCTTCGCCAACATTGGTTACCTGAAGCGTCCTAAGTTCACCTGGAACGTCAGCAACCTGAACAACAAGCAGTATCGCAACCCGTCGTCCACCACCGTGGTCAACTCGCTGCCATACCAGGGCCTGGCCGCTTCCGGCGCCACCCGCTACTACCTGGGCGCTCCGCGTATGATTTCGGGCACCCTGTCGGTCGACTTCTAAATGCTGTCGTGCTGAGATGAAGACGGGCCTTCGGGCCCGTTTTTTTTTGAACGTAACATATCGTTTCCCGGCGCGCGCCGCGCCTTGCGCCGCCTGTACAATCTTCGTTTTACCCTTTGAACATATGAAGCCATTCCTGCGCCCTATTGCATTAGCCGCCTTGCTGGCCGGCTGCGCCGCACAGCGTCCCGACAACCAGGTCGAGCTGACGCTGGTCGGGCTGAATGACCTGCACGGCCACCTGGAATCATCGCGCTTTGAAAACACCAAGGCAGGCGGCGTCGACGCGCTGGCAGCCACGCTGCAAGCCTGGCGCAAGGATGACCCGGACCTGGTGGTGGTCGGCGCAGGCGACATGATCGGCGCCAGCCCGGCCATGTCGGCGATGTTCGCCGACGAGCCGACCATCCAGGCCCTGAACCTGCTCGGCATGCGCGCCACGTCGGTCGGCAACCATGAATTCGACGCCGGACGCGTAGAGCTGTTGCGCCAGGCCAAGGGCGGCTGCACCAATTCGCCGCGCCCGGAGAAAGCCTGTAAATACAATCCTTCCTGGGATGGCGCCAAGTTCAGCTACCTGGCCGCAAACGTGATCGACACGCGCACCAACCAGACCTTGCTGCCGGCCTACCGCATCGACGAAGTCAAGGGCGTGAAGATCGCCTTCATCGGCACGGTGCTGAAAGACACGCCGGAACTGGTGGCGGCGGGCGGCATCAGCGGCCTGGAGTTCATCGACGAAGCGCAAGCGGTCAACCGGCTGCTGCCGGAACTGCGCGCGCAAGGCGCGACCGTATTCGTGGTGCTGATCCACCAGGGCGGCCATACCAAGGCGCGCTACGACCAGCAGTACTGCAGCGACCTCGATGGCGACATCGCCGATGTGGTCAAGCGCCTCGATCCCGCCGTGCGCCTGGTGGTCAGCGGCCATTCGCACAACGGCTACCTGTGCCGCGTGGACGGCAAGCTGGTGACGCAGGCCGAAAAGTTCGGCCATATGCTGTCGCGCATTTCGCTGGTGGTGGACCGCCAGACCGGCGCCGTGGTTGACGCCAGCGCGCGCAATATCGTGGTGGAGCCGGGCAAATACGCCGGCATGCCTGAAGTCGATGCGCTGGTGGCTTCGGTGCGCGCGCGCAGCAGCGCAGAGCTGGACAAGCCGGTGGCGAAGATTGCCGCGCCTTCGATCAGCAAGCACATCATGCCGAACGCCGATGAATCGCCGCTGGGCCAGGTGGTCGCGGATGCGATCCTTGCTTCCGCCCGTAAATGGGGCGCGCAGATCGCGTTCACCAATACCGGCGGCATCCGCACCGCGCTGGACGCCGGCGCGAACAATGTGGTGAGTGTCGCGCAAACCCAGGTCGTGCTGCCATTCGGCAACGAGATCGTGGTGATGAACCTGACCGGCGCGCAGATCTTCGCGCTGCTGGAAGGGCAGTGGAGCGGCAGTGAAGCCGACAAGCGCGGCCTGCTGCAAGTGTCGGAAGGCTTCAGCTATTCCTGGGACGCGCGCAAGCCGAAGGGCCAGCGCATCGTGCGCGACAGCGTCAAGTTGAATGGCGTGATGATCGACGAAGGCGCCAGCTATCGCGTGGCCGTGTATAACTTCCTGGCCGAAGGCAATGACGGCTTTGTGACTTTCCGCCAGGGCAGCAACCAGGCGGCGACCGGCGTGCGCGATGTCGATTCGCTGCGCAGCTACCTGGTGCGCCAGGAGCAGGACAATAAGCCGGCCGGCACCAACGCCGCCGTTCCGCGCATTATCCGTATCAAATAAAGAAAGGGAGCCCATGCGCCGCTATCTTCTCGCAGCTGCACTGGCAGCAAGCTTCTCCAGCGCCCACGCGGCTTTCCAGATTCCGGGTTTTGAACTGGTGCAGACTGCGCCGGTTGAAACCACGCTGAAAAGCGACGACCTGCGCGGCCCGCTTGAAGTCTGGACCGAGTTGTTCGACAACGCCAAGTCCGAAATCTGCATCGGCCAGTTCTACATCGCCAGCGTGCCCGGCGCGCCGTTCGAGAAAGTGATCGAACGCCTGGAAGCGGCCGGCAAGCGCGGCGTGAAGATCCGCTTCCTGGTAGACAAGAAGGGTGTATCGGGATTGTCCGACAAGGCCACCGTGGATCGCCTGCGCGCCATTCCAAATCTCGACATGCGTGTGCTGGATGTGGGCCAGCTCACCGGCAACGGCATCATTCACGCCAAATACCTGACGGTCGATCATAAGGTTGCCTTCATCGGCAGCCAGAATTTCGACTGGCGCGCATTCACGCACATCCATGAAACAGGCCTGCGCATCAGCGACGCCAAGATCGCCGGCCAAGTGCAAGCCATCTTTGAACAGGATTGGGCTGCGCAAGCGGCGCTGGCCGCAGGCAAGACTGTCGCGCCGTTACAAGCCAAGGCCGCTGTCCTTGCCAACTCCGCGCCGGTGGCCTTGCCCACAGAGGCCAATTTCCTGATCGCCAGCCCGGGTGGATTTAACCCGGCTGGCGTGCCCGATTCCGAAATCGTGCTGCCAACTTTGCTGGCCGATGCAAAACAGGAGATCCGCGTCTCGATGCTGGACTACGCGCCCCTGAGTTATGGCCCGAACGGCACCCGTCCGTTCTATGCCGTGGTCGACAACGCGCTGCGTGCCGCAGCCACGCGTGGGGTCAAGGTCAAGCTGCTGGTGTCGAACTGGAACCTCGAAAAGCCGGCCATCCAGCACCTGAAATCGCTGGCCATCCTGCCGAACGTGGAAGTACGCATTGTGACAATTCCAAAGGCGTCCACAGGCTTCATCCCGTTTGCACGGGTGTGGCATAGCAAGACCCTGGTCATCGACGGCAAGCTGGCATGGGTTGGCACCAGCAACTGGGCCGGCGGCTACTTTGACTTGTCGCGCAATATGGAAGTAGTGATGCGCAACGAAGCCATGGCCAGGCGGGTGTATGCCTTGCAGGAGCAAGCCTGGAGTTCGCAATATGCGGAGCCGCTGGAGATCAACAAGGACTACCCGAAACCGAACAAAGGTAAAGACGAATGAAAAAACTAGCACTGATCGCCGCGCTGTCCGGCGCCTTCCTGTCCACCAACGCCATGGCCTGGGGTAATGCCGGCCACCGCATCGTGGGTGCCATTGCCGATAACCTGATTAAAGGCTCCAACGCCGAGAAGCAGGTAAAGGCCTTGCTGCAGCCGGGCGAAGACCTGGAAAAGATCGCCAACTGGGCTGACTGCGTGAAAGGCACTTTCTGCGGCCCGCAGACGCAGGAAATGAACGACTATGTAGCGGCGCACCCGAAGCACAGCGAATACCATTACACCGACGTGCCGTTTCAGCTCACCGAGTATCACCTGCACGGTGCCGGTACGTCCGAGCATGACGTGGTGCAGGTGCTGCAGCAATGCATCGCCACCTTGCAGGACAAGGGCGACGGCAAATTCACCAAGCGCCAGGCGCTGCTGATGCTGACCCACCTGGCAGGCGATATCCACCAGCCGCTGCACGTCGGCGCAGCCTTCGTCGACAAGGAAGGCAAGTTCGTGGTGCCGAAGTCCGACAAGGAAATCGACTCGCTGAATATCTTCGATTCGCGCGGCGGCAATAACCTGCAGATGGATGAAGCGGCACTGGCCGCAGCCAGCGCCAAGAGCGGCATCCCCGCCGGCGACGAAGCGCCATCCAAGTATCCGACCAAGCCTTTCCACTCCTACTGGGATACCACGGTGGTCGATTACGCCATGCGCCGCAGCAGCATGCGCACGGTGGACAAGTTCAGCCAGTGGGCCATTGACGGCAAGCCGGCCGTGACGCTGCCGAAAGGCGACGCCATTACCTGGCCGGAGCAATGGGCGAATAATTCGCTGGTGGCGGCCAAGCAGGCTTACGCCGATGTCAAAGTGGGTGTGGCAAGCAAGCAGGCCAGCCGTAACGGTGATACCTACACCGTGTGGGCGATGACTGTGCCGGACAGCTACCCTGTGCCATCGTCCGCGCTGGCGCGCGAGCAGTTGATCAAGGGCGGCTACAACCTGGCCGGCCTGCTGCAGAAGATCTGGCCTTAAATGCGCGGGACTTAGGGCCGATACCACAATTCGCTGCGCTGGAGCGGAGTCTCCGGCGGCAGCATGGGATTACGCAGCTCGATGACGTGCCTTTTCCTGATCTCGGCCCGCTCGATCAGCGGGCCTTTGTGTTTGTGAAACAGTGCTGCGAGCGAGCCGTCTTTTATCATCATCTCCATGCCTGCCTTGATGCGTTCGGCAAGCCTGTCGCCTTCTGCATTACGGCGTACGAAGAAGTAGCGCGGCAGGGGATAGCGCAGCATCAACGTAGGCTCGATCACGATGTCCGTGTGCGATTTGCGGATCACGTCGTACTCGCGCGGTGCTTCATCCAGCGCGCGCGGGAAAAAGTCGAAGCGGCCCGCCTCCAGCATGCCAAACAGGCTGCCGGGCCGTGGCGATTCCACCACGCTGATGCCTGCGGCCGACAACACAGATGTATCCACCCAGCCCTTGCCCTGGCCTGCACTCATATGCCGCAGGTCATCCAGCGTGCGTACGCTGGCGAAGCGCGGCAGGTCGGCTTTGCGCACCAGCAGCAAACGCATGCCCATCAGGCCGCGGTCGATCGGGATGCGTATCGGTTGGAACTGGTGTTCCAGGTCGCGCTGGGTGGCACGGGCAATGATGTTGATGACGCCATCGGAGCGGTCCAGCTCTTGCAGCATGCGCGGAATCGATACCGGCTCCGGCGATGCCGACAGCGTGAACGGGCCAAACTTGGCGGACGTTCTTTCCATGACGGCCTGCAGCACGATCCAGTCGAAACCTTTGCTGGTGTCGAGGATCGAGAAATAGCGCGGGAAGACCAGGTGGGTGACTGGGCCGTCGTGCGCGTGCGCAGTCAAGCCCAGGCAGCAAATTGCTGACGGCAATAATCTCTGCAAAATCCAGGCGCGCCGGTTCATGGAGGACTCCTTGCTCCTTGCAATATAAACCGGACACCCTCCGGGCACAACAGTGGCACGTGTTGCGCACGGCATACCGGCTGGGTTCGATCTTCAGCGCCTTGCTGCTAGCATCAAAAACCGGTTCTCACGAGGGAGGGCATCATGGCTTGCAAACATGTTTTGGCGCTGGCACTCGCTTGCACTGCGGTCAGCGCTTGTGCGGAAGATTGGCAATTCAGTTATACCGGCTTTAACGAGAATGGTGCCTTCGTTCACGACGCGCGCGTCGACGGCAGCTTCCGTGGCTCGGATCTTGATCTCGATGGCATTATTTCCCTGGCGGAGCTTAGCTCGCTGGTCATCGCCGGGCGCGAATACCTGGATGGTTGCCTGAGCTTGAGCGATCCCTATTTCCGATGCGAGATCGGAGCGTTCAGCTACAAGCTGACGGGGCAGTTGTCGGTTGACGCCAACTGGTGGGGGAATGACGAGGCGTTCTCAGGCTGGGGCGCGGGCTTTCGCACGGGAGACCAATACTCGCAGTGGAGCTACGGATGGGCGGACTGGAGCCGCACCTGGTACTGGACCAGCCAGACCAGCTTCGACATTACGCCAGCTCCGGCCGTGCCGGAACCGGCGACCGGGGTGATGCTGCTGGCGGGATTGGCGACCCTGGCCGGCGTGGGCCGGCGCAGGGCGAAGGAGGGTGCGCTTAACGCGACTTGACGAACGGTACGCCGATGGCTTTCGGTGCCACCGACTTGGCCATCAGGCCGGCCAGCACGATCACGGTGACGACGTAAGGCACCATCTGGATCAGGGCGCCCGGAATGCGGCCGATCACCGGCAGGTCCACGCCTTCGAGCTGGATCTGCACGGCGCCGAAGAAGCCGAACATCAGGCAGCCGAGGAAGGTGTACAGCGGACGCCAGTTGCCGAACACCATGGCGGTCAGGGCCAGGTAGCCGGCACCGGCCGACATGTCGCGCAGGAAGAAGCCCGATTGCACGATGGCCAGGTAGGCGCCGGAGAAGGAGCACAGCACGCCGGCGATCAGCATGGCGCTGTAGCGGGTGCGTTCAACTGAGACGCCGGCGGCATCGGCTGCGTGCGGGTTCTCGCCGCAAGCGCGCAGGCGCAGGCCGAAGCGCGAGTGGTACAGGAACCAGTGCACCAGCGGTACCAGCAGGAAGGCCAGGTAGACCAGCACGGAGTGGCCGCCAATGAGCTTGGTGTAGAACCAGCCGAGGAAAGGGACGTCGGCCACGGCAGCGCTGCCCGGCAACACCACGTCGAACAGGCGTGCTTCGCCCAGGTCCGGGGTGCGGCCGCCTTGCTGGAAGAAGTACTGCGCGACCACGAAGGTCAGGCCGCTCATGGCGATATTGATCGCGATACCGCCTACCAGCTGGTTGCCTTTCTGGGTGATGGCGACGAAGCCTTGCAGCATCGCCAGTGCGACGGAGATGCCCATGCCGGCCAGGATGCCGAACCACGGGTTCCTGGTGGCGAAGGCCACGGCTGCCGAGACGAAGGCGGAAGCCAGGATCTTGCCTTCCAGGCCGATGTCGATGACGCCGGAGCGTTCCGCGAACAGGCCGGCCATGGCGGCGAAAATCAGCACCGGCGCGTTGCGCACGGTGGAGACGAGGATGGAGCCCAGGTGGAGATCTTCGAATGTCATGGTCTAACCCTTGCGCGATTTGATCAGCTTGATAATTGCCGGGGCATACAGGTTTTCCATAGCGCCGCAGAACAGGATGATCAAGCCCTGGATGAAGATGAAGGTTTCGGTTGGAATATTCGGTTTTTCCAGCGACAGGTCGAAGCCGCCCTGGATCAGCGCGCCGAACAGCACGGACGACAGGAAGATGCCGACCGGATGCTGGCGGCCCATCAGCGCGATCGCGATGCCGACGAAGCCTGCGCCGCCAACAAAGTTCAGCGAAAGGTAGTGCGTCGAGCCCATGATGGAGTTGACCGCGCCGAGGCCGGCCAGCGCACCGGAAATCATCATGACGATGATGATCATGGCGCTGATTTTCACGCCGGCGTAATGGGCGGCGTGCTGGTTCAGGCCAAGCGCGCGTACCTTGTAGCCCCAGGCGGAGCGGTTCATGACGACGCCGTACACCACCAGCGCGGCAATGGCGAAGAAGAAGCCGATATTCAGCGGGGTTTCGCCCAGGATCGGGAACAGGCTATTCAGGCGCGGCATTTCCGCAGCGGTCGAAAATACGCGCGAGGCGGTATTCTGTTCGCCGGCAGGAATCAGGTACTTCACGATCACGAAGTTCATCAGCGAGGCGCAGATGAAGTTGAACATGATGGTGGTCACCACGATGTGCGAGCCGCGCTTGGCTTGCAGGTAGCCGGGAACGAAGGCCCACAGGGCGCCGAACAGGGCGGCGCCGATGATGCCGGCCGGGATCAGCAGGTACCACGGCAGCGAGGCGTCGAAGGCCAGCATGGCAAGGGTCACGCCGAGGCCGCCGAAGTACATCTGGCCTTCGGCGCCGATGTTGAACAGGCCAGCCTGCATTGCGATCGACACGGCCAGGCCGGTGAAGACGAAGGTCGAGGCGTAGAACAGCGTGTAGGACAAGCCTTCCGGATTGACGACGGCGCTGTTGATCAGGATCTGCATCGACTCCAGCGGGTCTTCGCCGAGCAGGTGTATCACCAGCGCGGCCACCAGCAGGGCGGACATCAGGTTCAGGATGGGCAGGACAAAGCCAGTCGCCCAACGTGGCATATCGTTCGTAGTCATGATCAGTGTTTATGCATGCCGCCCATCAGCAAGCCGATGCGGGTGGTGTCGAATTCGTCGATTTTCAGTTCGCCGGTGATTTTGCCGCCGCACATCACGAGGATGCGGTCGGCCAAGGCGCGCACTTCTTCCAGTTCCACCGATACCAGCAGGATCGCCACGCCCTGGTCGCGCAGGGCCAGCAGCTGGGTGTGGATGGATTCGATGGTGCCGATGTCCACGCCGCGGGTCGGCTGGCCGACCAGCATCAGCTTCGGCTTGGCCAGCACTTCGCGCGCGATCACCACCTTTTGCTGGTTACCGCCGGACAGCAGGCCAATGCGCAAGTCCGGATTGGCCGGGCGCACATCGAACTCCTTCATCAGGCCGGCGCAGCGCTGGGCGATACCCTTGAAGTCGATCAGGCCCCACTTGTTCTTCACCTTGTCCTGGTAGCCGAAGAAGGTGTTCTGCATCACCGAGAAGGCCTTGATTACGCCATCGCGCAGGCGGTCTTCCGGAACATGGCCGATGCCCAGGTTGCGGAACTTGGTCGGCAGGCCGTCGGCATCGCCGCTTTTCGGGAAGGGCAGGGCCTTGCCTTCGAAGTCCACTTCGCCGGCGGTCGGCAGCTTCATGCCGGACAGGATCGCCATCAGCTCGGACTGGCCATTGCCGGATACCCCCGCAATCGCCACGATTTCGCCCGCGCGCAGGGTGAAGTTGATGTCCTGCAGCAGCTTGACGCCATTGTCGTCCGACAGCTGCAGGTTCTTCACTTCCAGAACGGCCTTGCCAGGCTTGTATTCACCGCGCGGCAGGTTATTCTCGATCGGCCGGCCGACCATCATCTGGGCCAGTTCTTCCTTGGTGGTGTCGGCAGTCTGCACCGCGCCCACCACACGGCCGCCGCGCATCACGGTGACGGTGTCGGTGATGTCCTTGATCTCCTGCAGCTTGTGGGTGATCAGGATAATGGTCTTGCCCTGTTCCTTGAACAGCTTCAGGATCTCGAACAGCGATTCGGTTTCCTGCGCGGTCAGTACGGCGGTCGGCTCGTCCAGGATCAGGATGTTGGCCGAGCGGTAGATCTGCTTCAGGATTTCGACACGCTGCTGCGCACCCACCGACAGGTCGTGGATGGTCGCCAGCGGATCGACGTCCAGGCGGTAGCGGTCGCAGATTTCGCGCAGCTTCTTTTCGACGCTGGCGCGCTGCTCGCGCAGGCGGAAGCCGCCTTCGCTGCCCAGCATCACGTTATCGAGCACGGTCATGTTCTCGACCAACATGAAGTGCTGGTGCACCATGCCGATGCCGAGGCGGATCGCTTCGTGCGAATTGTGGATGTGCTGCACCTTACCGTCCAGCAGGATCTCACCGCCATCTGCGCGGTAATAGCCGTAAAGGATGCTCATCAAGGTCGACTTGCCGGCGCCATTCTCACCCACCAGGCCATGGATGGCCCCTTTGGCGATGGAGAAACTGACGTCCGTATTCGCCTTCACCGCTCCAAAGTGCTTGGAAATATTGCGGAATTCTACTGCTGGCGTCATAAGGATTTTTCGGGTCTTATTTACTGAAAAACGCGCCGGACGGGCATTCCCGTCGGCGCGTTCTCTTTAATGGAATTACTGGTTAAGCCGGGCAGGCGGCGTTGGTGGTGCGGATGTCGATGACCTTGATCTTGCCATCGATGATGTCCTTGCGCGCGCCCAAGACCTTTTTCTCGATCTCAGGCGAGATCACCTTGCGGTTGTTCTCGTCCAGCGCCCAATCCACGCCACCTTCTTTCAGGCCCTTGGCGGTCACGCCAGCCTTCCAGGTGCCGTTCTTCATCTGCATGAAGGAATCGTACACGGCGTTGTCCACGCGCTTGACCATGGAGGTCAGCACGGAACCTGGATACAGATGGTTCTGGTTGGAGTCGACACCGATCGACAGCTTGCCTTTTTCCTTGGCAGTCTGCAGGGTGCCCATGCCGGAACCGCCGGCCACTGCGAACACCACGTCCACGCCGCGGTCAAACTGGGCACGTGCCAGCTCGCCGCCCTTGGCAGGGTCGTTCCAGGCAGCGGAAGTGGTGCCGACCATGTTCGAGATCACTTCGGTTTTCTTGTCGGTCGCTTTGGCGCCCTGGGCATAGCCGCAGGCGAAGGTGCGGATCAGCGGAATATCGATGCCGCCAATGAAGCCCAGCTTCTTGGATTTGGAGGCCATGGCAGCGGCCACGCCAACCAGGTAAGAACCTTCTTCTTCCTTGAACGTCACGGAATTGACGTTATTACCCTGCGCAACGCCGTCGATCAGGACGAAACGGACTTTGGGGAATTCTTTGGCGACTTTCTGCACCGCCTGGGTCTGGGCGAAGCCGATCGAGGCGATCAGGTCCAGGTTCTTGCGGGCCAGGCCGCGCAGCACCTGCTCAGCCTGGGTGTCGCTGCTGGCTTGCACTTCGATGAATTTGATGCCGGTTTCTTTCTGGAAGCGCGAAGCGCCTTCGAAAGCGGACTGGTTGAACGACTTGTCGAACTTGCCGCCGGCGTCGTACACGATGCCCAGCTTCGGATCAGCCGCGTTTGCGCTGGCTGCCACCGCAACTGCGGCGATCATCATGCTAAGTTGTTTGATTTTCATGTAAGGGCTCCGTCGAAGTTCGTTATTGTATATTTTTATGGAGTGCCCCGTTCCGCTTTTTCGAGCCAATCCCGGCCACGGCACCTTGTAGCTTGCCAACAACGCACAAATGCAAATTTTGTACATGTACCCTTGATTAATTCTTGGGCACGTCATCAAACTGCAATCACTTGTTCCTGCAGTCGAATCCGCTTCTCACGGCATGGATTCGTGGCTCACTACTATGCAGCAGGCGCGATATGTATGGCAAATACGTTTTTGCTTACTTATTTATATGCAAGGCAACTAAATGAGGGGTTTCTCGTAAGTAAGAGAAGGGATTTGCTTTCGTGTTAGCATTTGCGCCATTGCAACATTACGTTACTTTTCTTTTAAAGATTGGAACATCGGGTATGGATAAACGCCTCAAACACTCCCTGATTGCCTTGGCCGTGGCCAGTGCTTTCCCTCTATATAGCGCTTCTGCCCAGGAAGCACAGCCAACCGAAGAAGTGAAAAAGCCGGGCCAGCTGGAGACTGTGATCGTTACTGCACAGCGCCGCGCGGAGAACATCAAGGACGTGCCGATGGCGATCGCCACCCTGAAGGGCGAGAAGCTGGACGTGCTGACCTCCGGCGGCCAGGATATCCGTTTCCTGAACGGCCGTTCGCCATCCGTATCCGTGGAGTCCGACTACGGCCGTACCTTCCCGCGTTTCTATATCCGCGGCCTGGGTAACACCGACTTCGACCTGAACGCTTCCCAGCCGGTCGGCCTGGTAATGGACGACATCGTGCAGGAAAACCCGATGCTGAAGGGCTTCCCGGTGTTCGACGTCGACCAGGTGGAAGTGCTGCGCGGCCCGCAAGGCACCCTGTTCGGCCGTAACTCCCCAGCCGGCGTGATCAAGTTCGACTCCGCCAAGCCGGTGTTCCGCCAGGAAGGCTACGTCAACGTCGGCTTCGGCAAGGACCGCGTGCGTAACTATGAAGGCGCCTACAACTTCCCGGTCAATGATGTGCTGGCAACCCGCATCTCGCTGCAATCGCAGCACCGCGGCGACCGCGTGCACAACGATCGTCCAGGCGCGCCGATCCGGGACTTCGAAGGCTATAAGGACAACGCCGGCCGTATCCAGTTCCTGCTGAAGCCTGATAAGGACTTCAGCGCCCTGCTGAACCTGCACGGCCGCGACATGGACGGCAACGCCACCCTGTTCCGCGCCAATATCCTGAAGAAGGGTACCAATGAGCTGGTCGACAACTTCGACTACAAGTCCTACCCGACCGACGGCGGCAACGAGCAGCACCTGAAAAACAAGGGCGCCAACCTGCGCCTGCGCTGGGATACCCCAGGCCTGACCTTCCACTCGATCACTGGCTATGAAAAGCTGGAGTTCTATAGCCGCGGCGACGTCGATGGCGGTTATGGCGCCAGCTTCCATCCGCCTAGCGGTCCAGGGACGATTCCGTTCCCTGTCGAAACTGCCGACCTGATTCCTGACCACAAGCAGATCTCGCAGGAATTCCGCGTCGAGTCCAATAACAAGGGCCCTCTGCAGTGGATCGCCGGTGTGTTCTATTTTGACGAACATATCCAGATCGATTCGATCTCGTTCGATTCCTTCACCGCTGGTAACCCGCAAAACGCCGCCTACTCGACCCAGCAGCAGGATGCCAAGTCGTACGCCGCCTTCGGCACCATCAACTACACCGTGAACGAAGCCTTCAAGCTGCGTGCCGGCCTGCGCTACACCAAGGACAAGAAGGACTTCATCGCCACCCGCGTTGAACCGCCGCAATCGGCTTCCAATGCGTTGAGCGATACCTCGAGCAATGTGAGCTGGGACCTGAGCGGTACTTACACCTTGAACAAGGACACCAACCTGTTCGGACGTATCGCTACCGGTTACCGCGCCCCTTCCATGCAGGGCCGCCTGTTCGACCTGACTTCGCTGCCATCCAAGGCTGACGCTGAAAAGGCCCTGTCGGTGGAATTCGGCGTCAAGCAGGACCTGTTCGACCGCCGTGCGCGCATGTCGGCCACCGTGTTCAACTACCGCATGAAGGACAAGCAGCTTACCGCGGGTTCCGGCACCGTGAACATGAACCGCCTGATCAACGCCGACAAGGTGACCGGCCGCGGTATTGAAGTGGACCTGCAGGCGAACTTGAGCGACGCATGGGCCGTGACGTTCGGTACCAGCTACAACGACACCAAGATCAAGGATGCAGACCTGTTTGTCCAGTCCTGCGGCGGTGGTTGCACCCCGACCGATCCGCGAGTCCAGTTCCTGGATGCGAACGGCAACGTCGTTGGTAGTGCTGCCCTCATCAACGGCAACCCACTGCCGCGCGCACCGAAGTGGCAGCACAACTTCACCCTGCGCTTCAGCCAGCCGCTGGGTGATGGCGAAATCTACGCCTACACCGACTGGGCATACCGCACCTCGTACAACTTCTTCCTGTACGAAGCTCCCGAGTACAAGGCCAAGGAACTGCTGGAAGGCGGCCTGCGCGTGGGCTATCGCTGGAACGACGGCAAATACGAGCTGGCTGCATACGGCCGCAACATCACCAATCGTATCCAGGCACTGGGCGCAATCGACTTCAACAACCTGACCGGTATCGTCAACGAACCGCGCACCTACGGCGTGCAGTTCAAGGCGAACTTCTGATCGGTTCGTAGCATCCCCCAAGGACGCGCACTTCGGTGCGCGTTTTTTTTGATCGTGCTGGGGTAAGATGTGGCCTTCCTTGGGGAGGGGAGATGCAAACTGCTGTCAATATGTGGCCGCTGCTTGGCGTGGCCGTGATTGTGCTTGGATTCCTGCTGCGGCTGCACCCTGTGCTGGTGGTTGTCGCCGCCTGCTTCACTACCGGCTTCGCTGCCTTCATGCCGGTAGAGGCCTTGCTTGCTTCGCTTGGCACTGCCTTCGTCAAGACGCGCAACCTGCCGATGATCTACTTGTTGCCGCTGGCGGCGATCGGCTTGCTCGAGCGCTTCGGTTTGCGCGAGCACGCACAGGCCGCCGTAGCGCGCATGCGTTCCGCAACTGCGGGGAGGCTGCTGATAGTTTATCTGGCGGTCCGTGAACTGTCGGCCGCAATGGGCCTGACTTCACTGGGTGGCCACCCGAATATGGTGCGCCCGGTCGTGGCGCCGATGGCAGAAGGTGCTGCCCAGCTTCGCAATCCTGCGCTCAGCGACGAGCAACGCCAGCACGTTCGCGCCATGGCCGCTGCCACCGACAATATAGGCCTGTTCTTCGGGGAGGATATTTTTGTCGCTTTCGGTGCCATCGTCCTGATGCAGACCGTGCTGCGTGCGGAGGGCATCGAGGTCGATCCGCTGCATATGGCGCTATGGGGTATTCCGACGGCCATCAGTGCTTTCATCATCCACGCCTGGCGGCTGCGCCGGCTGGACCGCTACCTGGCGCGGGTCGCCGGAGCACGCGCATGATTATCCGCGTCGAGTATTTCTATTACTTCCTGGGCATCATGCTGGCTTTGGTCGCACTGATGTCTTTTGGCGACCGCACGAATCCGCGGCGCTGGACGACGGGCTTGTTCTGGACGCTATACGCGATGGCCTACCTGGTGGGGGAGCGCTTGCCGCCAGCGGTCGTGGGTTTGGCAATGATCGTGATGGCGCTGCTGGCAGGTTTCGGCGGCGTCAGGAGCGGCAAGCCGGACGTGCTGCCGGACGATGCACGCCGCGCCAGTGCCGTGCGGCTTGGGCACAAGCTGTTCGTGCCAGCGCTGGTCATTCCTGCAGTGACGATGGCCGGCTCCACGCTGCTCAAAGATGTGCGCGTCGGGGAACTGTTCGTGCTGGACCCGAAACACCTTACGCTGGTCAGCCTTGGTTGTGCGGCGGTGATTGCAGTCGGCGTAGCCTGCTGGATGACGCGTTCGACGCCGCTGCAGGCTGGCCGGGAATCGCGCCGCCTGATAGACGCCATGAGCTGGATGATCGTCCTGCCGCACATGCTGGCGGTGCTGGGCCTTTTGTTCAGTGAGGCGGGCGTAGGCAAGGCGGTAGCGCAAGTGACGACGACCTATATTGGCCTTGATTCGAAGCTGGTGGCCGTTGCGGTGTATTGTGTCGGCATGGCGCTGTTCACGATCGTGATGGGCAATGGTTTTGCCGCCTTCCCGGTGATGGCAGGCGGCGTCGGCGTGCCGGTGCTGGTGGCGAAATTTGGCGGCAATCCAGCTGTGATGGCGGCGATCGGCATGTTCAGCGCTTATTGCGGCACCTTGATGACGCCGATGGCGGCCAACTTCAACATCATTCCGACTGCGCTGCTGGATTTGACCGACCGTAATGCCGTCATCAAGGCGCAGGTGCCGACAGCCTTGCCGCTGCTGGGTGCAAATATCGTTCTGCTGTACTTTTTGCTATGAAAACTGTTCTGCTGACGGGCTTCGAGCCTTTTAACAAAGAGCCTATCAATCCGGCTTGGGAAACCGTGCGCGCGCTGGATGGCTGGGGTGAGCGCGGCTTCCGAGTCGTTGCGCGCCAGTTGCCTTGCGTGTTTGGCGATGCGAATGCTGCCATGGCGGCGCTGATCGATGAACTGCAGCCGGCACTGGTGATTGCGGTCGGGCAGGCCGGCGGCCGTGTGGACTTGTCGGTGGAACGGGTGGCAATCAATGTCGACGATGCGCCGATCAAGGATAACGCCGAACAGCAGCTGGTGGATGAGCCGATCGTGAGGGGCGGGCCGGCAGCGTATTTTTCGACGCTGCCGATCAAGGCGATTGTCGCAGCGTTGCGGGCGGCAGGCTTGCCGGCGTCGGTGTCGCAGACTGCCGGCACTTTCGTTTGCAACCACGTTTTCTACGGCTTGATGCACGCCGTGTCCGGCCGCAGCGGCGTGAAGGCAGGCTTCATCCATATTCCCTATCTTCCGGAGCAGGCTGCACGCCACCCCGGTGCGGCCAGCATGTCGCTGGAGCAGATGACGGAAGGGCTGCGTATTTCAATACGTACTGCGCTGGCGGTTGAGCGCGATGCTGCGATAGCCGCCGGCGCGACGCATTAACCGCCTGGCGGGCGCAGGATGTTGAGGAAGGCGCGCACGACAGGCGCGTCATCCAGCGTGGTGTAGGTGATGTACAGGTTGGCCGATGGCGGGTTGGTGCGGATCGGCAGGAATACCACGCCAGGCCAGCCGATGCGTGCCGTCGTCTCCGGCATCAGGGTGACGCCAAGGCCCGCGCCCACCATGGCCAGCAAGGTTTGCGGCTCGTGCGCTTCCTGGAAAATCTCCGGCTGGAAGCCCGCGTTCACGCAGCACTGGATCAGGTAGCGCGGGAATGCCGACTTGTCCAGTGCCAGCGTCAGCATCGGATCGTCCGCAATGTCCGCCAGCTCGATCGCATCCATCTTCGCCAGCGGGTGGTGTTCATTGACCGCCACGCAGACATTCTCGCGGAAGCACAGCTCCTGCCTCAGGTTATCGCGCCGCAGCTCATCATCGTCCAGCTTGGGCTCGCGCCAGAAGCCGACGTCGATCTGCTTGGCGCGCAGCGCGTCGTACTGCACCGTCGGCCCCGATTCGTGGATGGTCCAGGTCACGCGCGGATACTTGCTCTGGAATTCTTCCAGCATGGACGGAATCGGCCCCCACATCGCCGAGCCCACGATGCCGACGCGCAGCCGGCCTACTTCGCCGCGGTCGATCTGGCGCACGGTGTCGATGGTCATGCGCATTTTGGCCAGCAGGTCCGAGGCCTCCTGCATCAGCGCCTTGCCGGCGACAGTCAGCTCAAAGGTGCGGGTGGTACGGGCGAACAGCTTCACGCCCAGCTCCGCCTCCAGCTTCATGATCTGCTGCGAAAGCGGCGGCTGCGAAATATGCAGGCGTTCGGCCGCGCGGCTGAAGCTCTTCTCTTCGGCGACGGCGAGGAAGTACTTTAACTGTTTCAGGTCGATGGACATGGATGCTCCTGCAGCTCACGTGCCAGGGCAGCGCCGACGCGTGCGTTGTTTTTCACCAGTGCGATATTTGTTTTCAGGCTGCGACCCTCGGTAAGGGTCTTGATGCGGGCCAGCAGGAAGGGGGTTACCTTCTTGCCGGTGACGCCGTTGTCTTGCGCTTCCTGCAGGGCGCGCAGGGTAATGGCGTCGATTTCATCTTTCGGCATGGCTTCTTCCACCGGCACCGGTGCCGAGACTACCACGCCGCCGTCCAGGCCCAGGGCCCATTTGGTGGCGATGAAGGATGCCTGCTCAGCGGCCGTGTCCAGCTGGAAGTCGGCATTGAAGCCGCTTTCGCGGGTAAAGAAGGCCGGGAAGCCGGGCTGGCCGACGGATACCACCGGCACGCCGTGCGTTTCCAGGTATTCCAGCGTCAGGCCGATGTCGAGGATGGACTTCACGCCTGCGCATACGACGGCGACATTGGTCTGCGCCAGTTCCTGCAGGTCGGCCGAGATGTCCATGCTGGTTTCCGCGCCGCGGTGCACGCCGCCGATGCCGCCGGTGACAAACACCTTGATGCCGGCCAGCTGGGCGCAGATCATGGTGGCAGCCACGGTGGTGGCGCCCAGCCTGCCTTGCGAGAGTACATAAGGCAGGTCGCGGCGCGAGACCTTGATCGCGTTCGGCGAGTTGCCCAGTTCTTCCAGCTGTTCCTCGGTCAGGCCGACACAGATCTTGCCGCCGATGATGGCGATGGTGGCCGGCACGGCGCCAGCGTCGCGGATGATCTGTTCCACTTCGCGTGCAGTCTGCACATTCTGCGGGTATGGCATGCCGTGCGAAATGATGGTCGACTCAAGCGCGACGATCGGCTTGCCGGTGGCGCGGGCGTTGGCGACTTCCGGAGAGAAGGACAGGAATTGGTGCATGGTTTACTCCTCGATATGCGCCGTGGCGAGCAGGTCTGCGCTCAACTCGGGCGACACGGTGTGTGGACTGGCCAGCGTGATGGAGGCGGCTTTCAGTCCGCGCTCGCAGGCCAGGGTCAGTTGTTCGGGTTCTTGCAGCAGCGACCAGCAGACGGCGGCCGAGAAGGCATCGCCGGCGCCGGTCACGTCGACTACCCTGGCGTCGTGCGCCGGCAGCCAGTGCAGGGCCTGGCCCAGCGTGTGATAGACGCCGCTGGCGCCGCAGGTGACGACGATGTCGCGCGCACCGTCGGCCTGCAGGTCGTGGCAGGCGGCCTGCACGTCGGCTTCGGTCGGCAGGGGGCGGCCGGCGCGGGTTTCCAGTTCGCCGCGATTCAGGATCAGCAAAGACAGGCCGCTCAGGGACTTCGGCAGGCGCGCCATTTTCGGCTGCGACACCGCGACCACGACCAGCGGCACGCCGGAGGCGCGGGCATCGGCTATCAGCATGGCCACGGATTCGATCGGCAGGTTCAGGTCGGCCACCACCATGCCGGCGGCATTGCGCTGCGGCTGGCGGCTGGCGACCCAGCCCGGGGTAAGCTGGTCGAAGATCGCCATGTCGGCCAGTGCGACCACCATTTCGCCGGAGGCATCCAGCACGGCGGTGTAGGTGCCGCTGCCGATGCCGTTGACCTGGAGGCTGCCTTCCATGCCGATGCCGAAAGCTTCGGCCTGGGCGCGCAGCGCGCGGCCGGAGGAGTCGTCGCCCAGGGCCGTCAGCAGGGAGCAGGGCAGGCCGAGCTGGGACAGGTTGGCCGCGATATTTCTTGCAACGCCGCCAAAACTTTCTTCAGCGCAAGCCGGATTCGAGGTGGCCATTTGCAGCGGGGCGTGCGGGCGCAGTTTGCGGTCGAGGCAGGCGGCACCGATACACAGAACGGTGCGTTCATTGCGCAGGACATAGGCTCGGCCCAGCAGTTTACGCTCGCGGATCAGGCTGGCGATGTGGCCTGCCACCGCAGAGCGCGACAGGGCGAGCTGCTCCGCCAGCTCTTGCTGGGAGATAAAGGGGTTGGCCCGAATCAGCTCGTAGAGCTGTTCCTTGCGGGAGAGATCGGTCACGAAAAGCTCGCTATAAACATTTGTTTGCGATGCTAAACATTTGTCCGTCACATGTCAAACGGAAGGCGTTCCTATAATAAACCCATATTTATAGCGCCTGCATATAAATGGCAAAGAAAAATGGTATTTGCCATACATATAGACGATGATGCATAGTGTCGTGGTACGTTCAAGGGCCTGTTCTGGCCAGCTCACCTAAAGATATAAAAACGAGGAACTCCATGTCTTCCAATACCCCATTCCAGGCAGCCGCCATCATCCGTGCTCGCATGCCGGCCAATTTCCAGCCACGCGTTGCCATGATCCTGGGCTCCGGCCTGGGCGTGCTGGCCGAACAGATGACCGATGCAGTGTCGATTTCCTTCGACGAACTGCCAGGTTTCCCGATCTCCACCGTGCATGGCCACGCCGGCCAGCTGGTACTGGGCACGCTGGCTGGTGTGCAGGTTGTCTGCCTGAAAGGCCGCGGCCACTTCTACGAGGGTTACGGCCCTGCGGTGATGACTTCCGCTGTGCGCACCATCAAGCTGCTGGGCTGCGAAATGCTGTTCGTGACCAATGCGGCGGGCTCGCTGCGTCCTGAAGTGGACGCCGGTTCGCTGGTGGCGCTGAACGACCATATCAACTTCCTGCCGGGTACCCCGATGGTTGGCCCGAACGACGAGCGTTTCGGTCCTCGTTTCTTCTCGATGGCCAATGCCTACGATGCGGACCTGCGCAAGCTGCTGCAGTCGACCGCTGCGGACAAGTCGATCACCCTGCATGAAGGGGTGTACATCGCTTACCCGGGCCCGAACTTTGAAACGCCTGCGGAAATCCGTGCGTTCAAGACCCTGGGTGCCGACGTAGTGGGCATGTCGGTGGTGCCGGAAGTTGTGTCGGCGCGCCATTGCGGTTTGAAGGTGGTGGGCGTTTCCGTTGTGACCAACCTGGCGGAAGGGCTGTCGCCGTTCCCGCTGTCGCATGAGCAGACGCTGAAGTATGCCGCTGTTGGCGCGGAATCGCTGATCAAGCTGATCCTGGCGTTCCTGGAGAATGTGGCGAAGGCGCCTAAGGCTTAAAACCGGTAAACCTGGGTCAGACCCAAGGGTCAGACCCGACCGGTCGCCGTCGCGTAGCGGGTCTGACCCTTGGGTCAGACCCAGATTTTCGGGTTTGAATTGAGAGGCATCCCATGTCCCGCGCATTTATCCTGTTGTTAGACTCCTTCGGCCTCGGTGCAACGCCGGACGCCCATAAGTACGGCGACCAGGCCTATAACACCTTCGGCCATATCGCCAAGTGGGCGGCCAGCGAAGGCAAGCCGATGTCCCTGCCAATCATGGAAGGCCTGGGCCTGGCTGCCGCCGCGCATACCGCGTCTGGCCAGTGGGCCGCCGGCTTCGAAAAGCGCGACGGTTTTACCGGCGCCTACGGCGCGGCACGCGAACAATCGACCGGCAAGGACACCCAGTCCGGCCATTGGGAAATCGCCGGCGTGCCGGTGCTGTTCGACTGGGGCTACTTCCCGAAAGAAGTACCGTCGTTCCCGCAAGAGCTGACCGACAAGCTGCAGGAACTGACCGGCGTGCCGGGCTTCCTGGGCAACTGCCACGCCTCGGGTACCACCATCATCAATGACCTGGGCGACGAGCATGTCGCGACCGGCAAGCCTATCCTGTACACCTCCGCCGACTCCGTGCTGCAGATCGCATGCCACGAAGAACATTTCGGCCTGGAGCGCCTGTACGACATGTGCGAGAAGGCCTACGAACTGGTCAAACCGTACAACATCGGCCGCATCATCGCCCGTCCATTCGTCGGCGCCAACCGCGACTACAAGCGCACCGCCAACCGCCACGATTACGCCGTGCCGCCAAGCGCGCCAACCCTGCTGGACCACGTGAAGGACGACGGCGGCGAGGTGATCGCACTGGGCAAGATCAGCGATATCTACGCCGCCCAAGGCGTGAGCCGCGTCCTGAAAGGACCGGACAATATGGCGCTGTTCGACAAGCTGCTGGAAGCCCAGCGCGAAGCGGGCGACAAGTCGCTGACCTTCGTCAATTTCGTCGACTTCGACATGCACTTCGGCCACCGCCGCGACGTGGCGGGCTATTCGAATGCGCTGCACGAAATGGATGCACGCCTGCCGGAATTCATCGCCAACCTGAAGGACGGCGACCTGTGCGTGATCACTGCCGACCACGGCTGCGACCCGACCGCACCGGGCTCCGACCATACCCGCGAACATATTCCTGTGCTGTTCTTCGGCCCTGGCGTCAAGCCGCAGTCGCTCGGCATCTCGGAAACTTTCTCCGACATCGGCCAGACCATCGCGCATCACCTCGGCGTGAAACCTCTTTCCAACGGAACCAACCTGCTATGACTATGACCCCTGACTTCAAGCGCAACGAGGCGATTGGCCTCGACCTGGGCTGGCTGAATCACATCCACGTGAACAAGGCCGCCGCGGATCGCCGCGCCGCATCGCTGGCGAACCGCCGCAGCGTGAAGAAAGAGTACCAGGCTGCCTGGCTGGTAAAGGCGATCGAACTGATCGACCTGACCACCCTGGCCGGCGACGACACCCCGGGCCGCGTTGAGCGCCTGTGCATGAAGGCCATGCGTCCGCTGCGCCAGGACCTGGTGGAAGCACTGGGCCTGCAAGAGCGCAAGCTGATGACCGGCGCCGTCTGCGTGTACCACGAGATGATCCAGCACGCCGACGCTGTGCTGAAAGGCCGCCTGCCTATCGCTGCAGTGTCGACCGGCTTCCCGGCCGGCCTGACCAGCATGGAAACCAAGGTGCGCGAAGTTGAACTGTCCGTCGCCGCAGGCGCGAAAGAGATCGACATCGTCATCACCCGCCAGCACGTCCTGACCGGCAACTGGCAAGCGCTGTACGATGAAATGCTGGCTTACCGCAAGGCTTGCGGCGAAGCCCACGTGAAGGCCATCCTGGCTACCGGCGACCTGGTGACGCTGGAAAACGTGGCGAAGGCTTCGTGGGTCTGCATGATGGCAGGCGCCGACTTCATCAAGACCTCGACCGGCAAGGAAGGCGTCAACGCCACCATTCCGGTATCGCTGGTGATGGTTCGCGCAATCCGTGAATACTACGAGCGCACCGGCTTCAAGGTGGGCTACAAGCCGGCAGGCGGCGTAGGCAGCGCCAAGACCGCGCTGCAATATATGACCGTGATGAAGGAAGAACTGGGCAACGAGTGGCTCGAGCCGCACCTGTTCCGTATCGGCGCATCGTCCCTGCTGACCGACATCGAGCGCCAGCTGGAGCACCATGTGACCGGCGCCTACTCCGCCGCCCATCGCCACGCGCAACCATAAGAAGACACCGCCATGCCAACTATTAACGAGATCCTCAACACCATGGACTACGGCCCTGCACCAGAAAGCCAGAAAGAAGCGCAAGCGTGGCTGGAGCAGCGCTCCCGCAAGTTCGGCCTGTTTATCGACAACGAATGGACTTCGCCAGGCGAAACCTTCGCCAGCTACAACCCGGCTGACGGTTCGCAGCTGGCCGAACTGACCCAGGCGACCGCCGTCGACGTGGCGCGCGCAGTCACCGCGGCGCGCAAGGCGCTGCCGGGCTGGCAGGCACTGGGCGGCCACGGCCGCGCCAAGATCATGTACGCCATCGCACGCCTGATGCAAAAGCATGCGCGCCTGTTCGCCGTACTGGAAACCCTGGACAACGGCAAGACCATCCGCGAAACCCGCGACGCCGACCTGCCACTGGTCGCACGCCACTTCTACTACCACGCTGGCTGGGCGCAACTGCTGGACGAAGAATTCCCGGGCCACCGCGCCGTCGGCGTGGTCGGCCAGATCGTGCCTTGGAACTTCCCGCTGCTGATGCTGGCATGGAAGATCGCTCCTGCGCTGGCTGCCGGTAACACCATCGTCTTCAAGCCGGCTGAATTCACGCCGCTGACTGCGATGCTGTTCGCCGAGATCTGCCAGCAAGCCGGCGTACCGGCTGGTGTCGTGAACATCGTGACCGGCGACGGACGCACTGGCGAAGCCATCGTCGGCCATCAAGGCATCGACAAGCTGGCCTTCACCGGTTCCACCGAAGTTGGCCGCATCATCCGCGAAGCCACCGCCGGCACCGGCAAGAAGCTGTCGCTGGAACTGGGCGGCAAGTCGCCGTTCATCGTGTTCGAAGACGCTGACCTGGATGCTGCGGTAGAAGGCCTGGTCGATTCGATCTGGTTCAACCAGGGCCAGGTTTGCTGCGCCGGCTCCCGCTTGCTGGTGCAGGAATCCGTGCAGGACCGCTTCCTGAAGAAGCTGAAAGCGCGCATGGACAACCTGCGCCTGGGTTCCCCGCTGGACAAGTCGATGGATATCGGCGCCCTGGTCGATCCGATCCAGCAGCAGCGTATTGCCGGCCTGGTGGAATCCGCACGTGCCGAAGGCTGCGAGGTATACCAGCCAGCCGGCTGCGAAGTACCGGCCAGCGGTTCGTGGTTCCCGCCGACCCTGATCACCGGTGCGTCGACTTCCGCCGCCGTGGCGCAGGCTGAAATCTTCGGCCCGGTGCTGGTGGCAATGAGCTTCCGCACGCCTGCCGAAGCGGTACAACTGGCCAACAACACCGTGTATGGCCTGGCTTCCTGCGTATGGACCGAGAACATCTCGCTGGCGCTGGACGTGGCGCCAGCTATCAAGGCCGGCGTGGTGTGGATCAACACCGCCAACCAGTTCGACGCTGCTTGCGGCTTCGGCGGCTACAAGGAATCGGGCTACGGCCGTGAAGGCGGCCGTGAAGGCATGTTCGAGTACCTGGTGCCGGTGTCGGAAGATGCACGTCCGGCCGCGCCATCGTTCAAGAAGCCTGCCAAGCCGGATACCGAGCACGTTCCGTCGACCGACCCGTTCGCAGTCGACCGTACCGCCAAGCTGTACATCGGCGGCAAGCAGGCCCGCCCTGACGGCGCCTACTCGCGCGCCATCCACGGCGCCGACGGCAAGTTCCTCGGCGAAGTGGGCGAAGGCAACCGCAAGGATATCCGCAACGCGGTAGAAGCTGCGCACAAGGCGACCGGCTGGACCAAAGCCACTGCGCACAACCGCGCACAAGTGCTGTACTACATCGCTGAAAACCTGGCTGCGCGCGGCGCCGAATTCGCAGAACGTATTGCTGCGCAGACCGGCACCAAGAACGCCGAGAAGGAAGTGCAAGCTTCCATCGAGCGCCTGTTCTACTGGGCGGCCTGGGCTGACAAGTACGACGGCCTGGCGCACCAGCCGCCAATGCACGGCATCACCGTGGCATTGAACGAAGCGATTGGCGTGATCGGCGTTGTTTGCCCGAACGAGAACCCGCTGCTGGGCTTCGTCTCACTGGTGGCCCCGGCTATCGCCGTGGGCAACCGCGTGGTGGCTGTGCCTTCGGAAGCGTATCCATTGTCGGCGACCGATTTGTACCAGGTCTTCGATACCTCCGACCTGCCGGGCGGCGTGGTGAACATCGTCACCGGTTCGGCGGACGAACTGGCGCGTACCCTGGCTTCGCACGCCGACGTTGACGCCGTGTGGCGCCACGATGGTTCCGCAGCCGGTTGCGCGGAAGTCGAGAAGCTGTCCGCTGGTTCGCTGAAGCGCACCTGGACTGGCGGTGCCAAGGGCCGTGACTGGTTCTCGACCGCGCAGTGTGGCGGCCGCGTTGTGCTGGCGCATGCTTCGCAAGTGAAAAACATCTGGATTCCTTACGGCGTCTGATAAAAACAAAAAAGGGCTGCAGACGCAGCCCTTCGTAACTAAAGAGATAGAAATATGTTCCTCCCCCAGGAAATCATCCGTAAAAAACGCGACGGCGGTGTGCTGTCGAAAGAAGAGATCCAATTCTTCGTCAAAGGCATCACCGACAACAGCGTCAGCGAAGGCCAGATCGCCGCGCTGGCAATGGCGGTATTCTTCAACGACATGAGCATGGACGAGCGCGTGGCGTTCACCCTGGCCATGCGCGATTCCGGCGAAGTGCTGGACTGGAAATCCCTGAACCTGCCAGGTCCGGTGATGGACAAGCACTCCACCGGCGGCGTGGGCGACGTGGTGTCCCTGATGCTTGGCCCGATGATCGCTGCCTGCGGCGGCTTCGTGCCGATGATCTCCGGCCGCGGCCTGGGCCACACCGGCGGTACGCTGGACAAGTTCGACTCCATCCCAGGCTACTCCACCGTCCCGACCAACGACAAGTTCCGTGAAGTGGTGAAAGACGTCGGCGTGGCCATCATCGGCCAGACCGCGTCGCTGGCACCGTCGGACAAGCGCTTCTACTCGATCCGCGACGTCACCGCCACCGTGGAATCGGTGGCGATGATCACCGGCTCCATCCTGTCCAAGAAACTGGCCGCCGGCCTGGATGTGCTGGCAATGGACGTGAAAGCCGGCTCCGGCGCTTTCATGCCGACCTACGAGAAGTCGGTCGAACTGGCTGAATCGATCGTCAAGGTGGGCAATGGCGCGGGTACGCTGACTTCGGCCCTGCTGACCGATATGAACGAATCGCTGTCCCCATGGGCAGGCAATGCGCTGGAAGTGCGCGGCGCGATTGACTACCTGACCGGCAAATTCCGCCCTGCACGCCTGCACGAAGTCACCATGTCGCTGTGCGCCGAGATGCTGGTGCTGGGCAAGCTGGCTGCCAATGAAGCCGATGCGCGCGCCAAGCTGCAGCACGCGCTGGATTCCGGAGAGGCTGCCGAGCGCTTCTCCCGCATGGTCAAGGCATTGGGCGGCCCGGCCGACCTGGTGGAGAACATGGACAAGCACCTGGAGAAGGCGCCGATCGTGGTGCCGGTGCCTGCGCCGCGCACTGGTTACGCTGCTTCGACCGTTTGTCGCGATATTGGTCTGGCTGTGGTGTCGCTGGGCGGCGGCCGCCGCCGACCGACCGACGCGATTGACTTTGCTGTTGGTTTGACTGACCTGGTGGAACTGGGGCAGCCGCTGCAGGCGGGCCAGCCTATGGCAATGGTGCATGCGCGTACCCAAGCCGCTGCGGAACAGGCTGTGCGTGAGGTGCAGGCGGCGTACACGATTGCGGATGCGGCGCCGGCGGCGAACCCTATCGTTTATCGTACTATTCGCCCTTAAACCGGTAAACCAGTGTCAGACCCGCAGGGTCTGACACGCCACTGGCCGGCGAGCACCGCTTTACCGGTTTCGGAGTGCACATGAACAACGAAAAACTGATCGAAGAGGCCAAGGCTGCGCGCCTGAAAGCCTACACGCCGTATTCCAACTTCAAGGTCGGCGCCGCGCTGCTGGCGAAGGACGGCAAAGTCTTCCACGGCTGTAATGTGGAAAATGCCAGCTATGGCCTGTGCAACTGTGCCGAGCGCACCGCCTTCTTCAGCGCAGTCGCGCAAGGCTACCAGCCCGGTGACTTCGACAAGCTGGCTGTTGTCGGCGACACGGACAACCCTATCGCTCCTTGCGGCGCCTGCCGCCAGGTCACGCTGGAATTGGGCGGCAACCAGTTGCCGGTCGTGCTGGCCAACCTGAAAGGCGGCGTCCGCGAAACCACCGCAGCTGAACTGCTCCCGGAAGCCTTTGGCGGCTGGGATTTGAAGAAGTAACACGCGTGAAGAAGGCCATCGACGTCCAGACAGCCGTCGCCATCGCGGCGTCTGAAGCCATTGCAGCCAAGACCCAGGGCACCTTCGGCGTAGGCGGTGTGATGCTGGACGCCAGCGGCACCGTGCTCAAGGCGCTGCATAACAACGTCATCAAGCACGGCCTGATTTACGACCCCACTGCGCACGGCGAGCGCCAGTTGATCGACTGGTACTTCGCCGAACGCGCCAAAGGCCACGAGCTGCCGCCGCCAGAGGAAATCACCATTGTGACTTCGCTCGACCCGTGCTGCATGTGCACGGGAGCCATCCTGGCGGCAGGCTTCAACGTGGTGGTTGCGGCACCGGACAGCAAGGCCGGCATCAACTACAACGGTTCCGCCTTCTATCCATCGCTGCCGGTGGCTTTGCGCCCACAGGCCGAACGTACCTTTGCCTATCCTGCAGTGCTGGGCACCTCGTCTTATGCACGGCGTGGGGCAGGGGCCTCGCCGAAGCCATTCTTCATCGGGAAAACCATCGCCGAACCAACGCAAGCCTTATGCTCGCTGGTGTTCGAGGCCACCTCGGCCAACGTGATGGACCTGTTTAATATCGACCCGCCGCAAGTGGAGTTGATGGACCCGGCAACGCTTGCCGAAGACCACTTCATCGTGCGTGCGCTGAAGCGGACTTTCCCGGATGCGCTGACTTACCGCTGCAAAGCGCGCATGCCGGATGCCGGCCTGGCGCCATACCTGCAGCAAGCCATGGCACGCGACAAGGCGCAAGGCGGCAAGGGCGATGCCGTGGCGCTGCTCGATTCCTTCGGCAACCTGCTGCTGTGCTGCCACGGCCGCCTGCAGGCTTCGACTATCCGCACCGCCTTCATGGAATGCACGCGGGCGTACGCACAGCTGCGCTACAAGTTGATGGAAGGCGCCGATGCGGCGACGCAGGCGGAGGTGCGCCACTACCTGGGACATCCGAAAGACGGGACGTTCGTATTTGCCGTGGGCCCCGATGAAAGCGCGCTGAGCTTCATGACGCTCGGCGCCTATGGCTCGACGATGGAAGGCGCGCTGCCGCACAACAATCCGGCGCAGTTCCAGTACGTGCGCCCGGCAATGCCGGAGCAGGCGCTGCACGAGCTGTGCAGCCACCTGCCTCCGCTATACCGCAACCTGATCAGGATTCGCCCGACCCAGGTGGCGGATGCCGCCCTGGTCGCCGCGATCAGCTAAGCATATTCGCGTCGCGCGCCAACTGCCATTTGCCGGCGGCGTTCCTGCGATACACCGACAGTACATTACCTTCCTTAAGCACGGTTTCGCCGCCTGCCAGTTGCGTAATTGCCACACGCAGGTGCGTAGTGCAATACGCGAGGTCGCCGCTGACTTCAACCTGCTGCACATCGGCGTGCGATTCGACACGATGCGATGCCAGCACGGCGCGCACGCCTTTTTCGAATGCGGCGCGGCCGCGCATGACGGGCTGGCCAGGCACGTAGAATTCCACGTCTTCCGTCATGAGCGGGAGAATACGGTCGACTTCCGCGGCGAGGGTGGCACGGGTCCATTCCGCGACCAGGTCGCGGATTGCCTGTTCATCGCTCATTCACCCCCCTCGAATGAGGCGCTGGCGTCATTCTGCATCATGCCGAAAAGATTGCCGTCTGGATCCTTGGTGTAGGCCAGCCAGCCGACGCCCGGTACCGGCATGCGCGGCACGGCGACCGTGCCCTTGAGTTCCTTCAGCAGGGAAATGGATTTGTCGAGGTCTTCCACGTCGACGGTGCAGACGAAGGCATTGACTGAGGCGCCTTCCTCCGGGCGAGGTCCGCGGCGCGGCAGCAGGCCGCCATTGATGCCGGGCGCACCGACTTCACCGGTGCCGACCAGCCAGTACTCGCCGCCCTCCCATTTGGAAAAGCTCCAGTCGAACATCTTGCCGTAAAAATCGATCAGGGCTTGTGGCTCGCTAGCCTGGATCTCAAAGTGAACTGTGCGTCCCATCAGTGCTCCCAAGGGTCATAAGTGCCTATGCTCCAGATATGCCCTTCGGGATCTCGACAGGTAAATCCACGGCCGCCGTAATCTTCATCCTGCAAGGGCATCTCGATTGGCGCCCCGGCTTGCACGCAGCGAGCGTGCACTTCGTCGGCGTCGTTGACGACCAGGTAGGCAGATTGGGTGACAGCCATCCCCAGCTGGGCGGGCTGCTTCAGTAGACGGCCATAGTCGGTGTCAAAGATGGAGCTTAGCATGACCATGCCATTGCCATAGGAAAGCTGGGCATGGGCGATGGTGCCGTCTTCGTTGGGGACCACAAGCGTGGCCTTGAAGCCCAACGTTTTACACAGCCAATCGATGGCGGCCGGAGCGTCGCGGTAACGCAGGCAAGGTATGATGGTCGCGCGCGTGGCCTTTGGAATCGTCATCGCTCTCTCCCTGTAATCACGGCATGGTCAGCTCAATATAGACTAGCACCGTACAGGGGGCAAGCAAGCGCGGGCGACCTACATTTGCTGGAATAAATGGGTGTTGCCGCGGCTGACTTCGAGTTCTTCGGTGGAGTTGCGCACGCGGACCATCTGCCGGCCGCGCAAGTCGCGCGTTACTTCGGCAATCGCATCGACGCGTACCAGGGTGGAGCGGTGGATGCGCCAGAACTCGTTCGGGTCCAGCTCATCTTCCAGTTCCTTCAAGGTCTTGCGGATCAGGAATTCGCCCTGTGCTGTTTGCACCCGCGTATATTTTTCATCGGCGCGAAAGAACAACACTTCCCTGGTCGAGATCATGCGCAGGCTGTTGCCAACCTGGGCCTGGATCCAATGCAGGAACTCGGGCTGGGCGGGACCGGCTCCGCTGGCCGGGCCGCGGCCGCTTTGCTGCAAGAGCTGGCTCAGTTGGCGTTCGATATTGTTGGGCGTCTTGCCAAGCCGCGCCTGCAAGCGCTCGCAGGCTGTTTTCAGGCGCTCCAGGTTGACCGGCTTGAGCAGGTAATCCAGCGCACCTTGTTCGAAGGCTTCAATCGCATATTGATCGTAGGCAGTGATGAAGACGATGTGGCAACGGTTGAACAGCATGCGTGCTGCCTCGATGCCGGTCAGGCCGGGCATGCGGATATCGAGAAAGACGATGTCGGGCTGGTGCTGGCCGGCCAGCGCAATCGCTTCGATGCCGTTGGCCGCTTCGGCCACGATTTCCAGCTCGGGCCAGGCTTCATGCAGGCGCTTGCGCAGCATGTCGCGCATTGGTTCTTCATCGTCGGCGATGATGGCCGTGGCTTTAGGCTGGTTGCTCATGGTTCAGGGCTTGGCGAAAATATCCGGTGCAAACGGAATGCAGATCGAGGCGCGGCATCCGCCGTCCATCGGCTGTTCGATCAGCAACTGGGCGCGGGTGCCATACATCAGCTTCAGGCGTTCGCGCACATTGGTCAGGCCGACGCCATCGCCGGCATAAGCGTTGAAGCCGACGCCGTCATCCTGCACGTCCAGTTGCAGTACGCTGCCGTTCACGCTGGCGCGAATGTCGATGCGGCCGCCTTCCACTTTCGGTTCCAGGCCGTGCTTGATCGAATTTTCGATCAGGATCTGCAGCATCATTGGCGGGAACGTAGCGCTTTCCAGTTCCTGTGGCACGTCGATCGATACCGACAAGCGTGACTTCATGCGCGCCTGCATGATGGCCAGGTAGGAATGCGCCATCTGGATCTGGCGCCCCAGCGTGCCGTTGCCGCGCGAGCGCATCTGGGGCAGGGTGGCGCGCAGGTATTCGATCAGGTGGGTGTGGATCTTGGCCGCTTGCGGCGGGTCGGTTTCGATCAGCTGGCCGATCAGGGCCAGGGTGTTGAACAGGAAGTGCGGTTCGACTTGCGCCTGCAGGGCCGACATCTGGGCTTCCACCAGGCGCCGCTCCAGGCTTTCATTGCCGGCTTGCGCAGCCGACTTGCGTGCTTCGATTTCCGCCTTGCGCTTGCCGCCGGCGAGGATCTTCAGTCCGGCCGAGCCGATGATGAAGAAGGCTACCTGTTTCGGATGCAGCACGGGCGTCAGTCCCAGCAGGAAGGCGAGCATCCACGTCACTACCAGCTGGCGCAAAGGCACCTGCGCCAGCCAGTCGAAGAAGTCCCACCACAGGCTGCTGGCTGTGTCGCCAATCTCCCCGACAAAGGAGAGCACGCTGCGGGTCCGGTTACCCATGCTGTTTCTTGTCTCCGAAGAGGTTGATGGCCAGCTTGGCGATCAGCACGCCGACGAACAGGGTGATGACCAGTGGCAGGATGGTCAGGAACAGCGCAATCACGACGCACATGCCGACGATGGCAGGCCAGGACATATGGTCCAGCGTACGCACGAAGTGGCGGCCGATGCCGACAAAGGCTTGCCACACTTCTTTCACGGTTTCCTTGGCGCTTTTGTTAATCGTTTTCATCATTTCCTCCTTGCGTTTCGATGATGCAACTGTACCGCTGCGCCTGGCAACAGTGGAGCCGCATCCGACGAACTGCACTGCGGGGCGGCTGATTTGCTCTGGCGTGCGATGAACGGCTAGCGCGCGGCCTGCCAATCGGAACCCAGCAGGCCGAAAAAGTCCGTGTCGCAGATCTCTCCATTGATGATCCAGCGCTCGCGCATATGGCCTTCATGCACGAAGTGCAAGCTTTTCAATAGCCTGGCCGAGGCCGCGTTGCGCGGGTCGATGTCGGCCTCGATGCGGTGCAAATCCAGCACCCGGAAGGCGTAGTCGATCACGCTGGCCATGGCTTCCCGCATATAGCCCTTGCCCCAGAACGCACGGTCCAGCATGTAACCGATGTCGCAGCGTCGGTTCTGGCGGTTGAAGCTGTACAGATTGATAATCCCCGCCAGCTCGCCGTCCACCTCCATGCCCATGCGCAGCAGGTCGCCACTGTCGTACCCTGCCTGCGCGGCGGCGAGATAGTCCTCTGCCTGTTGCAGCCTGTCCCAGGGCGCGCTGCTCCAATAGCGCATGGCGTCCGGGTCGGAATACATGCGGTACAGTGCTGGCACGTCGGCGGCGCTCAGGGCGCGCAGTTGCAGGCGCTGGGTGGCCAGGGTGAAAGGCGCAAAGGCTGGCATGGAAGGCGAACTCCGGGGTTTTTGGACATTTTAACAAGGAAGCAACTTTGGCAGGTCTTGCCGATGTCGTGGGGTGATGTTAGATTGCCAAGACCCAAGCGATCGGAGGAATTCGGCATGCAACTCGGTGTATTTTCCCTTAGCCTGAACGTCAAAGACATACGTGCTTCGCGCGAGTTTTACGCGAAGTTCGGCTTCCAGGATTTTGGCGGCAACATCGAGCAAAACTGGCTGATCATGAAGAATGGCGAACAGGTGATCGGCCTGTTCCAGGGCATGATCGAGAAGAATACGCTGACCTTCAACCCGGGCTGGGATAGCAACGCCCAACTGGTGCCAGGCTATACCGATGTGCGCCAGCTGCAACGCCAGCTTGAAGAGAACGGGGTGATGCTGGCCGCGCGTGCCGACGAATCGACCACCGGCCCGGCCTACATCATCGCTGTCGACCCCGACGGCAATCCTATCCTGATTGACCAGCATATCTGATGAAGATCCGTTTAACGATAATCACGGCAGTACTGGCACTGGCTGCCGCGAATGCCTGCGCTGTGACGCCATCCGAAGAACTGGCGCGGCAGGCCGACGCCTGGGACAAAGCCATCATCAGCAAGGACCGCGCTGCCATTGCTGAAAACATGGCGGAAGATTTCCGCCAGATCAGCGCGCGCGGCGATGTGGCCGACAAGGCAGCCTTCCTCGATGCGATCATGTCGGCCAAGCTGGTGATCAATCCCTATGGCGTGGAAGACATGGATATCCGCTTCTACGGCGACGTGGCGCTGGTGAGCGGCCGCACGCGCATGACCGGCAGCTATGACGGCAAGCCATTCGGCAGCCATTACCGCTATGTTGACGTCTACCTGCGCAAGGAAGGAAAGTGGCGCGTCGCCAGCGTGCAGATTACGCCAGTACAGGAGTAAGACTTGACCGGCGCATGCAGATCAAAGGCAGCTCGTCAGGTCTTGTGCTGACGTCGCGCAGGGCTGCCACGTGCACTGATTCCGAAGTCGACGAACGGGTGAATCGCGAGGCCTGCCGCCGGGTCGGCCTGCGCTCGATGGCGATCCTGCCGCTGCTGATTGGCGAGCAGGCAGGCGGTGTACTGAAGCTGGCGTGGCGTGACCCGCGTCCTTTCGATGAGGACGAAGTGCCGGTGGGCCAGGCAGTTGCCGATATGACCGCCGCGCTGATGTTCCATGCTTCGCAAGAAGGCGCGCAAACGCTGCAGCGCAAGGTGACGCAGGACCCCGCGACGGGGCTGCCGAACCGTTCTTGGTTCTACGAGCAGTTGCGTGTTCGCGTCGACGATGCGATTGCGCGCAGCGGCCGCGTGGGCGTGATGGCGGCGCGCGTGCGTCCGCAACAGCGCGACGTGACGATGGAAATCGCCCGGCGGCTGGCCCGGGAATGCCGCGAGGGCGACGTTCTGGCGCGGCTGGGTGGCGACGAATTCGGCGTGATCCTGAGCGTTGCTGCGCGCCGCTCCATCATTCAAAGCCAGGAATAAGTGGATTCGCCGGCACCAGGGACGCTATGACCAGCCTGGTGATGGTTTCTTCCGCTTCGGCGAAGTCGGTGCCGGTCAACTGGCCGGCGCCAAGCACCAGCTGCATCTGTGCGGCAAAGTCGGCATATGACTGGGTCATGGCCCAGATGGCAAACAGCAGGTGGGTGGCGTTGACCGGGGCGATGCGGCCTTGGGCGATCCAGCGTTCGAAGACTTCGATATCCTTGCGCACCAGCGGCACCACGCGTTCGCGAATCTGACCACCGTACAGGGGCGCGCCGCTGATCACTTCCATAGCGTAGACGCGCGATCCGCATGGATGCTCGCGCGAGAAATCCAGCTTGGCCTTGATGTACGCACGCAGCACCTCGGCCGGCTCGCCGTCAGGCTCTGCGATATTGGCCATGCGCGCCAGCCACTCGTCCAGTACGTCGTCCAGCACGCGCTGGTAGAGCGCCTGCTTGGTGGAGAAGTAGTACATCAGGTTCTGCTTGGAGAGGCCGACGTTTTCGGCGATGGTGGCGACAGAGGCGCCTTCATAACCCGATTCGGCGAATACGCGCACCGCTTCGGCAGCGATCTCCGCCTCCAGGCGGTCGCGGTTGATCACGCGGCGCAGTTTAGCTGATGCCATGTTCCCTCCTCATGGACTGCAGGAAGTTCCGCAGTTGTGGGCTGTCCGAATACGCAACGTTGAAGCGGAACCAGATCGAGGCCGGTTGCCGCAGCTGGAAGAATTCACCCGGCGCGAGCAGGATGCCGGACTTCAGTGCCTGGTCGGCGAGCAGCTTGCCGTTGCATTCCGGCGTCGGTGCTTGCTGCCAGCCGGCGCTGACAAACATGCCGCCGCGCGGCCTGGCGATCGGCGCCATGCCAGCCAAGGCAAGCAGGTCGATGGTGCGCTCGCGACCTTCAGTCAGTTGCGCCACCAGCTTTTCCACCATGCGCTTGTAGGGCCGCGCTGTGATGGCGTGGTAGGCGGCGCGTTCATTGACTTCCGACGTGGTGAGGCCGGCCAGCATCTTCACGCGCACCAGTTCCGGCAGCAGGGAAGCGGAGGCGCAGATTGAGCCGACACGCAGAACCGGCGACAGCGTCTTGGAAAAACTGCCGACGCGGATCACGCGCCGCAAGCCATCCATCGCGGCCAGCGAGGCTTCGCCGCGCGCGGTGAGTTCGCGGTAGATGTCGTCTTCCACCAGCCAGAAGTCGAACTGCTCGGCAAATCCAAGCAGGCGGTGCGCCTGCGCCTGCGTCAGGCTGGTGCCGAGCGGGTTTTGCAGCACGGTATTGACGAACATGAGCTTGGGCTGGCTCTCGCGTGCTTGCGCCGCGAGGAAGTCCATGTCCAGGCCATGCTCGTCGCGCGGGATGCCGATGGCGTGGCAACCGTGGTGGCGGATCAGCGACAGCAGGTTGCTGTACACCGGGTCTTCCACGAAGACGGTGTCGCCCGGCTTGGTCAAGGTGCGCAGGATCAGGTCGAAGGCATGGGTGGCGCCGTGCGTGAGCAGGATCTGCTCCGCTTCGACGGCGAACAATTCGCCGCTTAAGGTGGACGCCATGTATTGCCGCAGGCCGGGGAAACCGAGCGGATGGCCGTAGCCGCGCAGCCGGTTGGCGGGAATGCGCATGGCGTGGCGCACGGCGTCGAGGATGGTGTCCTCGCCATACCATTCGGGCGGCAGCCAGCCGGCGCCGACCGGCAGCGCTTCGGAGGCGCCGGAATACAGTTCCGGGGTCAGGGCATCGACGGCGGCGGGCGTGGCGAACATGGCCGCCGGCGGCAGCAGGGCCGGGACGTCGTGGCGAGCAACAAAATAGCCGGAACCGCGGCGTGACGACAACAGTCCGAGCGTGACCAGGCGGTCGTAAGCCTCCACAACTGTAAAGGTACTGATGCCATTACACTTCGCGAATTGCCTGACGGAGGGCATCTTCGTGCCAAGGCGCAGCTCGCGGCTGGCCACCATGGCGCTGATGGCGTCCACGATCTGTTCAACCAGGCTGCCCTTCTTCGCGCGCTCGATGGAAAGCACGGGCCATGCGGAGTTTGGGTTTGCGCTATCGTCCATTCGGGCCTCTAAAACTGTACTGTTTTTGCTACCTGTACGGTTGGAACGTTTCCGCGTGTGTGTATATGTGCCATAGTTAACTTGCTGTCTATTATTGCATCATGATTTTGCCAACTGGTAAAGTTTTTTGAGCGTCGTAAAAAACCCACCAAGGGAGATAGCAATGAACGAAGCCCGGCCGCAGTCCCTGGCATCTTTCTGGATGCCGTTCACGAACAACCGAGACTTCAAGGCCAATCCGCGCCTGCTGGTTTCGGCGGAAGGTGTGTATTACAAGGACGTCGACGGCAACCAGATATTGGACGGCACCGCCGGCCTGTGGTGCGTACCGTGCGGCCACCGGCAGCCGAAAATCGTGGCGGCGGTCAGCGAGATGGTCGGCCAGCTCGACTTTGCACCAACCTTCCAGATGGGCCACCCGGCCGCCTTCGACCTCGCCGAAAAACTGATGGAATATACCAACCATCGCTTCGGCCACGTGTTCTACACCAACTCCGGCTCCGAAGCGGTGGACACGGCGCTGAAGATCGCGCTGGCCTACCACAAGGCGCGCGGCGAAGCATCCCGCACCCGCCTGATCGGCCGCGAGCGCGCCTACCACGGTGTCGGCTTCGGCGGCATCTCGGTCGGCGGCATTGCCGGCAACCGCAAGCCTTACGGCACGCTGCTGCCAGGGGTGGACCACCTGCCGCATACCCATAACCTTGAAAAGAACGCCTTCACGCGCGGCGAGCCGGAATACGGCACCCACCTGGCCGATGAACTGGAGCGCATCGTCGCGCTGCACGACGCTTCCACCATTGCCGCCGTGATCGTGGAGCCGGTGGCTGGTTCTACCGGCGTGCTGGTGCCGCCGAAAGGCTACCTGAAACGCCTGCGTGAACTGTGCACCAAGCACGGCATCCTGCTGATCTTCGATGAAGTGATCACCGGCTTTGGCCGCCTGACCACGCCGTTCGCCACCGACTATTTCGACGTCGAGCCGGACATGATGACCGCCGCCAAAGGCCTGACCAACGGCACCATCCCGATGGGCGCGGTGTTCAGCAAGAAGTTCATCCACGACGCCTTCATGGAAGCGCCGGCCGGCATTGAACTGTTCCACGGCTATACCTACACCGGCCACCCGGTGGCCTGCGCAGCATCGCTGGCCACGCTGGAAGTATTCAAGGAACAGAAGCTGCTGGACCACGCCAAGGAAATCCAGCCCTACTGGGAAGATGCGGTGCATTCGCTGAAAGGCCTGCCGCATGTGATCGACATTCGCACCATTGGCCTGGTGGCGGGCATCGAGCTGGCGCCGCGCGCAGGTGCACCCGGAGCGCGCGCGTACGCGGCGTTCAAGAAAGCTTTCGCGGATGGGCTGTTGATCCGCACCACCGGCGACATCATCGCGTTGTCGCCACCACTCACCTTTGAGAAGAAGCACATCGACGAATTGTTCGGGAAGCTTGGAAAGGTGTTGAAGGACCTAGACTAGAGGAGACGAACCATGTTGGTAGGCGTACCGAAGGAAATCAAGAATCAGGAATCGCGCGTTGGCCTTACCCCGGCCAGCGTAAAGGAACTGACACTCCGCGGGCACCAGGTCCTGGTGCAACACAACGCGGGCGCTGCAATCGGTCTGACCGACGAAATGTATGTGGGCTCCGGCGCCACGATCATCCCGACCGCGGAGGAAATCTTCGCCAAGGCGGAAATGATCGTCAAAGTGAAAGAGCCGCAGCCGCAGGAATGCGCGATGCTGCGAGAGAACCAGATTCTTTACACCTACCTGCACCTGGCTCCCGATCCAGAGCAGACCAGGGCGCTGGTGAAATCCGGCGCCGTCTGCATCGCGTATGAAACCATCACCGGCGCAAACGGCGGCTTGCCGCTGCTGGCGCCGATGAGCGAAGTGGCAGGGCGCATGTCGATCCAGGCTGGCGCTGCCCATCTTGAAAAATCCAAAGGCGGCATGGGGCTGCTGCTGGGCGGCGTGCCCGGCGTGGCGCCGGGCCATGTGGTGGTTATCGGCGCCGGCGTGGTCGGCACCAATGCGCTGCAGATTGCAGTCGGCATGGGTGCCCGCGTCACGGTGCTGGACAAGAACGTCGACCGCCTGCGCCAGCTTGACCTGGTGTTCGGCAACCGCATCCAGACCATGTTTTCCAACGCCCACACCATCGATGATGCCGTGACCGATGCCGACCTGGTGATCGGCGGCGTGCTGGTGCCCGGCGCCGCGGCGCCGAAGCTGGTCACGCGCAGCATGGTGTCGCGCATGAAGCAGGGCTCGGTGGTGGTGGACGTCGCCATCGACCAGGGCGGCTGCTTCGAAACCTCGCACGCCACCACGCACGAAAGCCCGACCTTCATCGTCGACGGCGTAGTGCACTACTGCGTCGCCAATATGCCGGGAGCCGTTGCCCGCACTTCCACCTTTGCGCTGAATAACGCCACTATCGGTCATGCCGTCGCGCTGGCCGACAAGGGCTGGTCCAAGGCCATGAAGGCCAACCCGCACCTGCGCAATGGACTCAATGTCTGCCAGGGACACGTCACTTATGAAGCGGTGGCGCACGACCTTGGCTATACCTACGTGCCGGCGGAATCTCTGCTGGCTTAATCCTCAGGGCTTGAAATGAGCAATCTCGATACTATTACCCACTTTATCAATGGCGCGAAGGTCGACACGGCCGGCGGGCGCTATGGCGATGTCTTCAATCCAGCGCTGGGCGAGCCGGTCGCACGCGTGGCGCTCGGCACTGCGCAGGAAGTGGATGCCGCGGTGCGCGCTGCGGAAGCGGCTTTCCCCGCCTGGTCGAACACGCCGCCGCTGACCCGCGCGCGCGTGCTGTTCAAATTCCTCGAACTGTGCCACCAGCACACCGAGGAATTCGCCGCCATGCTGACCCGCGAACACGGCAAGACGTTCGCGGATGCCAAGGGCGAAGTGGCGCGTGGTATTGAGATGGTGGAATTCGCGGTCGGCATCCCGCAGATGATGAAGGGCGAATACACCGACCAGATCGCGCGCGGCATTGACGCCTGGTCGATGCGTATGCCGCTCGGTGTGGTGGCGGGCATTACGCCGTTCAACTTCCCGGTGATGGTGCCGATGTGGATGTTCCCCATCGCTATCGCCTGCGGCAACACCTTCATCCTCAAGCCTTCCGAGCGCGATCCTTCGCCATCGCTGCTGCATGCACGCCTGCTGAAGGAAGCCGGCCTGCCGGACGGCGTGTTCAACGTCGTGCAGGGCGATAAGGTGGCGGTTGATGCGCTGCTCGACCATCCGGTAATCCAGGCGGTGAGTTTCGTCGGCTCGACGCCGATTGCGGAATATATCTACTCGCGTGGCTCGCAGCATGGCAAGCGTTTGCAGGCGCTGGGCGGGGCAAAGAATCATATGGTGGTGATGCCGGACGCCGATATGGACATGGCCGCCGACGCCCTGATGGGGGCCGCCTTCGGTTCGGCAGGAGAGCGCTGCATGGCAATCTCGGTGGTCGCGGCAATCGGCGATGCGGGCGACAAGCTGCTGGGCGCACTGAAAGAGCGCACTGCTGCACTGAAAGTGCGCGACGGCATGGCGTCGGATGCCGAAATGGGGCCGGTCGTTACGTCGGCCGCCAAGCAGCGCATCGAACGGTTGATCGGCGAGGGTGTGGAGCAGGGGGCGACCCTGGTGGTCGATGGCCGCAATTACCAGGTCGCCGACCGCCCGAACGGCTTCTTCATCGGCGGCACGCTGTTCGACCACGTCACGACCGACATGTCCATCTACAAGGAGGAGATCTTCGGCCCCGTGCTGTGCATGGTGCGCCTGCCGGACGTTGCGACGGCGGTAGAGCTGATCAACAGGAACGAGTACGGCAACGGCGTCGCGGTCTTCACGCGCGACGGCGGCGTGGCGCGCGAATTCGTGCGCCAGATCCAGGTCGGCATGGTAGGCGTCAACGTGCCGCTGCCGGTGCCGATGGCGTTCAATAGTTTCGGCGGGTGGAAGCGCAGCATGTTTGGCGACCACCATGCCTATGGTCCGGAAGGTGTGCGTTTCTATACCCGCCACAAGGCCGTGATGGAGCGCTGGCCAAATACCGCAAGTGCTGGCGCACAGTTTGCTTTCCCACAGATGAAGTGAGGATGGAACCAATGATCGAGTCACTCAAATACATACCGCAGCCGAAAGCCACGAACGAAGAGCTGGCCGGTCATTTCACCGACCTGGCGCCAGCCCTGAACGCGCGCCAGGCTGCTATTGAAAGCTCGCGCTGCCTGTATTGCTACGACGCGCCGTGTACGCGCATCTGCCCGACCAGCATCGATGTCGCGAGCTTCATCCGCAACATCCATGACAAGAACATCAACGGCGCTGCGGTGACTATCCTGCAGCAGAATATCCTTGGCGGCAGCTGCTCGCGCGTCTGCCCAACCGAAATCCTGTGCGAAGACGCCTGCGTGCGCAATCACGACGCGGAAGGCCAGCCGGTAAAGATCGGCTTGCTGCAACGCTTCGCACTCGATAACGCGACACTGGAAGGCCACCCGTTCAAACGCGCTCCCTCGACCGGCAAGAAAGTTGCCGTCGTCGGCGCCGGGCCTGCCGGCCTGTCCTGTGCCCATCGCCTGGCCATGCTGGGCAACGATGTCGTGATTTTTGAAGCGCACGAGAAATCGGGCGGACTCAATGAGTACGGCATTGCGAAGTACAAGCTGACCGACAATTTCGCCCAGAAGGAAGTGGACTTCCTGCTGGGGATCGGCGGCATCGAGGTGCGCCATGGCCAGAAGCTGGGAGCCAACCTGCACCTGAAAGAACTGCACGCGCAATACGACGCGGTTTTCCTCGGGCTTGGACTGGGCGCCAGCCGCGCCCTCGGCCTGACCGGCGAGGATGCGCCCGGCCTGATGGCAGCGGTGGATTACATTGCCGAACTGCGCCAGGCCGACGACCTGGCCAAACTGCCGGTGCCGCGCCGTGCCATCGTGATTGGCGCTGGCAATACCGCTATCGACATGGCGGTGCAGATCCAGCGCCTGGGTGCGGAGGAAGTGACGATGGTCTACCGCCGCGGCTTCGACGCCATGAGCGCTACCCGCCACGAGCAGGATATCGCCAAGGCCAACCAGGTGCGCATGCAGACCTGGGCGCAGCCGCAGCAAGTCCTGCTGGACGAAGCCGGCCGAGTACGCGGCATGCGTTTCGAACGCACGGCGATGGAAGGATCGCGCATGATCGGTACCGGCATTACGTTCGAACTGCCGGCCGATGCCGTCTTTAAAGCAATTGGCCAGGCGATGGAGCCGGCTGCACTGGCCGACCCGCTGGCTGCGATGCTGAAACGCGATGGCGACAAAATCCACGTGGATGACAGCTTCCGCACCATCCTGCCGGGTATCTATGCCGGCGGCGACTGCGTCTCGCTTGGCCAGGACCTGACCGTGCAAGCCGTGGAGCATGGCAAGCGCGCTGCAATGGCGATCCATTCCGACATCCAATCAAAGAAGGGGGCAGCATAATGGCCGACCTGAGCGTCAATTTCTGCGGCATCAAGGCGCCGAATCCATTCTGGCTCGCCTCCGCACCGCCGACCGACAAGGCATACAACGTGATCCGCGCCTTTGAAGCAGGGTGGGGCGGCGTGGTCTGGAAAACACTGGGTGAAGATCCGCCAGCCGTAAACGTGTCGTCGCGCTACTCCGCCATCTATGGCAAGAACCGCGAAGTCCTTGGCTTTAACAACATCGAGCTGATTACCGACCGCTCGCTGGAGCTGAACCTGCAGGAGATCACCGATGTGAAGAAGGCTTGGCCGGACCGCGCCATTGTGGTTTCGCTGATGCTGCCTTGCGAAGAACACTACTGGGCTGACATCCTGCCGAAAGTCGAAGCCACCGGGGCTGATGGCATCGAGCTGAATTTCGGCTGCCCGCACGGCATGCCGGAGCGCGGCATGGGTTCCGCTGTCGGCCAGGTGCCGGAATACGTGGAACAGGTGACGGCATGGTGCAAGAAGCATACCAAATTGCCGGTGATCGTGAAGCTGACCCCGAACATCACCGACATCCGGCGTCCGGCGCGCGCGGCCAAGGCCGGTGGCGCCGATGCCGTTTCGCTGATCAATACGATCAACTCCATCACCTCGCTGGACCTGGACAGGATGGTGGCCTTCCCCAATGTAGGCGGCGCCAGCACCCACGGCGGCTATTGCGGCCCGGCGGTCAAGCCGATTGCGCTGAACATGGTGGCCGAGATCGCGCGCGATCCGGAAACGCGCGGCCTGCCGATTTCCGGCATCGGCGGCATCGGCAACTGGAAGGATGCGGCTGAGTTCATCGCGCTGGGCGCAGGCTGTGTGCAGGTCTGCACCGCGGCGATGCTGCACGGCTTCCGCATCGTGCAGGAGATGAAGGATGGCCTGGAGCGCTGGATGGACTCCAAGGGCTACAGGACGCTGGATGATTTCATGGGCAAGGCGGTGGCGAATACCACGGACTGGAAGTTCCTGGACATGAACTACAAGTCCATCGCCCACATCAACCAGGACGACTGTATCAAGTGCGGCCGCTGCTATGTGGCCTGCGAGGATACTTCGCACCAGTCCATCTTCCAGTTGGTTGACGAAGCGAGCGGCACGCGGACGTACAAGGTCAATGACGAAGAATGCGTCGGCTGTAACTTGTGTGAAATTACCTGTCCGGTGCAAGGTTGTATTACGATGGTCGCAGTCCCCACGGGCAAGCCTTACATGAACTGGACGCAGGACCCGCGCAATCCTCGCGCCGAAATCAAGGAGACTGCATGAGCGACAATTCCCAGTTGTGGAACGAAGACCTGGCCCCGACCAATGAATCGCAGCGCACCTGGCGCTGGTATCACTTCGCTGCACTCTGGGTTGGGATGGTCATGTGCATCCCCGCCTACACGCTGGCTGCCAGCCTGATTGAAGGCGGCATGTCGGCGGGACAGGCTGTCCTCACTGTTTTTCTCGCCAACACCATTGTGCTGCTGCCGATGCTGCTGATCGGCCATGCCGGAACCAAATACGGTATACCGTATGCGGTGCTGGCGCGCGCCTCGTTCGGCACTTCCGGCGCGCGCCTGCCGGCGCTGATGCGCGCCATTGTGGCCTGCGGCTGGTACGGTATCCAGACCTGGTTCGGCGGGCAGATGATCTATACGCTGCTGGGCGTGATGATGGGCGGCGAGATCGGCGGCGCCAAGATCGGCGGTCTTGGCATCAATGGCGCGCAACTGCTTTGTTTCATTGCGTTCTGGGCGATCCAGTTCTGGTACATCGTGCACGGTATGGATGCGATCCGCAAACTGGAAACCTATACCGCACCGCTGAAGATCATCATCTGCTTTGTGCTGCTTGGCTGGGTCTACCAGAAGGCGGGCGGCTTCGGTACTTTGCTGGAGCAGCCTTCGCAATTTGTCGAAGGCGGCAAGAAGGCCGGCCAGTTCTGGCCGACGTTCTGGCCTTCGCTGACGGCCATGATCGGTTTCTGGGCCACGCTGGCGTTGAATATCCCGGACTTTACCCGCTTCGCAAAAACGCAGCGCGACCAGGTGCTGGGCCAGTCGGTCGGCCTGCCGGTGCCCATGGGATTGCTGGCGGCGCTGGCGGTGATCGTGACTTCCGCTACGGTCGTTTTGTACGGCAAGGCAATCTGGGATCCGGTCGACCTGGCCAGCCGCATGACAGGCGTGGCCGTGCTGCTTGCGCTGGTGGTCCTGCTGATCGACACCATCTCGGTCAACCTGGCGGCCAACCTGGTTGGCCCTGCCTATGACTTTTCCGCGTTGGCGCCAAAGCATATCTCCTACCGCACCGGCGGCTACATCACGGCCGGCATCGCGCTGGCGATGATGCCCTGGAAGCTGCTGGAGACGACGCAGGGTTACATCTTCACGTGGCTGATCGGCTATTCGGCCTTGCTTGGTCCAATTGCGGGCGTGCTGATCGTCGATTACTACCTGATCCGAAAGACAGAACTGAATGTCGGTGCGCTATACGTCGACAATGGCGAATACAGCTACACCAACGGCTGGAATTCCGCCGCGCTGCTGGCCTTCGCGTTCGGCGTAGCGCCTAATGTGCCGGGCTTCCTGAATGCGGCCTTTCCGGCATCGTTTGGCGACGTCGGCGAAGGCTTCAAGCTGATTTATACCTATGCATGGTTCGTCGGCATCGCAATTGCGGCGCTGGTGTACGGCATTTTGATGAAGGGCAGGGCCGCCCGCACGGTCCATCCACCATTAGCGGAGAAAGCCTAAATGGCGACATTGATTCGTGGCGGTACTGTAGTCAACGCGGACCGTGCGTTCCGCGCCGATGTTCTGTGCGAGGGCGACAAGATCGTCGCCGTCGGACCCGGGCTCGCGGCGCCAGCCGGGGCGGAAGTGATCGATGCCGGCGGCCAGTACGTCATGCCGGGCGGGATCGACCCGCACACCCATATGAACCTGCCTTTCATGGGCACCGTCACGCAAGACGATTTCTTCACCGGTACCGCTGCCGGACTTTCAGGCGGCAATACCACCATCATCGATTTCGTCATTCCAAGTCCCCAGCAGCCGTTGCTTGAGGCTTACCATCAGTGGCGCGGCTGGGCCGAGAAGGCTGCTGGCGACTACACCTTCCATGTGGCGATCACCTGGTGGTCGGACAAAGTACATGAGGAAATGGGCACGCTGGTACGCAGCCATGGTGTGAACAGCTTCAAGCACTTCATGGCCTACAAGAACGCCATCATGGCGGACGATGAAACGCTGGTGAAGAGCTTCCGCCGCGCGCTGGAGCTGGGCGCGATCCCGACTGTGCATGCGGAAAACGGCGAGCTGGTATACCAGTTGCAGCAGGATCTGCTGCGCCAGGGGATTACCGGCCCGAAAGCGCATCCGCTGTCGCGCCCTCCGGCTGTGGAAGCGGAAGCGGCCAACCGCGCCATCGCTATCGCCAATGTCCTGAATACGCCGCTGTACATCGTGCACGTGTCGTGCAAGGAATCGCTGGACGCCATCACCCGTGCCCGCGCTGCCGGCCAGCGTGTTTATGGCGAAGCACTGGCGGGCCACCTGATCGTCGACGACAGCGTGTACGACCATCCCGACTTCGAGTTCGCCGCCGGCCATGTCATGAGTCCACCGTTCCGCAGCCGCGAGCACCAGAAGGCGCTGTGGCAAGGCCTGCAAGGCGGCAACCTGCACACCACCGCCACCGACCACTGCACCTTCTGCGCTGAACAGAAAGCTGCCGGTCGCAACGACTTCACCAAGATTCCGAACGGTTGCGGCGGCGTGGAAGACCGCATGGCCGTAATCTGGGACGAAGGCGTCAACAGCGGCAAGCTGACGCCGTCCGAATTCGTGCGCGTAACGTCGGCCAACGCGGCGCAGATCTTCAATATCTATCCGCGCAAGGGCGTGATCGCTGCCGGTTCGGATGCGGATATCGTGGTGTGGGACCCGGAAGGAACCCGCACGATTTCGGCCAAGACCCAGTATGCCAAGGGCGGCTTCAATGTCTTCGAGGGACGTACCGTCAAAGGGATTCCGAGCACCACGGTGGCGGCAGGCAAAGTCGTATTCCATCGTGGAGATTTGCGGGCAGTCGAGGGGGCCGGGCGCCACATCGACCGTCCAGCTTTTGCGCTGGTGACGGCGCGCTAAGGAGCGCAGTATGAGCGATATACGCATTAACAGCGACCGCCTGTGGGATTCGTTGATGGAACTGGCCAAAATTGGCGCCACCCCGAAAGGCGGGGTCAAACGCCTGACCCTGACGGACCTCGATAAACAGGGCCGCGACCTGGTAACAGGCTGGGCGCGCGATGCAGGACTGTCGATCACGGTCGACCAGATCGGCAATGTGTTCATGCGCCGCGATGGCGAAGACAATACGCTGCCGCCAATCATGACCGGCAGCCATATCGACACCCAGCCAACAGGCGGCAAGTTCGATGGCAATTACGGCGTGCTGGCCGGGCTGGAAGTCGTTCGCACCCTGAACGACAAAGGCATCAAGACGCGCGCGCCAATCGAAGTCGCGTTCTGGACCAATGAGGAAGGCTCGCGCTTCGTGCCGGTGATGATGGGCTCTGGCGTGTTTTGCGGCGCCTTCACGCTGGAACATGCTTACGCCGCCAAGGACACCGAGGGCAAGACGGTAGGCGAGGAGCTGGAACGAATCGGCTACAAAGGCGAGCAGGTACCTGGCCAGCATCCGATCGGCGCCTATTTTGAAACGCACATCGAACAAGGCCCTGTGCTGGAGGATGCCGACAAGGTCATCGGCGTGGTTCCGGCTGTAATGGGGCTTTCATGGTACGACTGCACGGTGACCGGCATGGAGGCCCACGCCGGCCCAACGCCTATGCACCTGCGCAAGGATGCGATGCAGGTCGCGGCGCAGATCATTCCCGAAGTCGTCGCCATTGCCAACCGCTATCCACCTTACGGGCGCGGCACGGTTGGCATGATGCAGGTCTTCCCCAACAGCCGCAACGTGATTCCTGGCGAGGTCAAATTCAGCATCGACCTGCGCAATGTGAACGACGAGCTGCTGAACAAGATGCATGAAGACATGCTGGCCTTCATCGACAAGACTTCCGCCGAAACCGGGCTTCCGGTGAAGATTGAGCGCGTGTCATATTATCCGCCGTGTCCATTCCATCCCGACTGTGTTGGAGCTGTGCGTAAGGCGACCGCAAAATTGGGCTACTCCACAATGGACGTAGTCTCCGGCGCCGGCCACGACGCCATCTACGCCGCCCGTGTCGCCCCAGCCGGCATGATCTTCGTTCCCTGCAAGGACGGCATCAGCCATAACGAAATCGAAGACGCCAAGAAGGAGCACCTGGAGGCAGGCTGCAACGTCCTGCTGCACGCCATGCTGGAACGCGCCGGCGTCGTGTGAGCCTGGCGTGAGCGCGCCGCACGGCTGGCTTTATTGGGCATTGCTGTCGGCCGCCTTTGCCGCGCTGACAGCCATCTTTGCCAAGATCGGTATCCGCGATGTGGATTCCGACCTGGCGACGCTGGTGCGCACGGTGATCATCGTGGTCGTGCTGGCAGCCTTTGTCGGCCTGGCTGGAAAGTGGAGCGACCCGCGCGCACTCCCGGGCCGCACCTTGCTGTTCCTTACGCTCTCCGCTCTGGCAACCGGCGCATCCTGGGTTTGCTATTTCCGCGCCCTGCAGTTGGGCGAAGCATCGAGTGTCGCACCGGTCGACAAACTCAGTGTCGTGCTGGTGGCCCTCTTCGCAGTAGTCTTCCTCGGCGAACGGCCTTCGCTGCAGTCGTGGTGCGGCATCGGCATGATTGCCGGCGGAGTACTATTGCTCTCATGGAGAACCTAGCGCAAGCCAGCGGCTTGCGGTAATTTCTGGTATCGATTACCGCGGTATCAGCTTGATTCCTGGTAACTGGCGGCACATACTGCGGCTGTTTTTTTACTAACGAAAGCACCGCATGACCAAATACTTCGCCGTTTTCCTCGCAGCATTTGCATTGACCGCCTGTACCCGTTCCGTGGATAAGATTGCAGCCTCCGAAGCGGGCCATCCACCGAGCTTGTGGTCCCACCATAAAGTCCTCGAGATGCCTGTGGCCAGTTGCGCCATCAAGGCCAGGCAGGCGCTGGAATCGCTCAATTACAAACAGGTGGTGCAGGCCAACGATTCAGCCTACGGAAATCTCGGCAATACTCGCGCAGTAGTAAAGTGCGCGGAGATCCAGTATGGCTCGTTCGTCTATATGACCGTTGGCGGTGCGGATGGCAAGGCCGTTGAAAAGCAGCGCAACGCTATCGCCTCGAAATTCTGATCTATCAGCGGCCGAAGGCGATGCGGGTGATTGCGACGGTGGCTTCGTGCGCCAGGTCTTCCAGTTCTTTGTGCTGGGGGCGGGTTTCGGAGATGAACAGCATGGTGCCCAGCATCTGCGCCACAATCAGCGTGCCGCGAATTTCGCATTGCTGCATCGACAGCGCCGGGTCGATTTCGTGGATCAGGTTGCGCAGCGTCCTGCGGGCGCGGGTCATCATGGTGTCGAATAGTTTCGTGGCCACCGGATGACGGTTTGCCAGCGCAGCGATTTCGAAGAACAGCCCACTCGACACCTGGTCGCGCAAGTCGGCCAGGAAGTAATCAATGATCGACTCGAACAGCTCCACGCGCGGCCCGGTCCCGGCTGCGGCGACGCGTTCGTCGATGCCAGCCTGGTAGCGGGCGAAAGTCTGCTCCAGCAGCGCTTCGATCAGCGCATCCCGGCTCGGGTAATAGTGCTGCACCGTCGACAGGCTCACCCCAACCTGCTGCGCCACGCCGCGCATGGCCAGCGCCGCATAACCGTCGTGCGCCAGCAACAGGCGGGCTGCCTCCAGGATCGCACTGGCGCGCTCAAACCCTTTGGTAGTGGTGTTGGATTCCTTTGCCTGCAGGGGCGTGTCTGACTTTTTCTTCATAAGACACGAATTATCCCGTCGATTGACAAATAGGTCAACTGACCGATACTATTTCGGTCAACTGACCTATAACATCAACGGAGACCTTGCCTGATGATTCCTCGCACCTTATTCACCGAAGAACACGACATGCTGCGCGAATCCGCGCGCCGCTTCATGGAAACCGAAATCGCCCCGCATCATGAACGCTGGGAGGAGCGAGGCTATGTGGACCGCGACGCCTGGCGGAAGGCCGGTGCAGCTGGCTTCCTGTGCCCTACCATGCCGGAGCAGTACGGCGGCGTGGGCGTGGACCGCCGCTACAGCATGGTGCTGATCGAAGAACAGGCGCGCGTCGGCGCTTCGGGCCCTGGCTTCATGCTGCACTCCGAAATCGTGGCGCCCTACATCCTGCACTACGGCAGCGAGCACCTGAAGTCGCATTACATTCCCAAGCTGGCCACCGGAGAAATGATCGGCGCGATCGCGATGACCGAGCCTGGTACTGGCTCCGACCTGCAAGGCGTGGCCACCACCGCGATTCGCGACGGCGATTATTACGTGATGAACGGCTCCAAGACCTTCATCACCAACGGCTGGAACGCCGACTGCGTGATCGTGGTCGCCAAGACCGACCCGACGGCCGGTGCCAAGGGCATCAGCCTGTTCGTGGTCGACACCTCGATGGAAGGCTTCAGCAAAGGCAAACGCCTGAAGAAGGCCGGCATGAAGGCGCAGGACACCTCCGAGCTGTTTTTCGAAAACGTGCGCGTGCCGGCCCGGAACCTCCTGGGTGAAGAAGGCATGGGCTTCAAGTACCTGATGCAGGAACTGCCATGGGAGCGCATGCAGATCGCCATCATGGCGGTGCAAGCCGCCGAATCCGGCCTTGAATGGACCGTGCAATACACGCGCGACCGCAAGGCTTTCAAGCGTCCGATCGCCGAATTCCAGACCATTGCCCACGCGCTGGCCGAAATCAAGACCGAGGTGCAGATGTGCCGCGTGTTCGTCGACCGCTGCATGGAGCTGCTCATCGAGGACAAGCTCGATGCCGCGACGGCGTCGATGGCCAAGTACTGGACCACCGAAATGCAGTTTCGCGTGCTGGACAAGTGCGTGCAGCTTCACGGCGGCTATGGTTACATGTGGGAATACCCGATCACCCGCGCCTGGGCCGATGCACGCGTGCAGCGCGTGTATGGAGGCACCAACGAAATCATGAAAGAACTGATCAGCCGTACGCTGTAAGGAGACCAGCTTGGAAGCTTATATCTTTGACGCCGTGCGCACGCCGCGCGGCAAGGGCAAGAAGGACGGTTCGCTGCACGGTGTAACGCCGCTGCGCCTGGCGGAGACTGCGCTGCGCGCGCTGGTCAGCCGCAACAACTTCGACAGCGCGATGATCGACGATGTGGTGCTGGGCTGCGTGGAGCCGGTCGGTGAGCAGGGCGCCTGCATTGGCCGCGTGGCGGCGCTGGCATCCGGCTACGCCGAGTCGGTCGCCGGCGTGCAGATCAACCGCTTCTGCGCTTCCGGCCTCGAGGCCTGCAATATGGCTGCGGCGCAGGTGATGTCCGGCCAGTCCGACATGGTGGTCGGCGGCGGCGTGGAGGCAATGTCGCGCGTGCCGATGGGTTCTTCCGGCGGCGCATGGCCGGTAGATCCGCAAAGCGCTTTCGACTCCTACTTCGTGCCGCAAGGGATCTCGGCCGACGCCATCGCGACCATCTGGGGCTACAGCCGCCGTGATGTCGACGCGTACGCAGTCGAATCGCAGCAGCGCGCCCACCGCGCCTGGCAGGAAGGCCGCTTCGCACGCTCGGTGGTGCCGGTGGTGGACCGCAATGGTTTGACGATGCTGGCGCGCGATGAGCTGGTGCGTCCGGAAACTACCGTTGATTCGCTCGGCGCGCTGAAGGCGTCGTTTGCCGACATGGGCGCCAACTTTGGCTTTGATTCCGTCATCACGCAACGCTATCCCCAGATCGAGCAGATGCAGCACGTGCATCATGCCGGCAACAGCTCGGGCATCGTGGATGGTGCGGCTGCAGTGCTGATCGGTACGCGCGAAGCGGGCGAACGTGCGGGACTCAAGCCGCGCGCCCGGATCCGATCCTTCGCCTCGATCGGCAGCGAGCCTTCCATCATGCTGACCGGTCCAAGCTACGCCGCAGAAAAAGCATTGAAGCGCGCGGGCATGAAGGCGTCCGACATCGACCTGTATGAATTGAACGAGGCCTTTGCCTCTGTGGTGCTGCGTTTCATGGAAGTGATGAATGTGCCGCACGAGAAGATGAACGTCAACGGCGGTGCCATCGCCATGGGCCACCCGCTGGGCGCAACCGGCGCCATGATCCTCGGCACCTTGCTCGACGAGCTGGAACGCCGCGACCTGCAGGCCGGCCTTGCCACGCTGTGCGTTGGCGCTGGAATGGGCACTGCAACCATCATCGAGCGCATCTAAGGGAGACGGACAATGATCGATTACAGCCTGGATTCCCAAGGCGTTGCTACCCTGAGCTGGAATATGCCGGGGCGCAGCCAGAATGTTTTGAATGAGGACAGCTGCCTCGCACTGTGCGAACTGGTAGAGCGCGTGATTGCCGACGCAGCCGTGAAGGGCGTGCTGATGACGTCCGCCAAGCCGGACTTCATCGCTGGCGGCGACCTGGAATGGCTGCTGTCCGCGAAGACTGCCGAAGTGCTGTTTGAGCGCGTGGTGCGCCTCGACCGCGCGCTGCGCAAGCTGGAGACCTGCGGCAAGCCGGTCGCCATGGCGCTGCCGGGAACAACGCTTGGCGGAGGGCTGGAGGTGGCGCTGTGCGGCCATTACCGCGTGGCGGCCGATAACCCGAAAGCGCGTTTCGGTTTGCCGGAAGTGACGCTCGGCCTGCTGCCGGGCGGTGGCGGTACACAGCGTTTGCCGCGCCTGGTCGGCATCCAGAAGTCCTTGCCGATGCTGTTGGAAGGAAAGCGCCTGGGTGCTGCCGCTGCGCGCGAATTGGGCATCCTGAACGAAGTTGTCCCGGCCGGCACCGAACTGGATGCGGCGCGCGCATGGCTGGGAAGCGCGATCGCTGCCGGCGGCGTGCAGCAGCCCTGGGATGCGAAGGGATTCAAGATCCCGAGCGGCGCGGTATCTTCGCCGGCGGTGCAGCAGGTATTCATGGCGGCTAACGCCATGCTGCGTGCCAAGACCTACGGCAACTACCCGGCGCCGCGCAATATCCTGTCCTGCGTATACGAAGGCCTGATCACGGACCTCGACACCGGCTTGATGACGGAAGCGCGCTACTTCGTGCAAACCGTGTTGTCGCCGGAAGCGAAGAACATGATCCGCACGCTGTTCTTCAGCATGAACGAGGCAAACAAGCTGGCCTCGCGCCCGAAGGAAGTGCCGCAGCAGAAGTACAGCAAGATCGGTGTGTTGGGCGCGGGCATGATGGGCGCCGGCATTGCTTATGTCGCCGCCAAAGCGGGCATCGAGGTCGTGCTGGTCGATACCGCACAAGAAGCGGCCGAGAAAGGCAAAGCGCATTCGGCGGCGCTGCTCGCCAAGCAGCAGCAACGCGGCCAGGTCTCCGCCGAAAAATCGGAGGCGCTGCTGGCACGTATTACCCCGACGACCGACTTTTCGCTGCTGGCCGGCGCGGACATGGTGGTGGAAGCGGTCTTCGAAGATCGCGGCATCAAGGCCGACGTGACGCGCCGTGCAGAGGCTGTGCTGGGGGCGGATGCGGTCTTTGCGTCCAACACCTCCACCTTGCCGATCACCGGCCTGGCGGAAGCTAGCGCGCGCCCTGCCAATTTCATCGGCCTGCATTTCTTCTCGCCGGTGGACCGCATGGCCATCGTCGAAATCATCGTCGGCAAGCAGACCTCCGAAGCCACGCTGGCACGCTCGATGGACCTGGTTCGTGCGCTGGGCATGACGCCGATTGTGGTCAACGATGCGCGCGGTTTCTATACCAGCCGCGTGTTCTCGACCTATGTGCTGGAAGGCCTGGCTCTCCTGGCGGAAGGTGTCGCGCCCGCACTGATCGAAAACGCCGGCCTGCAGGCGGGCATGCCGGTCGGCCCGCTTGCGCTGACGGACGAAGTGTCGTCCGAGTTGATCTGGAAGATCGACCGCCAGACGCACCTTGACCTGGGCGATGCCTACCAGGCCCGTCCAGGCCACGAAGTCGCGGCGCGCATGGTGGAACTGGGCCGCATCGGCAAGAAGGCCGGCAAAGGTTTTTACGAGTATCCGGAAGGCGGCAGGAAGTCGCTGTGGAGCGGCCTGGCGGAACTGTTCCCACGCGCCGCAGTGCAGCCGGACGTAAATGCCGTGGCCGAGCGACTGACCGTGGTACAGGCTGTCGAAACCGCACGCTGCATGGATGAAGGCGTACTGCGCTCCGCGCGCGATGCGGACGTCGGTGCTATCCTCGCATGGGGCTTCCCGCCATTCCGCGGCGGTCCGTTGAGCATGATCGACAATGCCGGACCGGCGGCCTTCGTGGCGCAGTGTGAACGCCTGGCGGCCGCTCACGGTGACCGCTTTGCGCCGCCGGGGCAGTTGAAGGCGATGGCCGCTGCCGGGACTACTTACTACACGGAGCGTTGAGATGGGCGTGCTGTCCGGAGTCAGGATCATCGAGATAGCGGGCATTGGCCCGGGCCCGTTTTGCGGCATGCTGCTGGCGGACCTGGGCGCGGAAGTGATCGTGGTCGAGCGTCCCGGCCCGGCGGAGATACCGACCGCAGGCATCCTGCGTCGCGGCAAGCGCTCGCTGGCGCTGGATCTCAAAGAGCCGGGCGCCATCGATACCGTGCTGCAACTGGTCGAGGATGCCGACGGCCTGATCGAGGGTATGCGGCCCGGTGCAATGGAACGCCTTGGCCTGGGACCGGACGTATGCCTGGCGCGCAACCCACGCCTTGCCTACGGACGCATGACTGGCTGGGGCCAGGACGGTCCGCTGGCTCAGTCGGCAGGGCACGACAACAACTACATCGCACTTTCGGGAGCGCTGCATTACGCCGGCGCTGGCGACGTGCCGCCGGTAACGCCGCCAACGCTGGTCGGTGACCTTGGCGGCGGGGCGCTGTATCTTGCCCTGGGCCTGGTTTCCGCCGTTCTGCACGCACGCGGCGGCGGCAAGGGGCAGGTGATCGACGCTGCCATCGTCGACGGCTCCGCGCACATGATGAACCTCTTGCTGGACCTGTCGGCGGTGGGCCTGATGCGCGAGCAGCGCGGCACCTCGGTGCTGGATGGGCCGCACTGGTTCAACACTTACCGCTGCAAGGATGGACGCGATATCACCGTTGGCGCGCTGGAGGGCAAGTTCTACAAACTGCTGCTGGAGAAACTTGGGTTGGCTGGGGACCGGCGCTTCGCGGCGCAGCATGCCGCGGGCCAGTGGCCGCTGCAGCGGGCTGCGTTTGCCGAACTGTTTGCGATGCGTACGCGTGACGAATGGTGCGCACTGCTGGAGGGGACGGACGCTTGCTTCGCGCCGGTGCTGGCGCCGTCGGAGGCGGCGCAGCACCCGCATATGCAGGCGCGCGGCGTTTATTCCACCGAAGGAGTACTGCAAGCGAACGCCGCGCCGCGGTTCTCCGCCAGCCGGGCATCGTCGGGGCCGAACGCAATTCCAGCCGTCGGCCAGCACAACGAGGAAATCCTCGCGGCGCTGCGACGGTAGATGGTCTTATTGCGGCAGGAAGCCGCGCAGGAAGTCGAGCAATACCTGCGCGGCGATTTCCGCATCGTCGGCGGTCATGGTCTCCAGCGGGTTGTGGCTGATGCCCCCGTTGCCGCAGCGTGTGAACAGCATGCACACGTCGGTCAGGGCCGCAATCGCCATCGCATCATGGCCGGCACCGGATAGCAGGTCAAAGCGCGGCAAGCCGCTGCGCTGGACTGCATCGCCAAGCTGCTGCATCAACCACGGTGCGCACGGCGCGGCATTGGCCTGCACGATCTTCTCCACCTTGACTTCGATATTGCGGCGCGCGCAGATGGCCGCCAGCCCATCCAGCACATCGCGCACCGCCGCCTCGCGCACCGTATCGTCGGCAGCGCGGATGTCGAGCGATAGTTTGCATGCGCCGGGAATCACGTTGACCGAACCGCCGGGTACCTGAAGCTGGCCGACTGTTCCTACCAATGCCTCGCCCTGTGCACAACGCTGCTCGACCAGCAGCACGATTTCGGCCGCCGCCGCGGCCGCATCTTTGCGCATATGCATAGGCGTTGTGCCGGCATGGCTGGCAACGCCCTGCAATTCGACCAGGAAGCGCGAGCTGCCGGCGATGGCGGTCACGACGCCTACCGGCAGGCCATGCTGCAGCAGGACCGGGCCTTGTTCGATGTGGACCTCGACATAGGCGGCGATATCTTCGCGGCGCCGCGCAATCGCGGGAATGGCGGCGATATCGTGGCCTGCGGCGGCAAGCGCATCGCGCATCTTGACGCCATCGGCGTCAAGCGCGTCCAGCAGGGCCATATCGAACCTGCCGGTGACGGCGTTACTGCCAAGGAAGGTACTGCGGAAGCGCACGCCTTCTTCTTCCGCGAAGCCGATCACCTCGAAGTTGAAAGGCAGCTTTTCGCCCTTGGCGTGCAGGTGGCGCACGATGGCGATCGGCAGCAGGATGCCTAGGCGACCGTCGTATTTTCCGCCGTTCCGTACGGTGTCGTAATGCGAGCCGGTGAGGACGGTCTTTGCGCCTGGCGCATTGGACAGGTGGCGGCCAACGACGTTGCCAACAGCATCGATCTCGACCTGCATGCCGGCTTCGCGCATCCACGTGGCCAGTTGCGCGGCGGTAGCGCGATGGGCGTCGGTCATATAGGCGCAGGTGAGGGCGCCTTGGTCATCGCTCCACTGGGCCAGGTCTTCCGACCATTGCATGATCTGCGGGCCGAACTCCAGCTTCACGCCCAGCAGGTCGTTCAAGCGAATTTCGGCGATACGGTGAATCTGGCGCAGGCATTCCGCGGTTTCGTCCGCCTTCTGGTTTTTCAGGCGGCGTGCGAAGGTGGCGATGACGGCTTCGCGCGTCAAGCCTTGCCCCGTAGGACCTTTGACGGCAAGGATGAAGGGGAAGCCGAACTTGGCGTTGTAATCGGCATTCAGCTTATGCAGGGTTGCGAATTCCTCCGCGCTGCACAGGTTCAGGCCGGACCTGGCTTGTTCACTGGTTGATTCGGCAGTCAGTTCGCCGGCGATGGCGGCCTTGCCGGCCAGTTCAGGGTGGGCACGGATCAGGCCAAGCTGCTCGGCCTCGGTCGCACCATTCACCACGCCCTGCAATGCCTGCTTCAGCGCCGCCAATGTCGCAAATGGCCGCCGGGCCGCAGCGCGTTCCGGAATCCATGGCGAATGTTCGTAGATGCCGCGCAGGCGGTCAACAAAAGCGGCAAGGTCGCAGGAATTCAGTTCAGGGAGAGTCGTGGTCATTGCTTTGTCCTATCTTGAACAATCGATCATATCCCGATCAGTGTCTCGCGCCATAAGCGCCCCTATATACCTGCCATTATGAAAGTCGGGGTCAGGTCCGGCAATCGGACATTTGCGCAGCAAATGTCCGATTGCCGGACCTGACCCCGACTTTCATCACAGAGCCTTGGCGGCGGCGGTGACCTGGTCGCGCAGCCATTTGTGTTCGGGGGCCTGGTGCACGCGTTCGTGCCAGAGCTGGTAGAAGCGCATCGGCGGGAACTTGACCGGCGGCGTAAATACTTTGAGCGGTAGCGAGTTTTCGTAAAAACGCAGGAACTGGCGGCCTGTGGTCAGCACCAGGTCGGTCTGCGCCAGCATGTACGGGATCAGGCTGAAATAGGCCGATTCCACCGCTACATTGCGCCGCATTCCCTGGCGTTCCAGGAAGGAGTCGATCACGCCGCCGTATCCAGGCACCATTTGCGATGGTGCGACATGCGGCAGGGTGAGGTAGTCGTCCAGCGACATCGCGTCGCTGGCGGTGCGCTTGGCATATGGGCTGCCGGCATGCATGGCGCAGATGATCGGGTCTTCGAACAGTTTGGAAATGTGCAGGTGCTGCGGCGGTTCGTCCCAGTTGGCGATGACCAGGTCCATGTCGCCGTCCGACAGCAGGCGCAGGTAGTCGGTGCCGGGGCCGATCGAGTGGATCACCACGCGGCTCTTGGGTGAGCCCCGGCGTAGCATCGCCACCACATTCGGCAGGAACTGGCTGTCCAGGTAATCCGGCGCCGCGATGTTGAAGGTGCGCGCTTCCTCCTGCGCTACAAACGGCGTTTTTTTCACGAACAGCGATTCCGTCTCGTCCAGGATGCGCTTGGCCGGCTTGAGCAGGCTTTCACCGTGCTGGGTCGGCACCATGCCGCGCGCGCCGCGCACCAGCAGTGGATCGCCGGTCAGCTCGCGCAGTTTTCGCAGCGAGGCGGAAATCGAGGGTTGCGGTTGATTCAGTTTGAGCGCCACGCGCGACACGTTCTTCTCGACCAGCAGCAGGTAGAGAATTCGGATGAGGTGAATATCGAGGTGTTGCGGCAGGCCGGACATCTTGCTTACGTATATGAATTCGAATATCTTGAATATACGACATATTTCATGTCGTGGGGGCTCGAAAGCGCGTATCTTCGATAGATTGCCACTTCTTCAACTCAAGGATTTACATGGAATACCTGCTGCCCTACGGCTTGGAATGGGCGAATCTGCTGGTGCGCTGGCTGCACATCATCACGGGCATCGCCTGGATTGGCGCGTCGTTCTATTTCGTCTGGCTGGATAACTCGATCCGTCCGCCGGCTCCAGGTTCGGACCTGGCGAAGAAGGGCGTCTCCGGCGAGTTGTGGGCGGTGCACGGCGGCGGTTTCTATAATCCGCAAAAATACCTGGTGGCGCCGGCCGAACTGCCGAAGGAGCTGCACTGGTTCAAGTGGGAGGCCTATTCCACCTGGCTGTCCGGCATCGCGCTGCTGACGATTGCCTATTACTTCAATGCGCAGGCCATGATGGTGGACAAGCAGGTGGCGGACCTCTCCAGCCTGCAGGCGGTCGGCATCGGCATCGGCTTCCTGGTTGCCGGCTGGGTGGTGTACGACGCCCTGTGCCGCTCCCCGCTGGGCAAGAGCGAGAAGTGGCTTGGCCTGGTTGTGTTCATGTTGCTGGTTGCCGCGGCTTATGCGCTGACGCACTTGCTTAGCGGCCGGGCGGCCTTTATCCACATCGGCGCCATGATCGGCACCATCATGGTGGCCAATGTGGCGATGCTGATCATCCCGGGCCAGCGCAAGATGGTGCAAGCCATGCAGGCGGGCAGCCTGCCGGACCGGATCCACGGCATCAAGGCCAAGCAGCGCAGTGTGCACAATAACTACTTCACGCTGCCGGTGCTGTTCATCATGATCAGCAATCACTATGCGATGACCTACCAGAACAAGAATGCCTGGCTGGTGCTCGGTTTTATCATGGCGGCCGGCGTCTTCATTCGCCACTTCTTCAACCTGCGCCACAAAGGGCGAGTCGAGTGGCGCTATCCGGCGATTGGCGTGGCACTGCTGCTGGCGATTGCCGTGGTCATTGCACCATCCAAGCCTGCCGCCGTGAAGCCTGCGGCAGATCCCGCGGCGCAATTCGCGAAAGTGAAATCGATTGTCGACCAGCGCTGCCTGGCCTGCCATTCGGCGACGCCAACCCAGCCCGGTTTCGCCACGGCGCCGGCCGGCGTGATGTTCGACACGGCTGACCAGGTGCACCAGCGCGCGGCGCAGATTCACAAGCGCGCGGTGGAGCAGAAGGATATGCCGATCGGTAACCTGACCAATATGACTGACGCGGAACGCGCCGAACTGGGCGCCTGGTTCGCAGCAGGAGCGAAATGATGAACGACAAACTGACCCAATGGATCGACGCCCACTTCGATGAAGAAGTGGCATTCATGCAGCAGGTACTGCGCGTGCCTACCGATACCCCGCCTGGCAATAACACGCCGCACGCGGAAACGGTGGCGGAGCTGGTGAAGGCGTATGGCTGGAATGCGGAAAAGCATGTCGTGCCGGAGCGGGAAGTGCGCGATTACGGCATGGAGTCGATCACCAACCTGATTATCCGCCGCCCCTACGCAGCCGGCGGACCGACGGTCGCGCTGAACGCCCACGGCGACGTAGTGCCGCCGGGCGAGGGCTGGACCTACCCTCCCTACGGCGGCGTGATCGACAATGGCTATATCTATGGGCGCGCCGCAGCGGTGTCGAAATGCGACTTCGCCACCTATATCTTCGCCGTACGCGCGCTGGAAGCGCTGGGCGTCAAGCTAAAGGGCGGCGTCGAATTGCACTTTACTTACGACGAGGAATTCGGCGGCCTGCTCGGGCCGGGCTTCCTGCTGCGCGAAAAGCTGACCAGGCCGGATTACGTAATCGCGGCAGGTTTCAGCTACAACATCGTCACCGCGCACAACGCTTGCCTCCAGCTTGAAATCACCGTGCACGGCAAATCCGGCCACGGCGCCATGCCGGAAACCGGACATGACGCGCTGCAGGCGGCCACCAGGATTTTGAATGCGGTCTACGGCCAGCTGCCGGAACTGAAAAAGATCAAATCCAAGGTGCCGGGCATCGATTCGCCGACCATGCTGGTGGGCCGTATCGACGGCGGAACCAATACCAATGTGGTGCCGGGCAAGGTCGTGATGAAGATGGACCGCCGCATGATCCCGGAAGAAGATCCGGTAGCGGTGGAAGCACAGGTGCGCAAACTGATTGAAGACGCAGTGCAGGGCGAGCCCGGCATCCGCCTGGAGATCAAGCGCCTGCTGCTGTCGCATGCTTTGCGCCCGCTGCCGGCTGGAGAAAAGCTGGTGGCCAATTTGCAGAAGAATGCGCGCGCGGTGCTGGGCGAGGATATCCCGGCAGTCGGCACGCCGCTGTACGCCGATGCGCGTCTGTACGGCGAACAAGGCATTCCCGCAGTACTATATGGCGCTGGGCCGCGTAGCGTACCCGAATCGAATGCCAAGAAGGCGGATGAAAAACTGCTGCTGGAAGACTTGCGCAAGGCAACCAAGATCGTGGCCCTGACTTTGCTGGACTTCCTCGCAGCCGAGTAAAAAGGGGAGTAGCAATGTTTGAACGCAAGATGCTGGCTGGCTGGGGCGATATGGATTTCAACAGCCATATGGCCAACACGGCTTACCTGAACAAGGCGGGCGATATCCGCATGATGTTCCTGGGCGAGAATGGCTTCCCGATGGCGGAATTCAAGCGCCTGAACATCGGTCCTGTCGTGATGAAGGACGATATCGCTTATTTCAAGGAAGTGCTGCTGATGGATACCATCACCGTGACACTGGCGCTGGCCGGGATGTCGCAGGATGGCAGCCGCTGGATGCTGCGCAGCGATGTGTATCGCAGTGATGGGAAGCTGTCCGCCCGGATCAACAGCTCGGGCGGTTGGCTGGACCTGACTGCGCGCAAGCTGGTCACGCCGCCGCCGGCGCTGCTGGCGGCCTGGCACTCGCTTTACCAGACTGATGATTTTCAGGCGCTGCCTTCCAGCGTAGCTAAACCTTAAACCCCAAAACCGGTAAACCTGGGTCTGACCCAAGGGTCAGACCCGACATGCTGCAGTCACGGCACGGGTTTTATTTGAGGGTGCTCTCGAACAGCTTGTAGATGCGGCGGTACTGGTCGTACCAGCTCTCGGGCTGCACGTAGGCGTGGCGCTCCAGCGGGTACGCCGCCAGTTCCCAGTTGTCCTTTTTCAGCTCGATGAAGCGCTGCGTCATGCGCACCGAATCCTGGAAGAACACATTGTCGTCGACCATGCCGTGGGCGATCAGCAGGTGACCCTTCAGTTTATCCGCGTACTCGATCGGTGACGATTTGCGGTAGGCTTCAGGGTCGATATCCGGCGTGTTCAGGATGTTGGCGGTGTAGCCATGGTTGTAGGTGGTCCAGTCGGTTACCGGGCGCAGTGCGGCGCCGGCCTTGAACAAGTCCGGTTCGCGCAGCAGTGCCATGAAGGTCATGAAGCCGCCGTAGCTGCCGCCGTAGATGCCGACCTTGTCGATATCGCCCTGGTGGTTTGCCGCCAGCCACTTGGCACCGTCGACGTAATCGTCCAGTTCCGGATGACCCATCTGGCGGTAGATCGCCGTGCGCCAATCGCGGCCATAGCCTTTGGATGCGCGGTAGTCCATGTCCAGCACGATGTAGCCTTTTTCAACCAGCAGGTTGTGGAACATCTGCTCGCGGAAATAGTTCGGGAAGCGGTTGTGGGTGTTCTGCAGGTAGCCCGCGCCGTGCACGAACATCACGACCGGATACTTCTTGCCCGGTTCGAGGGTGGCCGGACGATACAGCTTGGACCAGATAGGCTGGCCGGCGCCGTGGGTGGATGGCACGGCTACCATCTGCGGCTGGATCCATTCGCGTGCCTTGTATTCGGCGCTGCGGGTATCGGTCAGCCTGGTTGCCGCGCCGCCGGCAGCCGGCACGGTGGCCAGTTGCGAAGGTACGTAGGCCGACGAGTAATGCACCAGCAGCTTGCGCTGGTCAGGAGAGAGGTCGAACTGTTCGACGCCGCCACTGAGCTGGGTCACTTCGCGCACGGTCGCATCCTTGGCCGAGGCCGAGCACACTTCATACTCTCCCGGCGTGCGGCGGTTGCACAGCATATAGGCCATGCTGCCGTCGGCATTCCATTTCACGTTCGAAGCTTCCCATTTGCCGCTGGTCAGGGCGCGCTGCCTGCCGTCGGCGCCCAGGGTGTACAGGTGGGCGTAGCCGGTTTCTTCGGACATGAACCACAGCGTGCTGTTGTCAGGCAGCCAGCCAAAATCGTTGTAGCTGTAGTTGATCCAGGCGTTGTCGGTCAGGCGGTGCAAGGACTTCAGCCTGGCGCCTTCCAGGTCGACGCCGGCCAGCCAGCGGTCCTTGTTATCCACTGTGCGCAGCATGACGGCGACTTTGGCGCCGTTGTCGCTCCAGGCGATACCGTCGCCTTCGTCGTTTTCCAGGCGGGTGGCGCGATTGCCTTTCAGGGCCGGCTGTTTGGCTGCTTCACGCAGGCCGGCCAGCGGGTCGGTCGCGATGCCCGGCAGGGAATCGAACGACAGGTCCTTGATGGCGCCGGTGCGCAGGTCGACCAGTTTTAACGATTGCGCCAGCGGCAGGTTGCGGCCGACGCGGGTGCGCTGGTCGTCGAATTCTTCGTAACCCGATTCGGTCACGTAGCGCGGCATTTTGCCGACGCGGCCGTTCTCGCTGCCTTTCGGCGAAGTGGCGACCATCAGCCAGCGGCCATCCGGCGACAGCGAGGAGGCATCGATGGAGACCTTGTCGCCGAAGTAGATCGGCGCCGGGGCGCGCGTGGCGTCGGCAGTGCGTTCGGCCTTGGCGCGGGCGCGCGTTTCATCGCGTTCGTCCTTCTGGCGCTTGAGGGTGGTGATCAGGCGCAGCTGCATTTCGCTCAGGTAGTCTTCATCCGGCGCGGCGGCAGGGTCTTTTGCGGCACGCGGCAAGGCGACAGGGGAGAGCAGGCGGTCGGCGCGATTCCAGCTGAACCAGTCGTTGCCGACCTTGAACTGCACGCTGCGGCCGTCGGCCGAATACTGCGGCGCGGAAGCGTTGGCGGTGCCGCGGCTGATCTGCAGCAGGGCGCCGGATTTCAGGTCGCGTTCGAACACGTCGCCGTTGCGCAGCACGATGGCGCGGGTGCGCTCACGGTTGAACACCATGTTCGGGCTGTCCTGGTTGGACAGCTCGGAGTCCGCCACCAGGCGCGGTTTGTCGCCGGCCAGGAAGGTATCGCGCAGCGAGGAACCGATGCGCTTTTGTTTATAGAAGATCTGCTTGCCGTCCCAGCTCCACCACGCAGCTTCGACCGGCGTGCCGATCCAGTCCGGGTGGGACATGGCCTGGTCGAGGGTGATAGGGGTTGGGGCTGTGGCAAACGCGGGGGCTGCCAGCAGGGCAGCCAGCATGGGAAGTGCAAGTCGTCGCATGGTCTCTGATGGGAAATGTAGAACTTCGAGGAAGGATTCTAACAGTCGTCCCCTCTACGAAAAGTATCAGGCTTGTAACAGGGTAGCGTCTGCGCCGCCGGGCCTCTAGAATGACGGGCATTCAGCTTATTCAGGAGACAAAATGGCAAAAAGCCATGTAGCGGCGCTGGTCCTGGCCTTGGTGGCCTCCGGTGCGATGGCGCAGCAACAGCCTGCCATGCAGTGGGAGACCGAGGCGCTTGCCGGGTCTTATAAAGAAAACATCAGTGAGGATGAAAAGATCGCCGGCCTGTCCAAATTGTGGTCGGAGGTGAAATACAATTTCGTCGATACCGCCACACTGGAAAAGCTGGACTGGGACAGGCTGTACCTGGAAACCCTGCCGCGCGTACGTGCCGCGCGCGGCACCGAAGAGTATTACCGCGTTCTGATGGAAATGGTGGCGAAGCTGAAAGACGGTCATACCAACGTCATGCCGCCAAATGAGCTGTCGGACCGGATGGGCGGCCTGCCGCTGCTGGTCACACGCCCGATCGAGGGCCGCGTCATCGTGACCGAGGTACTGGACCCCGGCCTGCGCGCCAAGGGCATCATGCCCGGCCTGGAAGTGGTGGCCGTGGATGGGGCCGAAGTGAAGACTTACGCTGCCCGTGAAATCACCCCGTATGTGAGTGCCTCCACACCGCAGGACGAAGCCCTGCGCACGTTCGGCACACAGTTCCTGCGCGGCGCAGTTGGCTCCGCGGCGCGCGTGACCTTCCGCGATGCCGCCGGCAAGCAGTTCGAGCAGCAAGTTGCCCGCGTCGGCCGCGATGCCCGCAAGGCCGCGACGGTCAATTCACCGTCGTTTGAATTCAGCATATTGCAGGGCGACGTGGCCTACGTTTCGCTCAATAGCTTTGATGACAATAGTGCGGCGGATGCCTGGCTGGCCGCCTTCGACGAAATCGCCAAGTCTTCGGCGCTGGTGATCGATGTGCGCCGCAATGGCGGCGGCAATTCGGATGTGGGCTACAAAATCCTGTCCACACTGGACGACAAGGCTTTCCTGACCAGCCGCTGGGCCACCCGCGAGTACAAGCCAACCTGGCGTGCCTGGGAGAAGGAGCAGCCGATGTACGCCGAAGCGCCGGACGCGATTCAACCCGACGCGCAGCGGCAGTACAAGAAACCAGTGCTGGTATTGACCAGTGCTGCCACCTTCTCGGCGGCGGAGGATTTTGCAGTCGCCTTTGACGTCATGCAGCGCGGCACCCTGGTGGGCGAGGCGACCGGCGGCAGCACCGGCCAGCCGCTGTTCATCAAACTGCCGGGCGGCGGCAGCGCGCGCATCTGCACCAAGCAGGATATCTATCCGGACGGCCGGGCATTCGTCGGCGTCGGTGTACAGCCGCAGCACCTGGTCAAGCAGACCGTTGAGGGCGTTCGGGCGGGCCGCGACGAGGTGCTGGAAGCAGCCCTCGCTTCACTGCAGCCGAAATAAAAAAAAGCCGCCGGACCAGGTCCGGCGGCTTTCTTTGCAAAGCAAAAGCTTAGAAGTGGTAAGCCACGCCCAGGCTGATGATCGATGCGTCGCTGGCAGGCTTCTGCCATTCAACGCGTGCGCTCACTTCTTTGGTGATCGCGTAGTTCAGGCCGATGCCGAACAGGGCGCGGTTCAGGTGGTCTTTGCCGCCGTCGCCTTTGAATTCGGCGCGGCCGTAGCCCAGACGGCCGTACACAGCCAGCTGGTCAGCTACTGGCATGGAAGCCAGCACGGAAGCGCTGATGTGGGTGCCCTTGACTTTTTCGGTGCCGAACACGTCGAAGTCGCCCAGCTTGCGGTAGGTACCTTCGATAGCGAAGGTCTCGTCGATCTTGTAGCCAGCGAACAAGCCGAAGCCGGTTTCGGTGGACAGGTCGTCGATCTTGGTCGAAGCTACATCGGCGCCGACGTAGAAATTGGTTGGCTCAGCTGCGGAAGCGGCGAAGGAGGTAGCGGCCAGCAGAGCGGCTGCGGTGATTTGCTTGATCATTGTTAAGTATTCCTATTTCTAGTTAGGTTGCCTGCTCTTGATACAAGGCAACATACCATTCTAACAATCTTAATTGGGTATTGCAAGTCCACTGTGCGTTCGTACAGTATAATTTCGGCATGCCTGGTTTTATCCTCACCCGCGCCTGGCGCGATGCCCGCGATGGGACGGAAATCGAGTTCTGGCTCGCGACCGACGACGGTCCCCGCAAAATATTGCTCACAGCACAAGCTTCGGTGGCTTTCGCCGAGGCTGCTTTGCGCGACACCATTGCAATCCTGGTGGCCGGCATGCCGGGCATCGACGTGCGTGAAGTTGCGCTGAAGACATTCCAGCACGAACCCGTGGTCGGCATCTACGCCAGCCATTACAAGCAGTTGCTGGCGCTGGAGCGCAAGCTGGGCGAGCGCGGCATCCGCCTGTACGAGGCGGACATCAAGCCGCCGGAGCGCTACCTGATGGAGCGCTTCATCACCGCCGGCGTTGAATTCGAAGGCGGCAAGCTGCGGCCGGCGCCGGAGTATCGCCCGCGCCTGCGCATGGTGTCGCTGGATATCGAAACCAGCGCATTTGGCGACCTGTATTCGATCGCACTGGAAGGTTGCGGCCAGCGCCAGGTCTATATGCTGGGCGAGCAGCCGGACGTTGCGCCTGAAGTAGACTTCTCCCTCGAATACTGCCCGACGCCGCGCCGCGTGATCGAAAAGCTCAATGAATGGTTCCGCGCGCACGACCCGGACGCCATTATCGGCTGGAGCGTGGTGCAGTTCGACCTGCAAACGTTGCAAAAGAACGCCGAGAAGTACAAGGTGCCGCTGCTGCTCGGCCGTGAAGGCCGCCCGGTTGAATGGCGTACCCACCAGGCGCGCGACGGCTATGTGTTCGCCACCATCCCGGGCCGCATTGCCATCGACGGCATCGAGGCCCTGCGCGCCGCTTCCTGGACCTTCCCGTCCTTCAGCCTGGAGAACGTGTCGCAAGCCTTGCTGGGGGAGGGCAAGGATATCGGCAGCGATTACGACAAGATGGCCGAAATCGAGCGCCGCTTCCGCGAGGACAAGCCTGCCCTGGCCACGTACAACCTGAAAGACTGCGAACTGGTCACGCGTATTTTCGAGAAGACGCGCGTGATGGACTTCATCCTTGAGCGTTCCCACGTGACGGGATTGGTGCCCGACCATATGGGCGGTTCGATTGCCGCCTTCAGCCACCAGTACCTGCCGCGCATGCACCGCGAAGGCTATGTGGCGCCGAATGTGGGCGAGATTCCGGCCGTTGCCTCACCCGGCGGCTTCGTGATGGATTCGCGTCCAGGCCTGTACGACTCGGTCGTGGTGCTGGACTTCAAAAGCCTGTACCCGTCCATCATCCGTTCCTTCCTGGTCGATCCGGTGGGCATGGTCGAAGCCGAGGCGGAGGCGGAAGCAGGCGGCGACCCGGTGCCTGGCATGCGCGGCGCCCAGTTTTCGCGCGCGCACCACTGCCTGCCCGCCATTACCACCCAACTCTGGCAGGGCCGCGATAGAGCGAAGCGCGAAAAGAACGACGCGCTGTCGACGGCGCTCAAGTTGCTGATGAATTCCTTCGTCGGCGTGCTCGGCTCAACCGACTGCCGCTTTTACCATCCTCAGCTCATTTCCTCGGTCACGCTGCGCGGCCATGAGTTGCTCAAGCTTACGCGCGAGCTGGTGGAAAAGGAAGGCTACGAAGCGATCTATGGCGATACCGATTCCATTTTCATCTGGCTCAAGCGCCCGCATGAAACGGAGGAGGCGCTGGCCATTGCGCGCGCGCTGGTCGCCAAAATTAACAAATGGTGGACCGAGCGCCTGCGCAAGAAGTACAAGCTGGAATGCCACCTGGAGATCGAGTTCGATACCTATTACCAGAAGTTTTTCATGCCGACCATTCGCGGTACGGACATGGGCAGCAAGAAGCGCTACGCTGGCCTGACCAGCGACGGCGATATCATCTACCGCGGCCTGGAAGTCGCGCGCAGCGACTGGACCCCGCTGGCGCAGCAATTCCAGCAAGGCCTGTTTGCCCGGATCTTCCGCAATGAGCCTTACCAGGACTTTGTACGCGACTATGCGCGCAACACCTTGTCCGGTGCGAACGACGAACTGCTGGTGTATCGCAAGCGCCTGCGTCATCGCCTGGACGAATACCAGGTGAATGTACCGCCGCAGGTGCGTGCCGCGCGCCTGGCCGATGAATTCAATAAGGCGCAAGGGCGCCCGCTGCGCTACCAGAATGGCGGCCGGATCAGCTACGTGATCACCACCAGCGGCCCGGAGCCGCTGGAAGTGCAGCGCTCACCGATCGATTACCAGCACTATCTCGACAAGCAATTGCAGCCGATCGCCGATGCGATCCTGCTGCCGCTGCATGACAGCTTCACTGCCTTGACCACGACGCAGCAGGCACTGTTCTAGGGCGCAGGCGTATAGCGCAGGCCAAACCAGTAGAGCGTCGGGATCGAATGGCTGTCTTTCAGCACCTTGCCGGCTGCGCCGACCGTGCTGGTAAGGCGCTCGCCGGTCAGGTTCTGCGCCTGCGCCAGCAGGGTAAGGCCTGGCTGGAGTCTATAGCTGGCTTGCAGGTCGACCTGGTGGCGGGGCGCCCAATACAGGTCTTGCCACTCGATGTCCGGCACCACCGCACGCAAGGCCTGGCCCTGCCGGTTATAGGCGGCGCGCAATTCCAGTGCCCCATTGCCGTAGAAAATCGACAGGTTGCGCGTCTGGCCGGGTTGGCCTGTCAGGTGACCAATGGTGCGGGTGCGCTTATCGGACTTCAGCACTTCCATGCGGCCTTTGAGCAGGGTCCAGTTGGCGCTGAAGCCAAAGTCGCGCGCGGCAGGGTGCAGCCACGCCAGCGAATTCACTACCGCGCTGATTTCCAGTCCCTTGATCGAGGCCGACGCGGCGTTGACCGGCTTCGTTACGACAGCATTCGCATAGCTGACGCCTTCGTAGGTGTAGCCCAGCGAGGAGGCGTTGAAGATTTCGTCCTTGATGTCCTTGTTGAAAACGGTGGCAGACAGCAGGCCGCCAGCCTGCGGCGGCAGCTTCCAGTTGACGCCAAGATCGGTATTGGTGGACAGGCGCGGCTTGATGTCGGGATTGCCGGCCGTGACGGTGACGCCAGTGGCGTTGGCATTCCCGCGCTCACCAGGGTTCGCGAAGTCGATCGAACTGCGCGCCGCATACGAGTCGTAAGCAGGGCGGCCGATGCTTTGGCTGGCGCCCATTCTCACATCGAGCGATGGCGACCACTGGTAGCTGGCCAGCGCAGAGGGCAGGGCGAAGTGGTAGCGCGACCCGGTGGGCAGGTCCGTCCATGCACCTGCGACGCGCGCACGGCCGATCGTAGACTGGCGAGTGGAATCCAGGTGCACGCCGAACCGGGTCTTCCAGGCGTTGGCAGCATAGCCAAGCATGCCGTAGGCGCCGGCAATGCGTTCCGTATGTTCGTAATTGTCCTGGTTGCCCAGGGCGGTCTGGTCCACCGCATTCAGGCCCCCTGCGGCGCGCAGCGTGTCGACATAAGCGGCTGCGCGCTGCGGATCGATCGTCAACATGTCCAGGCCGGACTGGTTGTATATCAGCCCCGGCCCGACTGGTCCGAGCACGTCGGACAGCGTGCCTTGTTTTGCACCGGTATTAGGGGAAAACTGTGTGCGTGAAAGGCTGTAGGAGGATGCATCGCGCGTGAAGCTGGTGCCGACGGCATAGCCCCAGCCCGGGCCGTCGCCGTTGTGGCGGAAGTCCAGGCGCAGGTACTTGATGTCGTTGCCGGCATTGCGGTGAAAACCGGAATCCGGGCGGTAGTAATTGAGCCTGTAGTTTTCCAGCTTGTAGTAGGCGGCCGGTGAAATATTAAAGGAGTGATCGAGCGATTCCGTGTTGTAGTCAATCGCGTAATCCGGAGTCGGGGTGGGCGAGGTATCACCGGTTCCCGGCGGGCTGTTGCGGCTGCCGGTCGAGTATTTGATCATCAGGATGGGCTCGCGGTAGGACGCACGCGAAGCGCCGGCACGCAGGCTTGCCACTTGTTGTGCTGCGGTTTCCCAATCCAGTCCGGTTTGCAGCAAGCTGGTGGCAGTGGTGGCTTGCTGCCGCGTGTAACCAACTTCAACGTCGCCTGCTGGATAGCGGCCCGAGGTGGCGGCCTGGCCCAGTACTTTCGCGCGGTTGCGCGGATCGATGATGAGCTCATTGCGTTCCATATCGTCACGCGATACGAAGCGCCCGCCGGTCGCGAAGCCGCGCAGTGTGCCGGAGAACTTTGCTTCCAGCTTGGCGGCAAGGCCGTATTGCTCGCGGCGATTCTCCGAATACCAGTATTTGTCCTGCTGCGGCACGGCAAAGCCGTTGCCCTGGTTTGCCCCGCCCTGCAGGACGCCAGCCGCATTGTAGAAGCTCTCGCTGGTGCTGTCGGTGGTCATGTGGGCGTTGGCGCTGCTGGCTGTCGCCTGGTAACTGGCCGCTATTACCAGGCCAAACTGCCGCTGCGGGCCGAACGTAGTACTGGCGGTACCCGCCAGGCGTTGTCCGATGCGGTCGTGGCGGTGCGGACCGGCGGCATCGTTTGGCTTCCCCAGGGCTGCTTCCACGGACAGGAAGTCGCTGCCGCCAAGTGCGAAGGCGCTGCGCGTCCGCACGTCGATGGCGCCGCCGATGCCGTGTGCGTCCTGGTCGGGCAGGAAGGTTTTCGATACCAGCATTGCGCCGATCATCGACGAAGGCAGCAGGTTAAGGCGCGCGCCGCGGCTGGCGGAGCCATTGCCGTTGGCGACGCCGGGCGAAGCGACCGGGATGCCGTCGATCGTGACCGGGTTATAGGCCGCGCCCAGGCCGCGAATGACTGGTGCGGCGGCTGTATCGCGCGGCCGTTCGTTGTCAAGCACCGGCAGCAAGGCTACGCCGGGCAGGCGGCGCAGGACATCGAGCGCAGTCAGGTCGGGCAAGGATTGTACGTCGCCTGCGCCTGCCACATCGGCAATGCCGGTGTAAGCAAGTTTGGCGGCAACGGCATCCTGCCGCGGGTCGCTGGCGCCGCTGACGATGACTTCCGGGATTGGTGGCTCCTCGGCGGCACGGGCCTGCCCGTGGAAGGCAAGCGTATTGAGGACGGCGACGGCGATGCCGGCCAAACGGTATTGGTCTTTTACTTCATGCATGTGAAATCAGGGGTGCTAATCACGCGGCGTGGAGAGCCGCATTACCCACTTTGTGAAAAATAGCAGGATCACCGTGCCCGCCAGGTCGCCAAGCCCCATGACGGCAAAGCTGCCCAGTAATTGGCCGCGCCCCTCGTATAAGGCAAACCAGATGTGATGAAGCAAGGGACTGGCCAGTGAATAGGCGACGGCACAGACCAGCATCTGCCAGGCAGCCAGGTTGGCCAGCGAGCCTTGCAGGTCGAGCCAGCGCCTGGCGCCAAGGTAGACAAGATAGGGCGCTGCACTGGCAAGGATGCCTCCGGCAAAGGCGCGCACCGGTTCGTGCGGGAACAGGACGAGGAAGCAGTAAAGCCAGGAAACCGCCAGCAGGCCGATTGCACCTGCTTCGGCAAAAAGCAGGGTGGCCAGCAAGCGCACGCCGGCGGGCAGGTAGATCCAGTTGATACCTTCGGCGAACTCCAGCTTCTTGAACAGGAGTTCATTGATCAGCAAGGCAGCGCCAAACATCACCATCGTCGCAAAGATCATGGAAAGGTTCTGGCGGATGCTTGTCATGCTAGTCGTTTGTCGTGGACGAATCCCCAGATCTTAACACCTTCAGCGCCCGGCAAATGGTGTGCCGAACACACCGACGGCCAGTTCCATCCAGACTGCCAGCAATCCGATACCAAGCGCAATTGCCAGTACTGCTTTCTGCACCCTGTTGTCCATGCGGTTTGCCAGAAGCACGTAACTGCCGCCGCTGACCACAAGCAGCATCCCCGCTGCAAGGAAGTCAAACCAATCCCATCGCACTTCGTCAGTGAACTGCATTGCAATCAAAGGGACGAGCAATATCGTCGCGGCGCCAAGGCCGACACAGGCCATTTTTTTGGGGATTGCCATGGTCCTCTCCTGTTCCGGGTGAAGATGTTACTTTATCCGTCCATTGTGAAGCTTGGATGCACTCAGTGTGAAGTCTTCGGCCCATGGGCCAGCGCGCAGGATGCGACGCCGCCCACCAGCAGCAATATTGCCATTACCTCGACGATGGCTGGCCAGCGCTCTTCCCATAAAAATCCGTAAAGGGCGGCAAACAAGGTTTCGAAGACGATCATCTGGCCGGTCAGGGTGAGCGGCAAGGCGCGGCTGGCGTAGTTCCAGAAGCCGTTGCCGATGATCGAGCAAAGAAGGGCGACACTGGTCACTACCGCAGCGAAGTACAGCCATTCGGGCGTGCTGTGTTGCGGCGCTCCGCAGGACAGCGCCGGTACCGCCAAAAGCAACGCTTCGGCGCCGGTGACCAGGCCGGTAAGCATACTCCATTCATGCGCTGTGACGGCCTTGAGGCGGGCCAGCCATCGGCTGTTGCCGACTGCATAGGCGGTCCAGGAGGCGAGGGCGCCGCTCGCATACAGCACGCCCGCGAGCGAGCCGGATTGCATGTGTTGCCAGCTTATGCAAAACAGGCCGGCGCTACTGAGGACAATTGACGGCAGCAGGCGTGGCAAAGGAATGGCGCCGGCATCGCGGCTGCCGACCAGGGTTATTACCACCGGCAGCAAGCCGATCACGATAGATGCCGTGGCGATGCCGCCGGTCTGCACCGCCTTTGCCAGGAAAAAGTAGTACATGATGTTGCCGGTAAAACTGAGCCAGGCCAGCGCCTTCCATTCGCGCCACGCCAGCATGGCGAACAGGCGGCGCCAGGAGCGCGCAACCAGGATGGCGGCGATCAGACCATATGCCAGGTAGCGGCCTGCAGAGAGCTGGATCGGCGTGAAGCCGCGCGTCAGCTCAGGTGCGAGGAATACCAGTCCCCAGAATGCGCCGGCGATGATGCCGGCAATAATACCAAGTGAAATATTCAACGTCCACCTCCCAAATAGGGACATGGTGGATGCTGCGCGCCGTAAGGTCTTGGCGCAGCCTACTGTATTTTTGTGCCAGGCTCCTGTCCCCGGCGGCGATAGGCCGCCGGCGTGGTGCCCAGCTGGATGCGCATGGCGCGGGTGAGGGCGCTCTGGTCCCCGAAGCCGGTACACTGGGCGACATCGGCAATCGGCTGGCAGGTATGGCGCAGCAGTTCGCAGGCGCGATTGAGGCGCCGCGAGAGAAGCCAGGCGCGTGGGCTTGTATTCAGCTCGTCCTGGAACAGCGCATGCAGGCGGCTCACGCTCATGCGCGCAAACTGCGCCATCGATTCCGTCGTCCAGGGCAATGCGGGATTGGCTTCCGCATGTGCCAGCAGGGCGGCCAGGCGCGATTGCGGGCGTGGCTGCTCCAGCGTGAGGGTGTCCAGCAGCAGCGGCAGCCAGCCCTGGAGCAGCGATGGCGGTGCCGCGCGGCCAGCGATTGAAAGGTGCATGAATTCGACCAGCTTGCGCGCAGCAGGGCTGATGTCGGTGAAGGGCCTATCGGCAATGCGTTCCCAGACCGGGTGGCCTATTGCAGCCTGGTCGACGTCCACGACCAGCGAGTGGTTTTCAACGATGCTGTGCTGCGCATGCCATGCGCCCGCCACGACCACCGCGCCTTTCAAGGGATTAAGCCTGTCGCCCTTGCCCTCAATGTCGAGCTCCACTTCGCCGGACAGCGGCAACACCAGTTGGGCAAAGGTGTGCTGGTCCGCCGCCCAGCGCTCGCCGTAGCTGCGAATGTCGATGTCGACCAAAGTGGGATGGGTGATAGGCACGGTAGAAGCTGTGGTGCGGGATGGAGGCCACAGTTTACTAAAGTTCACTAAATAGTGGCCGAATTTCGCGAGGCCGGTTGAACAGGTCCTGTCTCCTTGATATAAGTTTTGAACATCCAGGGAGGGTATGTCGATGAAGGCATTTGCATTCGTAACAGGGGCCATGCTGGCTGGCTGCATTCCCGCCGCGGCACAAGACTCCGCACCGCTCGCCTATGAATGCCTGCGGGCTGCGGGGGCCATCCGTATCGACGGAAAGCTGGACGACCCGGCATGGCAGGACGCGCCGTGGACCGCCGATTTCGTCGACATCGAGGGCGGCAACAAGCCACGGCCTAAATTCCGCACGCGCGTAAAAATGCTGTGGGACGACCAATACCTCTACATCGCTGCCGAACTGGAGGAACCCGAAGTGACGGCCACGCTGACCCGGCGCGATTCCGTGATCTTCAAGGACAATGATTTCGAGGTCTTCATCAAGCCGCTGCCGGACACCAAAAGCTATTACGAATTCGAGATCAATGCCTTCAACACCGGCTGGGACCTGTTCCTGCCCAAACCCTACAACGAAGACGGCCAGCCGGATAATAGCTGGGACATCAAGGGCCTGCAGACCGCCATCGCGGTACAGGGAAGCTTGAACCAGCCCGGCGACAAGGACCGCGGCTGGACGGTGGAAATCGCCTACCCCCTGAACGCCTTCGCCTCGCGCCAGGCCGTCCCGCATCCCAGGCAGGGCAGCACCTGGCGCATCAACTTCAGCCGCGTCGAATGGACCGCCGGCCAGCCGAAGGAAGACAACTGGGTGTGGTCGCCGCAAGGCCTGATCGACATGCACGTGCCAGGCCGCTGGGGCTACCTGCATTTCTCCGAAAATACTTCCACACTAAACAAATAGCGGCACGTGCCACTACAGGGCGGAAAGCCACTGTCGCAAATCCGCTGCACTCTTGTTTACTAATCAAAACTAAACTTCATTCAAACATTGAAAGTTTGTTGAAGTGTCATGGCCTCCTTTGTAAGAATTCTCCTGAGTGGACGCGATCCCATCGATGTGCAAACGGCATCGTCGCCGTTTAGTAAATCGATGATTCGAGGCTTGCTACCGCGATATAAAGCCCTAAAACGGGCATAACCAGGAGACACGCATGACGTTCAACACCCATCTCGCTTCACGGCAGCGCGGCTGCCGCGCTACGCCCATCGCCATGGCGGTGAGCGTGGCACTGCTTTCCCTTGCAAGCGCCCAGGCGCAAACCGCGTCCACCGACCCGAATACCGTGGTCGTCACCGGTTACCGCTATGCGATCGAGAAGAGCCTCGACCAGAAGCGCGACGCCAATTCGATCGTGGAAGTGATCACCGCCGAAGATATCGGCAAATTCCCGGACAAGAACGTGGCGGATGCGCTGCAGCGCGTACCGGGCGTGGTGGTGACCCGCAGCGGCGGCGAGGGCAAGAACGTCAGCGTGCGCGGCCTGTCGTCGGAACTGACCCTGACCCAGTTGAACGGCAACTACATCGCCACTGCCGAATCCAATGGCGATCCATCGCGTTCGTTCAACTACACGATGCTGCCGTCGAACATGCTGTCCAGCGCAGAGCTGTTCAAGACTCCGGAAGCGCGCATCGACGAAGGCGGCGTTGGCGGCACCGTAATCCTGCATACCCGCCGTCCACTGGAAGTGAAATCGGGCTCCGGCTTCGTTTCAGCGGATGGCACCTGGGCCGATACCACAAAGAAGACCGACGGCCAGTTCTCCGGCCAGTATGCCTGGCACGATGAGGACAACCGTTTTGGCATCCTGGTCGGCCTGACCAGGCAGAAGCGCACCACCCGCACCATGGGCGCCAGCACCGAGAACTGGCAGTGGTATGGCGACGATTACGATGCCCATCCGGCCACCGACGTCAATGGCAAGCCATCGGAGCTGAGTTCCTACTGGTGGGGCCAGTCGGGCTTCTACGACCAGGGCGGCAAGTACTACACCAACTTCATGATGCCGACTTCGGTCAACCTGAACGTGAAGAGCGAGGAGCGGGAACGCAAGGGCGGCCAGATGACCCTGCAATTCAAGCCGGTGCGCAACCTGACGCTGACAGCCAACTACTTCCGCTTCAACCTGTCGCAGAACTCGCAGACCAATATCCTGAAAGTCCCTGAGTGGAACCTGGCGCGCTACAACGGCGACGGCAACTGGCCGGGCGGCCGCATGCTCGACGGCCTGACCTTCGACCGCAGCGGCACCCTGGTGACCGGCGCCCAGTACAGCGCCCATGCCGGCAAGGCCTACTACTGCAGCGAAGCGCAAGCCGCGTCAGCCGGCAAGCAGCCTGGCGGCTGGGGGCCGGATGATTGCACCATCCCGACGCCGCAGATCACCGGCAGCTACAACCAGGAAAAATCGCTGTCGCAGACCGCCGACTTTGAAGCCGAATGGCGCGGCCAGTCGCTGGACGGCATCTTCAAGTTCGGCCGCACCTGGGCCAGCGGCGGACCGAAAATGCAGATGACGATGCCGATCAAACCGCGCGTGCAGAATGCCGACGGCAGCTGGACCCTCGGCAACTACGCAAGCTCCTGGAACACGGTCGGCACGCCGGCCATGGTGTTCTCGCCGGAGCTGATGGCCAACCTGGGAAAAGGCATCGGTGAGATCGACCTCGGTTCCACCTCGTCGTCATGGACCAGGAACAGCACCCAGCAGAAGTATGCCCAGGCCGACATGACATGGCGCACCGAGAGCACCTGGCTCGACTCGCTGCAATTCGGCGCCAAATACCGTGATGGCGGCACCCACCGCGCCACCGGCAACAACTACTGGGTTTGCAAAGGCGCCGACCCGTCCGACTACGACAAGCGCTACCAGGCAGGCTGCGATCCGACCGCGAACAAATTCCTGCCGCAGTTCCTGTACGGCGGTTCGCTGGGCAACCTGGCAGGCGGTATCAATGCCAGCGCCTTCCCGGCGATCAATTACCCGGCCTACATCTCCTTCCTGAACCAGTCGTACGGGACGATGCAGACTCGTAACGAAGATAATTTCGTCTACAACGTCGACGAGAAGATCAGCTCGGCCTACCTGCAGGCTAACGTGAAGACCGAGCGCCTGCGCGGCAACGTCGGCATGCGCTTTGTGCGCACCAGGCAGCATGCCGATTCGACCGACCAGGTGGAGAGCTACAACGACTACTTCTTCAACGGCGCCAATGGCAGCCCGGCACCGTGCCTGGCAGGCGGCCTGCCGGCTGCGGGCGCACCAGCGGGCTCGGGTTGCACCAGTGGCTTCACCCGCCTGCCTGACAGCATTGCACGCGATTCGTCGTTCGTGGTCAGCTCGCTCGATCGCAGCTACAACGACGTGCTGCCAAGCTTCAACCTGGCGTATGAGCTGACCAAGGACCTGCTGCTGCGCGCGGCGGCATCCAAGGTAATCTCCCGTCCAAGCTACAACGACATCGCTTCGCCAGGCGGCCTGCAGTACTACAGCCAGGAATACGTCAATGACCGTCGCCTGATCGGCGGCGGCGACCAGCAAGGCTGGTTCGGCGCCGGCAGCAACAAGCAGCTCGAGCCGTACAAGGCCAAGCAGTTCGACCTGGGCCTGGAGTGGTATTTCCATCGCGGCTCCGTGCTCGGCATCGACTTGTTCCGCAAGAATGTCAGCAACTTCGCCGTTCCCGTGGTGCGCGACGTGACCATGAACGTGGGTGGGCAGAACGTGATCGTGCAACGCTACTCGACCAGCGCCGGCGGCCGTGACGGCGTATCGAAGGGCGTTGAGCTGTACGCGCAGCATACGCTGGACATGGGCCTCGGCTTCCAGTTCAACTACACCTACAACAAGACCAACCAGGCGGATATCACGATGGCGGACGGCACCAAGATCGGCGAATCCCCGCTGGTCGGCAGCGCCAAAAACCAGATGAACCTGACAGTGTTCTACGAAACCGACAAGTTCCTGGCGCGCGCTTCGTACAACCGTCGCGGCGAAGTGGTGGATGGACTGGTCAACGGCCTGAACGTGTATGAGGAGCCGTATTACCAGGTCGACTTGAACGTGGCCTACAACATCACCAAGGAGCTGAGCCTGACTGCTTCGGTGCTGAACCTGACCAAGGAGGAAACGCGCTCCCACCTGGGCAACGACACCAAGGATCGCTTCTACTCCAATGGCTATGCCGGCCGCATTGCCTACTTTGGCTTGAACTACAAGTTCTGATGCTTCCCTCCTTCCTCCCCGCGCTTCGCGGCAGGGGAGGTTTTTTCCTGTTTTGGGTGCCGCAATGAACCAGCACAACCGAATCAGCAAGCTTGCAATCGTTGGCGCGATGCCATGAGCACGCACCTGTACTGGCGCTCCCTGGCGGCCCTGCTGCTGGGCCTCTGCCTTACGGTGGTGGCAGCGGTCGCGTCGGCGGCTACGCCGGTCCGCACCGTCATCGGCGATAGCTGGAGCTTCCGCCTCCTGCCCGGCAACACGCAGCTCGCCGCGCATCCCGAAGCCTTGCCTTGGCATTCTGCAAAGGTGCCGGGAACGGTGCACAGCGACCTGTTCGCCCGCAAGCTGATCCCTGATCCGTACGTCGGCGCCCCGGAGGCCGGTTTGCAATGGATCGGCCTCGCCGATTGGGAGTACCGCACGCATTTCGATGCGTTGAAGCAGGCGGCGCGCAGTGACCTCGTGTTCGAGGGCCTCGATACCTTCGCCGAGGTCTGGCTGAATGGCGAGAAGCTGTTCGATGCCGACAATACCTTCCGCACCTGGCGCATTCCCGTGCAGGGCAGGCTGCGCGCAAAAGGCAATGAGCTGCGTGTGATTTTGCGCTCACCGATTACAAGGCTGCTGCCGGCTGTTCGAGCCATGCCGCGCAAGCTGGCGGGAAACTATCCTTCCCCCTTTGGCGATGAGCCGCCCGATGCGATGACCGGCAACTTCGTGCGCAAGCCCGGCTATCACTACGGCTGGGATTGGGGCCCGCGCTACGTTACTGCGGGCATATGGAAGCCGGTCGTGCTGGAAAGCTGGGATGCGGCGCGCATCGATAACCTGCAGCTGCGGCAGGATCACGTTAATGAAGCGCGTGCCGATATTGCGGCAGTCGTTTCTGTCGATGCGGTGCGCGATGGCGCGTTTCAACTGCGCTTGTGGCAAACCGCGCCCGGCGGCAAGCGCTCGCTGGCGGCCTTACGCCGCGTCGGGCTACGCGCAGGTGGCAACCGCATTGAACTGCCGCTGCGCATCGACCGCCCGCAGCGCTGGTTCCCTAACGGCTACGGCGCACAGCCCTTGTATCGCTTCGAGGTTGAAGTCAGCGATGGCAAGGCCGCCATTGCCAAAGCCAGCGCCCGCACCGGCTTGCGCAGCATCGCCTTACGCCGCGAGCCGGATGACAAGGGCAGGAGCTTCTATTTCGAAGTCAACGGTATTCCAGTATTCGCCAAAGGCGCGAACAGTATTCCGTTCGATATGTTCCAGCCGCGCGTGAGCAAGGGGCAGTTGCGCCGCGTGCTTCAGTCAGCACGCGACGCCAACATGAATTTCCTGCGCAGTTGGGGCGGCGGATATTACGAGAGCGAAGACTTCTTCGATCTCGCCGATGAACTGGGGCTGATGGTATGGCAGGATTTCATGTTCGGCGGCGGCATGCCGCCGGCATATGACGACACCTTTCGCGCCAACGTGCTCGCGGAAGCCCGTGACAACGTGCGCCGGCTGCGTAACCATCCGAGTCTCGCACTTTGGTGCGGCAACAACGAGGAAGAAATCGCCTGGAAGTACTGGGGCCCCGGCAAGGAAATGATGGCAGCCGATCCCGCCTTCGCCAGCAAAGTCTGGAACGGTTACGTGCAGCTTTTCGGCACCGGCCTGCGCAAGGTCGTGGCAGAAGAGGGTGGCGGTATCGCCTACTGGGCCAGTTCGCCCAGCGACGACCTGGCCGAGGTGGCAAACACGCCGGCCAGCGGCGATATGCACTATTGGGAAGTGTGGGGCAACCCGGCGCACCCGCCTTCGAAGTACCTGGAGATCACGCCGCGCTTCATGTCCGAGTACGGCCTGCAGGCGTGGCCGGTGCAGCGCACGATTGACGCCTTCGCCAGTCGCGGCGAGCAGGGTATTGCCTCGCCAGTCATCGAGGCGCACCAGAAATTCCTGGCCGGGAAGGGTAATGAACGGCTGATGAAGTACGTGAACTACGAGTTTGGCGAACCGAAGGACTTTGCCAGCTTCGTCTATCTTGGCCAGGCGGCGCAGGCGGAAGGCATCGAGCTGGCGGCGCTGCACCACCGCGCCAGCCGGCCATACACAATGGGCACGCTGTATTGGCAGCTTAATGATGTCTGGCCAGGCGCCTCGTGGTCGAGCGTGGATTGGTTCGGGCGCTGGAAGGCGCTGCATTTCCACGCGCGCCGTTTCTACGCCCCGGTTGCCGTAGCCGCGCTGCGCAGCGCCGAAGGCAGGACTTCCATCAGCCTGCTCAATGACCGCACGCACGCCGTGCGCGGCGAATTACGCCTGCGGCTCATGACGCTTGATGGCACGCCGCTGCGTGAGGAGCGCAAACCGGTTGAACTGGCACCGTTGTCGGCGACGAAGCTGGCCAGCTATACCGACCTGGAATTGCTGGGTGATGCGGACCCTGCGTCAACAGTCGCCGTATTCGACCTGCAGGCGGAGGGCGAGCCCGCCTCGCGCCGAGTGGTGTACTTCAAGGCCGCGAAGGACATGGGCTGGCCCGATCCTGGCCTGAAGGCGGAGCTGCGCCGCGACGGAAGCGGCTTCACGCTTGAGCTGCGTGCCGCGAACCTCACGCGCGCCCTGTGGATCGACTTCGGCGACGCGGACGCCGAGATTGCCGATAACGCAATGACGCTGCTGCCCGGCGAACCGGTGGCCTTGCATATCGCGTCCAAAGCCAGCCTCCCGGCGCTGCGCAAGTCCTTGCGCCTGCGCTCATTGGCTGGCGAGGTGCGTGTTTACTAAAACAAGCTAAAAGATCTAATTTTTTACTGCTCTTGTTGACGCCTGCAAAAGGCGGCTGATATAAAACTTACCCATGTGCAGGCGCCCAAACCGGCACACGCCAGGCACCTGGAAGCGCTCAAAGAGGCGTTTATTAAACTGAACATTGGAGACTCCCTTCATGCACTTGAACTCCCGCCAGGAGGTGCAGCCGTGAGCCAGGTCACTTTGCGCGACATCGCCGAAGCCACCGGGCTATCGATTGGCACGGTCTCGCGTGCGCTGAAGAACCAGGCCGGCATGACCGAGGTGACCCGCAACCAGGTGCGCCAGGCCGCCGAGAAAATGGGCTATGACTTCGGACAGCTCAAGAAAGGGCGCATTCGCCGGATCGCCTTCCTGTTGCATAGCCAGCACAATACGCTGGCATCGAGCCAGTTCTATTCCCCGGTGCTGCATGGCGCCGAGGCGGCTTGCCGGCGCGAGGGCATTGCGCTGTCTTTTATCGCAGTGGGACCGGCCGAACCGGTGCAGGGCCTGATCCGCGTGCACCAGCCGGATGCCATCCTGTGCGCAGGCTTCTTCGAGCCGGAAGTACTGGCGGCCTTGCAGCAATCCGGCAAGCCCATCGTGCTGGTGGACATGCACCGCCGCGGTTTCACCTCGATCAATCCGGACAATGTGCGCGGCGGCTACCTGGCCACCCAGCATTTGCTGCGCTGCGGCCGCAAGCGCATCGCCATGATGTCAGGCTCACTGGCCCACTACAGCATCCAGCAGCGCAATCGCGGTTTCCGCCAGGCGCTATTCGATGCCAAGGTGTTTGCCGACCCGGACCTGGAAGTCATTGTTCCCACCATGGGCGAGGGCGACGAAGCCGTGGTGGAAGCCATGCGCAGCCTGCTCGGCCTTCCAAAACGGCCGGACGCGCTGTTCTGCTACAACGACAGCACGGCGCTGATCGCCATGAAGCATTGCCTGAACGAGGGCATGAAGATCCCGCATGACATCGCAATCGTCGGCTTCGACGATATCAGCAGCGCGGCCGCCGCCATCCCCCCGCTCAGCACCATCCACGTCGACAAGGAAGACCTGGGACGGGCGGGGATCGAACTGCTGCTGCAAAGACCGGAAGAAGCCCCCTCCCAGATAACCATGCCAGTCGAATTGATCGTGCGCGAAAGCAGTTGCGACGACTAGCGTACCCACCAGGACCAACATGACCACACTCCCGAATTTCCGCGACCCGGATGTCCTGCTCGACCACGCGCGCCACACCATGCGCTTCTATCATCCGCGCGCAATCGATCCGGCCGGCGGCCTGTATCACTACTTCAAGGACGACGGCACCGTCTACGATGCGCAGCACCGGCACCTGGTCAGCAGCACGCGCTTCGTGTTCACCTATGCCATGGCTTACCGCCATTTCCATGATCCGGCCTATTTGGAAGGCGCACGCCATGCGCTGCGCTTCCTGCGCGAAGTGCACCGCGAGCCAGGCGGTAGCGGCTATGCCTGGATGCTGGATGGGCGCGAGGTGGAGGATGGTACCCAGCACGCCTACGGCCAGGCGTTCGTGCTGCTCGCCTATTCGCACGCCACGATGGCGGGCATCGAAGAGGCGCGCGCATGGATCGGCGAGACCTTCGAACTGATGGAAAAGCACTTCTGGGACGAGCGGGCAGGCCTGTACGCCGACGAGGCGACCCGCGACTGGAGCGTGCTTTCGAGCTACCGCGGCCAGAACGCCAATATGCACGCCTGCGAAGCGCTGCTGGCAGCGCACCAGGCAACCGGCGAGCGGCGCTACCTGGAACGCGCCTACACCGTGGCCTACAACATCACCCAGCGCCAGGCGTCCCGCTGCGGCGGTTTGATCTGGGAGCACTACGACGCCGACTGGCAGCCGGACTGGCGCTTCAATATCGACGATCCGGAAAACCTGTTCCGCCCATGGGGCTACCAGCCGGGCCATTTCACCGAATGGGCCAAGCTGCTGCTGCAACTGGAAGCGCGCGGCAGTGTGCTGAACAAGGACCTGGGCTGGCTGCTGCCGACCGCGGAGCGCTTGTTCCATGCTGCAACAGGCAAGGGCTGGGATGCCGAACATGGTGGCCTGTGCTATTCGCTGGCACCAGGCCTGACGGTATGCGATCCGCACAAGTATTTCTGGGTGCAGGCCGAGAGCACTGCGGCCGCCGCCATGCTGGCCAAACGCACCGGCAGCGCCGAATACTGGGATTGGTATGAGCGCCTGTGGGCCTATAGCTGGACCCACTTCGTCGACCACGAACACGGTGCCTGGTACCGTATCCTGTCCGGCGACAACCGCAAGCTGAGCGACGAGAAGAGCCCGGCTGGCAAGGTGGACTACCACACCATGGGCGCCTGCTACGACATCGTGGCTGTGCTGGGGGCCGCCGACCATGCATGACGCACCGTTGATGCTGTGCGCCGGAGAGGCGCTGACCGATATGATTCACCAGGGCGACGAGCGCTGGGTGAGCCGCGTTGGCGGCTCGGTATGGAATGTGGCGCGCGCGCTGGCCGTTCTGGGCGAACGCACTGCCTTCGCAGGCGCCATCAGCCGCGATCGGTTCGGCGATGCGCTGTGGGCCGCCAGCGAAGCCGTCGGCCTCGACCTGCGCCTGCTGCAGCGCGTTGAACGCTCACCGCTGCTGGCAATCGTGGAACAGGGCGAGCCGCCGCGCTACTTCTTTATCGGCGACGACAGCGCCGACCTGCATTTCGATCCGGCGACGCTGCCGGAATACTGGTCGCGCGACCTGCGCTGGGCGCATTTCGGCGGCATCAGCCTGGCGCGCGAGCCACTGGCATCGAACCTGGTGGCGCTGGCTGAAAAACTGAAAGCGCAGGGCGTGGCCATCAGCTACGACCCGAACTACCGCAACCTGATGGATGAGCGCTATGCGCCGACCCTGCGCAGCATGGCGGAGCTGGCCGACGTGATCAAGGTTTCCGACGACGACTTGCGAGGACTGGTCCCCGGCGTCGCGCTGGATGCAGCGCTGCAGCAGCTGCGCGCCGCCGCGCCTTCCGCATTCTGCCTGCTGACACGCGGCGGCCAGGGCGCGAGCCTGTTCCATGGCGAGCAGCGCGCCGATGCACGTGCGCCGGCAGTCGCGGTAATCGATACGGTCGGCGCAGGCGACGCCAGCGTGGCCGGCCTGCTGCATAGTTTCGCACGCCATCCGGGGCGTTCGCTGCAGTCCCACCTGCATGCGGCGCTGGCTGCCGGCTCCGCCGCCTGCCTGCAATCCGGCGCCACCCCGCCGCCGCCTGCGGCCATGCAGCAGCTATTCGAATTACTGGAAGGAACGTCAGCGTAATGAAAGCAATCCGGTTTACATTTTGCTCTGTCTTGCTGGCGGCATTCGCGCTGCCGCTTGCCGCAGCACCGGCCGATATGCCGGTCAATACCTTCATCGGCACCCAGGATGAGGGCAATACCTTCCCCGGCGCCTCGGCACCCTTCGGCATGATCCAGGTCAGCCCGACCGGCGAGCATTATGCCGGCTGGCATTACAGCGACGCGCGCATTCGCGGCTTTGGCCATTCCTTCCTGTCCGGCGCCGGTTGCTGGGAGCAGGGGGGCCAGCTTTCGGTGCTGCCGGTCACCGGCAGCATCGGACCTGGCGGTGACTTCGACACCAAGAAGGCAGAGAGCTTCAACAACAAGCGCTACGGCGCAAACTACAGCCACGATGGCGAGATTGGCCAGGCCGGCTACTACAAGGTGCAGCTCACCAGCTATGGCGGCATTACCGCCGAAGCCACCGCACTGACCCGCGCGGCTGCCGAGCGCTATACCTTTGCCGCCGGCACCGCCAGCGGCCATGTGCTGCTCAACCTGGGCCAGGCCAACGAACGCCATTCCGTGGTCGGCAGCGAGGTGCGCGTGCTGGATGACCGCAGTGTCGAAGGCAAGATCGTCACCAAAAGCTTCTGCGGCGGCGCCCAATATACGACCTGGTTCCGCATTGTGTTTGACCAGCCTTTCGTCGCTAGCGGCATTTGGGATGACCGCGGCGGCTGGCCGGGAGTGAAAGGCCCGAGCCAGCAAGGCGACAGCCGCCCACATGGTGCCTGGCTGACTTTCGACCTCAAGGGCGGGCAAGCCGTGACAGCGGTCAGCGCTATTTCGCACGTCGATGCCGAAGGCACGCGCATCAACCTGAAGGCCGAAGGCATGGCGGCTGGCAAGCCGCTCACTTTCGACGCAATGCGGGCACAGGCGCAGGCAGCGTGGCAGAAGGAACTGGGCAGCGTACGCATCGAGGGCGGCAGCAGCGATGACCGTACCGTGTTCTACACCGCCTTGTACCACGCGCTGCTGCAGCCCCTGACCGGCAGCGATGCCGACGGCCGTTATCGCGGCTATGACAATGCACTGCATAGCGCCAAAGACTGGACCTATTACGAATTCTTCTCGCTGTGGGACACCTACCGTGCGCAGAACCAGCTGCTAGCCTTGCTGCGCCCGCAGCGCTCGCGCGATATCGCCAATTCGGTCCTCAAGATCCGCGAGCAGGGCGGCTGGCTGCCGCGCTGGGGCTACGCCAATTTCGACAGCAACGTGATGACCGGCGATCCGGTCACTCCGTTCCTGGTCGACCTGTGGCGCTTTGGCGCGCTGAAGGGGCGTGAACGCGAAGCCTACACCGCGCTGCGCGAGAACGCCTTTGGCGTGCCGCCTTCGCGCATTCGCGCTGAAGGCCGCGCCGGCAATCCAAATTACCTGAGCCAGGGCTTCGTCCAGTATGACCGCGGCTTTGTCGCCAAGGGCATGGACATCGACCCGCACCACGGCGCTTCGGCAACGCTGGAGTATGCGCTGGCCGACAGCTCGCTGGCGGTCATGGCCAAGGCGCTCGGACAGGCAAAGGATGCCCAGGTACTGGAGCAGCGCGCCCTCAACTGGCGTAAGGTATGGGATCCGTCGGTGATTGACGCCCCGACCGGGCAGCGCGGTTTCCCGCGTCCACGCGTATTGGACGGTAGCTGGTTCACCGACCTGAATGGCAGCTACGACCCGCGCGCCGAGCGCGGATTCCATGAAGGTACGGCCTGGCAGTACCAATGGCTGGTGCCGCAGGATGTTCCTGGCCTGGTGGCCGCCATGGGCGGCCAGGCCAAGGCGCTGCAGCGCCTCGACCAGTTCTTCGATTACGACGCGGTGCGGGCCGACCCTGCGGCTGTGCGCAAGTCGTGGGTGGTGGGCGCCTACAGCTACTACAGCCAGTTCCGCTACAACCCGAACAACGAACCGGACCTGCACGCACCGTGGATGTACACCCTGATGGGACAGCCGTGGAAAACCACCACTGTGCTGCGCGCGGCGGAAACCCTGTTCGGCAACGGTCCAAGCGGCGTTACCGGCAATGACGACCTGGGCACGATGTCGGCCTGGTACCTGTTCAGCGCACTGGGCCTGTACCCGGATACACCGGGCAGCGGCCGCTTCCTGCTGCACGCGCCGCGCTTTTCCCGCGCCGAGATCGACCTGCCGCAAGGCCGCACGCTGCATATCGAAGCGCCGCAGGCCAAGCCGGGTGAGCGCCGCTTCGTGCAATCGGTGCAATGGGGCGGCCGCCCGCTGTCGCGCGTGTGGCTGGATTGGGAACAACTGCAAGGTGCCGGTACCCTGTCGTTCAAGCTTGCGCCGCAGCCTGAAACGGCTGGCTGGGGCACGCGTGGCCGCGACCTGCCGCGCTCACCAGCCGGCATGTAAACATAAAAATTGAGGAGACAATCATGGCATCCATGGCACCGAACACCACGCCTGCTGCGGCCCCACAAACGGCGGGCGGCGCACAGAACGGAACAAACACCAGCGCGCTGGTGATCGTCACACTGCTGTTCTTCATGTGGGGCTTGATTACCTCGCTGAACGACGTGCTGATTCCGCACTTGAAGGCGATCTACACGCTGTCCTACTTCCAGGCGATGCTGGTGCAGCTCTGCTTCTTCGGCGCCTACTTCATCGTGTCGCTGCCGGCGGGTGTCCTGATCCGCCGCATCGGCTACCAGAAGGGCGCTGTCACCGGCCTGCTGATTGCCGCTGGAGGATGCGTGCTGTTCTATCCGGCGTCTTTCGGCGGCTACGGCCTGTTCCTGCTGGCGTTCTTCGTGCTGGCATCGGGAATCACCGTGCTGCAGGTAGCGGCTAATCCCTATGTCACCGTGCTTGGCCCGCCGCGCACCGCGTCCAGCCGCCTGAACCTGACGCAAGCCTTCAATTCCCTCGGCACCACCATCGGCCCTTCCGTAGGCGGGGTGCTGATCCTGTCGACCGGCGCCGCAGCAGTGGGCGCCGCGGCGAATGCCGCCACCGTACGCGGCCCTTACCTGGCGCTGGCCGGTGCGCTGGCATTGCTGGCGGTGCTGTTCCTGGTCGCCAAGTTGCCGCAGATCGCCGACAGCGAAGACCAGTCGCTGGCGGGCGAGGGCCACGGTTCGGCCTGGGCCCACCGCCATCTGGTATTGGGCGCAATCGGTATTTTCCTGTACGTCGGCGCTGAGGTCAGCATCGGCAGCTTCCTGATCAACTTCCTTGGCGAATCGCATATAGCGGGGCTGGCCCATGCTGATGCGGCACACTACGTCAGCATCTATTGGGGGGGCGCCATGGTCGGCCGCTTCATCGGCTTCGTGGTAATGCGCGTGGCCAGTCCTGGCAAAACCCTGGCCGTCAATTCGCTGGTGGCGATCGGCCTCGTGCTGGCGGCTACCTTCGGCAAGGGCAGCGTAGCAATGTGGGCCATTCTGGCCGTTGGCCTGTGCAACTCGATCATGTTCCCGACTATTTTCAGCATGGCCCTGCACGGCCTGGGCAAGTACACCGGCCAGGGTTCGGGTATCCTGTGCATGGCGATTGTCGGCGGCGCGCTGGTGCCGTTCGCACAAGGTGCGCTGGCCGATACCATCGGTGTGCAGGCATCGTTCATGCTGCCAGCCGCTTGCTATGCCTTTATCCTTTACTTTGGCGCGAAGTATTCGTCCATGTATGCGACGCAATAGTGTGTTGGCGATGGTTGCCCTGTGTGCAGCCGGCGCGCTGCACGCGGAAACCATGGACCGCATGGTGCTGTCGCGCGGAGGCGTGGTGCTTGAAGTATCCGCGCCAGCCAGCGGCATTATGCGCATCCGCATGGGGCGCGGGACATTGCCGGAAGATGCTTCATGGGCGGTGCCCGCAGCTGCACGCAGGACCCGTCTTCCGCTGAACGTTACGCGCGGCAGCGATGTGCTGCAGTTGAGCGCTGCGCATATCGGCGCCCGCATAGACATGCGTACGCTGCGAGTGGATGTACTGGACGGCGTCGGCAAGCTGCTGTTGGCCGACCTTGCCGGCCGCTCCGCATTGTCTGGAGAAGGCGGCTTCCGCATGCGCGGCCGCATGAGCGGCGACGACCACGTCTTCGGCTTGGGCGACAAGACTGGCACCTTCGACCGCAAGGGCGGTGCCTACACCATGTGGAACTCGGACACTTACAAGTTCACGCAGGCGACCGATCCACTGTACAAGACGATTCCATTCTTCATGACGGTGAGCGACCGTGGCCAGGCTTACGGGCTGTTCCTGGACAATACCTGGCGTACCACCTTTGACTTCGGCAAGACCGAACGCGGCATGCTGTCGATCAGCGGCGAGGGCGGCCCGGTCGATTACTACGTGATGGCCGGCCCCGCACCGAAAGACGTGCTGCAGCAATACGCACGCTTGACCGGCACGCCGCCGCTGATGCCGCAATGGGCGCTGGGCTTCCAGCAATCCAAGTGGAGTTACAAGACCGACGCCGAAGTGCGCGCAATCGCACAGCGCCTGCGCAGCGAACGCATGCCGTCAGACGTGGTCTACATGGACATCGATTACCAGGACCGTTCGCGGCCCTTCACCGTTAACGGCGCAACCTTCCCCGATATGCGCAAGCTTGCCACCGACTTGCGCGGGCAGGGTATCCGCCTGGTGCTGATTACGGACCCGCATGTCGCCAATGCACCTGGCCAGGGTTATGCCGCCTACGACGGCGGCGCCGCACGCGACCTGTTCCTGAAACTGCCGGGAGGCCAATACTACTCTGGCGATGTGTGGCCCGGAGCCGCGGTATTCCCCGATTTCAGCCGCGTCCAGGCCCGCCGCTGGTGGGGCGACCTGTATGCGGGTTTTGTTGGCGATGGTGTGGCTGGCTTCTGGAACGACATGAATGAGCCGTCGATCTTCAACGTGCCAAGCAAAACCATGCCGCTCGATGTCGTGCACCGGATCGAGAGCGACGACTTTGCACCACGCAGCACTTCCCACGCCGAAATGCATAACGTCTACGGCCAGCTCAACTCGCGCGCCACTTATGAAGGCCTGGCTCGGCTGCAGCCGGACGTACGCCCCTTTGTGCTGACCCGCGCCACCTATGCGGGCGGCCAGCGCTACGCCGCGACGTGGACCGGCGATAACGTCTCGAGCTGGCAGCACCTCAAGACGGGCATGCAGCAGCTGGTCAATCTTGGCCTGAGCGGCTTTTCCTGGGTTGGCAATGACGTTGGCGGCTACGCGGGCGAGCCCCCCTCGCCGGAGCTGCTGACGCGCTGGTTCCAGCTTGGCGCCTTCATGCCGCTGTTCCGCGCCCATGCGGAAACCGGCCGGCCCGACCAGGAACCATGGGTGGGCGACGCCGTGCAAGTCGAAATCCGACGCCGCTTCATCTCCGAGCGTTACCGGTTGCTGCCGTACCTGTATGCCACTGCAGAAGAGAACAGCCGCAGCGGCATTCCCTTGCTGCGGCCAGTCTTCCTCAATTTTCCTTCAGTGCTGGCAAATGGCGACCGGCTTGGCGGTTCGGAGGACCAGTTCATGGTGGGCGGCGATTTGCTGCTGGCACCATCGCCGACGCTGGAGTCGCCGGGCGATTACAACGTTGAACTTCCTGGCAAGGACTGGTACGACTACTGGACTGGGCGGCGCCTGGATGGCAAGAGCCAAACGGTCAAACCGGATATCGCCCAGTTGCCGGTCTATGTGCGACCGGGCGCGATCATCCCGAAGCAGCCGCCGGTCCAGAGCACCGCCTTCGTGCCGGAAGGGCGGCTGGAACTGCATGTCTATCCCGGCGCGGACTGCCATGGCGACCTTTATGCCGACGATGGCATCAGCATGGCTTACCAGCGCGGCAGCTTCCTGCGCCAACACATTCGCTGTGAGGAGTCGCAATCCGGCCTGAAAATACTGTTCGAACAGCGCGAGGGAAGCTGGAGGCCGTGGTGGAGCGGGGTGGAACTCTATATTCATGGATGGGAATCCGACGCACCACCAGAAGTTCACGCCTTTGGCGCCGCAGTAGCGGCATCGGTAGACCGTGCGCAGAAAGCAGCCTTGATCCAGGTCCCAGACATGGTCAATGGGTCGGTCGAGATCAGCCGATCAAGATAAAAAATCACTCGCGGAGATTGTGCCGGTCATTGCTCCGGGCTTCAATACATACGCCGATGCATCGGGCGGCAGGGACATGTCACCGTTGAACAAGGCTGCCATGACTGGACCACTCTGCCGAATAGCTAATTTTTCCGCTGTGGCACCGTCGCCGTCTCGCAAGCGTTTCAGGAATTGAAGGCTCGACTCTCCTGCAGCACGCTCGATGACGATATTCCCTTTCCCGCGAATGAGGACGCGCTGCGCCCGTGCCGCAGCATGGAGCACGGCGAGGTCGAACATATTTGCTCGCACACCGCTGGCAAAATAGCCGATCATCGTCGGGCAGATACTGGTAATTGCGGTGTTGGAGGTGGCCACGTTATTGAACTCGAGCTTCCCGCGCGAGTAGACATCCAGCCAGTGCAGCGATTTCGACTCCAGGTCTATCGCCATTGGCATAAAGATGCCGTCTGCACCCTGCAGATTGAACTTCATTTCGACCGTGCGTGGATCGAAATGCTGGCCCTGGGTATCGCTACGCAGCATCATGCCGATAAAGGCATGCTCCAGTTGCTCGAAAGCCTGGCCGGAGTAATTGTTCACAACCGTCACGGCATAGCGGATGCCATGTTTTTCCGCCATGGCGCAATCCAGGTCGATGAACTCCGACGCGCCATTGGGGAAGGGCGCACTGGTTAGATCGCCGGAGCTGACGGCAATCTGCCCAAACGCACCCTGGAGTACGCGCTGGTAATAGGAGCACGTTCCAACGTGCTGCCACTGCGCGTCATAGAACCCGATCGACAGATCCAGGTCTGTGTCGAAGTGCGCTTTCTCCGGTTCGCACCAGTGAAGGAATAGTCGTATGGTCTTTTCCGGGGCGATATCGATGGTCGAGCCGCGCGACAGCTGAATTGCCGCTCGCGAAGCGGTCCGTTCGTTGAACGGCACCATGAAGGTTTTCAGCGCCGAGTCGATGATGAAATCGCCGATGGCCGGCTTGCTTTCAAAGCGCGCAAGCAGTGCCCGTTCGACGATCGCAACGCTGCGCTTGATTGTTTCCAGCGCAAGAACGGGCCGCTTGTCACGTGCAAATATGCCGTTGACGACGGAGCCTTTCGGCCAGTAAACGCGTGACTTGGCTTGCACACCACGCGTCGGCAGCAAGGCGAGAAGCGTCAGGAGGACCGGCGTTGAAAACTTTGGCGCGCAGCGCTCAAAGCCTGCCAGCAGGCCTTCGACAGCAACGTCATCGTCGCCCGCAATGCGGAGTGCATGGTCGAACCGTCTCGCCAGTTCGCCAGGGCGCTGCAACAGCAAGGCTGTCATGCTGGCGGCATCATTGAGATTGATGGCCGCTTCCAGTTTGCCGTAATACGTCAGCCAGGCTGGTGCACGGCTGCCATCCGGCGCTTTGCGCCGCACAATCTCGAAAGCCCGCGCAACGTTTGGAAAACGCTGCTTGTATTCGGCTGGATGCAGGAACTCGCCGAGCCAGACCCAATATGAACGATGGCGCAGCATGTCGTCGATCATCGATGCCGGGATGAGGTTTTCCATGAACTCCAGCAAGGCTCGCCTGAGCGGACGGCCAAGCTTTGCCATCTTGAAGCGGTAGATTTCCACCGGCAGCTTGAGCGACGCGACCCTATCGTAGTAGCTATGCGCATACAGTTCGCTAAATTGCTTCTTCTTCCTGGCTGCCTCGACGGTGAACTCGCGTAGGACTGTTTGCGGCAGTAATCCTGGATCTGCCCCGGAATAACAGGCGATTAAACGCAGTACATCGGTTGCGGTGTTCATGTAGGGTGCTGCGGCCGGCAGGGTAATGGCAGGATCGCAATGACGCAGCAGCGTGCCGAAAACATGCGCTATGTTCTCGCGCACCGGAATGGTGGCCGGGAGCGAGGCCAGGATTAACGGGCCGTATTCGGTGACGATATCCGACAAGTCCGCCACGTCCACAGGCGACATGGCCTGCGTACGCTGGCAAAAGCTGACGAACAATTCGCGCACCACCTGCTCGGCGGACGTGCCAAGGTCCAGCAACTTGAGTGTGACGTTCTCAGTTGGCGTGCCCCTGATCGGCGCAGGCTTGAAGAAGGCGGAATGACGGTCGACCTGCCGTTCGCAGATGGGGCAAGCCGAGTAGTTGCTGCCGTCAAAGCACTGGTCGCATACCACGTGCATGCATGGATTGAGCACGTGTGTGGTCCCCGTCAGCCCGCAATGCAGGCAAGGCTGGCCTTCCGCTTGCATGAAATGGGACAGCACCCGTTGCCGCCACAAGCCGTGGGTATCCGCCGGAACGTCGTCGGGAAAGCTGCGGTAAAGCGGCACGTGGGTCCGGTGTCCACCCAGCTGTTCCGCCAATACGCTCCAGGCCTGCGCTTGCAGCACGGTCAAAGCTTCGCTGGAAATTGTCTGCAGGCGATGGCGCAAACGCGTGGAAATCGCATACCCCAGCTTCTCGAGATTGATCTCGAAAGCTTCGATGAAATTGCCGGGAAGGGACGCAGTGCCTGCTTCAATAAACAGCAAGCCTTGCCTGCGCAGGAGGATAGCGTGGGAGGCAGTGAAGGTCATGGAATTCGGGGAGAAGGGAAGCGGACGAACTGAATCGGAAGTTAGAAGGAAGCCCGTCCTGAGCCTTCTCGGCCAGGATCGTAATATATTTGCAATTGGGGAGCAAGGGGGAAATACGGTCAGCGGCCAGGGGCTGAAGGGAAGGATTCCGTGGTCGGGGTGAGAGGATTCGAACCTCCGGCCTCTACGTCCCGAACGTAGCGCTCTACCGGGCTAAGCTACACCCCGACGGTGTGAATTAATTTTACCCATAATTTTATGGATTTATCAACACCTTTGCAGGTGCTATAGTGCGGCTTTGGATAAATTCATTTGCACCATGGGAATCACTATTTATCACAACAACTCATGCAGCAATTCGCGTGGCGCGCTGGCGCTGATCCGCGAGGCGGGCATTGAGCCGGAGATCGTCGAATACCTGAAGGCGCCGCCATCGCGCGAAGTCCTGATAGACCTGATCGCACGTGCCGGCCTGACTGCGCGCGGCGCCATGCGCAACAAGGGCGAGCTGTATGACCAGCTCGGCCTGGGTGATGAGTCGCTGTCGGAAGATAAGCTGGTCGACGCCATGATGGCGCATCCGGAGCTGATCAACCGTCCCTTCGTGGTGACGGAGAAGGGCGTGCGCCTGTGCCGCCCGCCGGAAATGGTCAAAGAGATCCTCTAAGTGCGCAAAGCCTTCGCTACCACTTTGCTTGCACTGGCTGCCAGCGCCCATGCCGATACCTCGGAATGCGAGATCCACAAGCTGGCCACCTTCCCGTTCCCGCATCGCCCGACGGCGGAGCAGGCCGCAGCGCTGAAGGATTGCGACGCGGACAAGCTGTATTACGGCATCGGCGTGCACTTCGACTATGTGAGGGCACGTCACTGTGCATTCGCGACGGACAGGCAGGACGTGCTGATGATGTTGTACGCGAACGGCTTGGGCGCACCGCGTAATTATGCAGTGGCAAAAATGGCTGCCTGCCTTTCCGAACCTGCCGAGATCGAAGCGCGCCTGGCCAGGCTGGCCCGTATGCAGACCGGTAAGGAAGGCCCGTCGCCGAAAATCGATATGTGCGATGGCGCGGCAAACAGCCACTTGCAGTCGCGTTGTGCGGCGATCCAGCTGCAACTGGCCGACCAGGACCGCAATGGACGCATTGACACCATCTCGGCGCGCTGGCGCGATACCGAGAAGACCGCGCTGCTGTCGGTGCGGCGCCATGCGGTGGACCCGGCGCAAATTGAGGAAATCCTGATCTCGTTGCAGGACTTCGAGGCAGGCAAGCTGCCGTCTTTCTCAGTGGAAGATGCCGCCGCAGCCGAGCGTGAAATGAGCCAGATGAAAATAGCGCCGGACAAACAGCGAAGCTGGCTCGCCTACCGCGATGCATGGCTGGGACTGGGCAAGCTGCGCTACCCTTCGATTCCACCGCATGCATGGAAGGCCTACTTCGCCAAACGGCGCCTCGCCTCGACCAAGTCGCAATAAGAAAAAAAGGCGCCGATTTCGGCGCCTTATTCATTAGTGGCTGCGGTCCACCGAGAAGCGGGCCAGCTGCAGTAAGGACTGCTTGTAGACGCCGTCCGGCATGCTGGCAATGGCATCGATGGCGCGCTGCGCGGCCACTTCGGCGGCGCGGCGGGTGTAATCCAGTGCGCCGCTGTTGGTAATGGCGGCCAGGATAGTGTCGAAGTGCTGCTCGTCGCCGTTTTCGATGCAGGAACGAACCAGGGCGCGCTGTTCTTCGGTGCCGTTTTCCATCAGCCAGATCAGCGGCAGGGTAGGCTTGCCTTCGCGCAGGTCGTCGCCCACGTTCTTGCCGATTTCTTCCGCATCGCCGGCGTAATCCAGTACGTCGTCGATCAGCTGGAAGGCGGTGCCCAGCGAGCGGCCGTATTCGCCGGCGGCGGCGATATCGGTGTCGGACGCACCGGCTACCAGTGCACCAAGTTCCGCTGCCGCTTCGAACAGCTTGGCAGTCTTGGAACGGATCACCTGCAGGTAGCTTTCCTCGCTCACGTCCGGGTCGTGCATATTCAGCAGCTGCAGCACTTCGCCTTCTGCGATCACATTGGTCGCATCGGACAAAATCTGCATCACGCGCATGGAATCCAGCGACACCATCATCTGGAAAGCGCGCGAATACAGGAAGTCGCCCACCAGCACCGAAGCGGCATTGCCGAACAGCGCATTGGCAGTCTGGCGGCCGCGGCGCATTGACGATTCGTCAACAACGTCATCGTGCAGCAGGGTCGCGGTGTGGATGAACTCCACCACGGCGGCCAGTTCATGGTGGCCGACGCCTTTATAGCTATAGGCATTCGCTACCAGCAGGACCAGGACTGGTCGGATACGCTTGCCGCCCGCGCTGATGATATATTCAGCAATCTGGTTGACCAGCGCCACTTCCGAGTGAAGGCGCTGGCGGATCACCGAATTGACCGCGTCCATATCGGCGGCAATGGTGCTCATGATGTTGTTCTGGGCGTTGTTCGACAAGGCAAACCTACTGGTAAGGTTGGTAAGAGTGCCGCGATTATACGTTACTCGTTGCCCACATACCACGTGGCCCGCCCGCCGACAATACCTTTTGACCGGTTTCCCGAAACTATGTATAATCAGCGGTTCCCCGGCTTTCGCCTTGTTGTTTTTGGGCGTCGAGCAAGGGAGACTTATTAACAATCCAAGAGGTTTCCAATCATGTACGCGGTCATAAAAACCGGTGGCAAACAATACAAAGTTGCTGCTGGCGAAAAAATTAAAGTAGAACAGTTGCCGGCTGACATTGGTTCCGAAATCACTATCGACCAGGTCCTCGCCGTTGGCGCGGGTGACAGCATCAAGTTTGGTGCTCCACTGGTTGCAGGTGCATCGGTTCTGGTGAAAGTAGTCGCACAAGGTCGTCACGACAAGGTCCGTATCTTCAAGATGCGCCGTCGTAAGCACTACCAGAAGCGTCAAGGCCATCGCCAAAACTTCACCGAAATCCAAATCGTTTCGATCAACGGCTAATCGCTGTTCATCAAGACTCACCGAGCTATCAAGGAGTAACTAAATGGCACACAAAAAAGGCGGCGGTACTACCCGCAACGGTCGCGACTCTGAATCAAAACGCCTTGGCGTTAAAGTGTACGGCGGCCAGACCATCAATGCTGGTGGCATCATCATCCGTCAACGCGGCACCCCCGTGTCCGCTGGCGAAGGCGTAGGCACCGGTAAGGACCACACCCTGTTCGCACTGGTGGACGGCGTTGTGAAGTTCGTGACCAAGGGTCCGGACAGCAAGAAGTACGTTACCGTCATCGCTGCTGCTTAATCAGCGACGAATACTGGTACAGTAAGGCGCAAGCCTGCTCTCCAAAAGGCTCTGCCAGTGGTAGGGCCTTTTTTAGTTTTCATGGTGGTCACCTGACGTCCCCTCCGCCATAAAGGCCGGAGAATCCTGCTGCCAGCGTCGCATGTCCGCGACGGAAGAATGATCTAGTTCATTCTCATATTCCAGGTCTTGCGATACCTTTCGGCCTCGCGTTGTGAATGTGCCCAATGCGAGCAGAACTGCGGGTTTGTGCGCTAGCATAAGGCAGTAGGCCAATTAGAATTTAGCTGTAAATATATACAGTATTTTTGCCGGCTGGCGCACGCCCGCCCTCACCGGGGCGCTGGGCACTCGATGCGCGTTCGGCTTATCTCACACTTCGCCCACCAGGACGAAGTTATTCGGAGTACTACCAGATGAAGTTTATTGACGAAGCACGAATCGAAGTTATCGCCGGCAGCGGCGGCAATGGTTGCGCCTCTTTTTGCCGTGAAAAATTCCGTCCGTTCGGCGGCCCTGATGGCGGTGACGGCGGCAAAGGCGGCAGCATCTGGGCGGTAGCTGACCGCAACGTCAATACGCTGGTGGACTACCGCTATTCCAAGATGCACCGTGCCGGCAACGGCGAATCCGGCCGCGGCTCCGACTGCTATGGCAAGGGTGCGGACGACGTCTTCCTGCGCGTGCCGGTCGGCACCCTGGTGATCGACGAAGTGTCGGGCGAAATCATCGCCGACATGACCGAACACGGCCAGATGGAACTGCTGGCCAAGGGCGGCGAAGGCGGCTGGGGCAATATCCACTTCAAGACCTCGACCAACCGTGCGCCGCGCCAGAAGACCGACGGCAAGGACGGCGAACGCCGCGAGCTGCGCCTGGAGCTGAAAGTACTGGCGGACGTCGGCCTGCTGGGCATGCCGAATGCCGGCAAGTCGACCTTTATCACCGCGGTGTCGAATGCCCGTCCGAAGATCGCCGATTATCCGTTCACCACCCTGCACCCGAACCTGGGCGTGGTGCGTGTGTCGCACGAAAAATCGTTCGTGATCGCGGACATTCCAGGCCTGATCGAAGGCGCCGCTGAAGGCGCGGGCCTGGGCCACCAGTTCCTGCGCCACCTGTCGCGTACCGGCCTGCTGCTGCACATCGTCGACCTGGCGCCGTTCGAGGCGACTGTCGATCCGGTGAAGGAAGCCAAGGCCCTGGTCAAGGAACTGCAAAAGTACGATCCTGCGCTGGGCGACAAGCCGCGCTGGCTGGTGCTGAACAAACTGGACGTGGTTCCGGAAGAAGAGCGTGCCAAGAAGGTCAAGGACTTCGTCAAGAAGTTCGGCTTCAAAGGCCCTGTGTTCGAAATCTCCGCCCTGTCGCACGAAGGCACGCAGGAACTGGTCAACGCCATCTACCTGCACCTGGAGCAGCAGCGCTACTCCGAGCAGCGCTCGGAAGAAGTGCAGATGACCGAAGAAGCCCGCGGTATCTCCTCCATCGACCCGGACGACCCACGTTTCAAAGTTCTCGATTAAAATCGAGACAACCTCTTATCTTTGCCGCCCCTGCCAACCGCAGGGGCGCGCATTGTCTGCGGCAAGCCGGCATCACCCCGCCCGGCGCATCACCAGAAGTTTCACCACCTTTTGTTTGATCAGACTTTTGCCGTCCTATGAATTCGCTTATCCAGAACTCCACCCGCATTATTATCAAAGTGGGCTCCTCGCTCGTCACCAATGATGGCCGCGGGCTCGATCATGCCGCTATTGCCCGCTGGGCCGCACAGATTTCCGCCCTGCGTGCGATGGGCAAGGAAGTTGTGCTGGTCAGCTCCGGCGCCGTAGCTGAAGGCATGCTGCGCCTGGGCTTCGACAAGCGACCGACGGACATACACGAACTCCAGGCATGCGCCGCCGTGGGCCAGATGGGCCTCGCGCAGATCTATGAAACCAGCTTCCGTGAGCACAGCATCGGCACCGCCCAGGTGCTGCTGACGCACGCCGACCTGGCGGACCGTGAACGCTACCTGAACGCGCGCTCCACGCTGACCACCTTGCTGCGCCTGGGCGTGGTCCCGATCATCAACGAGAACGACACGGTCGTCACCGACGAAATCAAGTTCGGCGACAACGACACCCTGGGCGCACTGGTGGCCAACCTGATCGAAGCCGACGCGCTGATCATCCTGACCGATCAGCGCGGCCTGTTCAGCGCCGATCCGCGCAAGGATCCGGCGGCGTACCTGATCACGCACGGCCGCGCCGGCGATCCGGCGCTGGAAGCGATGGCCGGCGGCGCCGGTTCCTCGCTGGGGCGCGGCGGTATGCTGACCAAGATCCTGGCCGCCAAGCGCGCCGCGAAATCGGGTGCACACACCGTAATCGCCTTCGGCCGTGAGAACGACGTGCTGACCCGCCTGGCGGCCGGCGAAAGCATCGGCACCGAACTGTCCGCGCAAACCGGCCACTTGACGGCGCGTAAGCAATGGATGGCGGACCACCTGCACACCGCGGGCCAGGTCGTGCTGGATGCGGGTGCGGTGCAAAAGCTGGTGAAAGAGGGAAAATCGCTATTGCCGATCGGCGTGATCGAAGTGCACGGCGAGTTCGGCCGTGGCGCGGTCATCACCTGCGTCGGCGAAGACGGCCACGCGATAGCGCGCGGCATCAGCAACTACACCAGCGCCGAAACGCGCCGCATCAAGCGCAAGCCATCCGCCGAAATCGAAGCCATCCTTGGCTACGTCGAAGGCCACGAGCTGATCCACCGCGACAATATGGTCCTACTGTAGAACTCGTGTCACACCATGGGGTCACACCCCAGGTGTGACACGAGCGCAGCCGTTAAATGCACGAGTCCGTGTCACAGTTAGGGTGTGACCCCAAGGTGTGACACGGGCTCAGGCGTCGGCGGGGGCGGGGGTCTTGCCTTTGAATTCGCACAGGTCGGCGATGATGCAGTTCCAGCACTTGGGCTTGCGCGCTACGCAGGTGTAGCGGCCATGAAGGATCAGCCAGTGGTGCGCGTCCATCAGGAATTCCTTCGGCACGAACTTCATCAGCTTCTGTTCGACGATATCCACGTTCTTGCCCGGCGCGATGCCGGTGCGGTTGGAGACGCGGAAAATATGCGTGTCCACTGCCATTGCGATTTGCCGGAAGGCGGTATTCAGTACTACGTTTGCCGTCTTGCGGCCCACGCCCGGTAATTGCTCCAGTTCCTCGCGCGTCTGCGGTACTTCCCCGCCATACTGCTCCACCAGGATCTGGCAGGTCGCGATGACGTTCTTGGCCTTGGTCTTGTACAGGCCAATGGTGCGGATGTATTCCGTCAGTTCTTCGAGGCCCAGATCCAGGATCGCTTGCGGCGTGTTCGCCACCGGATACAGCTTGCGCGTGGCCTTGTTCACGCCGACGTCGGTCGCTTGCGCCGACAGCAGCACGGCGATCAGCAGCTCGAACGGGGTAGTGTATTCCAGTTCAGTCTCGGGATTTGGATTGGCCTCGCGCAGGCGAGTGAAGATTTCTAGTCGTTTTGCTGGATTCATTTACTTTGGTCGCCCTCGCCACGTTTGCGGGCACGCTCCATGGCGGCGGCAATGATCTGGCGCTTGCGCTCCTTCTCTGCCGCCTCGGCATCGTTTTCAGGATTGAGTCGCTCCACCGCGGCGGCCTTGGAATGTGCTTTGGCGGCCAGGCGCGCATCGTTCTCCTCGCGTTCGCGGATCAGGCGCGCCAAACGGAAGTCGTGGCGGTCGCGCGCTTCGTCGGCTTGCGGCTGCGTCCAGGCATCCCAGCCGGTGGTCTCGGTCACCGGGTACATGACGATGCAATCGACAGGGCAGGCCGGCACGCACAGGTCGCAGCCGGTGCAGTCCTCCGGAATGATGGTATGCATCTGCTTGGCCGCACCCATGATCGCGTCGACCGGGCAGGCCTGGATGCACAGCGTGCAGCCGATGCATAGCGATTCGTCGATGAAGGCCACCGCGCGCGGGCGTTCGAAGCCGTTGACGGGATTCAGCGGAATGACCGGGCGACCTGTAACGCTGGACAAGCGGCGGATGCCTTGCGCGCCGCCGGGCGGGCATTGGTTGATGTTCGCTTCGCCGGACGCAATCGCTTCCGCATACGGTCGGCAGCCCTTGTAGCTGCACTTTGTGCATTGGGTTTGCGGCAGCACGTCCTCGATGCGGTCGGCCAGGGTCTTCGGATCAGTCACGGTCTGAGGCGATACGATAAAGCGCTATTATCCAATATCTGCGCGGCCTTTGCGGAAGTTGCTTTATGTCAATCTCCGTGGGATCATTACTCCTCTTTACATTAGGCGGGGAACCATGCGTGTTGTGCAGGTGATCGGTTGGGGGCTGGGCTTGCTGCTTGGGTGGCAAGGCTGCGCCGCTGCTGGTTCTTCAGTGCGGCTCGCATCGGACGAATGGCCGCCGTTTGTATCGGCCTCCTTGCCCGATAATGGCGTTTCCGGCGCCTATGCACTGGCAGTCTTTGCGCGCCTCGGAAGTGTCGCCACCATCGATTTTTATCCCTGGAAGCGCACCCTTGAGGTGGGCATGAACGACTCGCGCTACGCCGGCTTGCTGGCGGTCTGGCGCACGCCGCAGCGCGAAACACAATGCCACTTCTCTACGCCGATCGGTACCACTTCGAACGTGCTGGCGTATTTGAAGGAGTCGCCGCTGATCGCCTCCACCATGCGCGACCTGCGAGATGCCAGCATCGGCATTGTGGCCGGATATTCGAACGGCGAAGAGTTCGACGGGCTGCTGCGGCGCGGCTTGCTGCACGTGCAGGAGGGTGTCAACGACGAGACCAATCTGCGCAAGCTCCTGAGCAAGCGCTTTGATGCGATGGTGATCGAAAAACGCGTGCTGCGCCATCTGCTCGCCAGCCCGCGCTTCACGCGCGCCGAGCGCGAACGCATCGCCTTTTCGGACAACCTGTTCCATGAACGCACCGTCCACATCTGCTTCCAGCGTACCCCCGCCGGCCTGGCGCAGCAGCGCGCCTTCAACGAGGCCGCCCGCGATATCGACCTCCCCAAATTTGAACGCGACTACCTGCGCCGCCTCGACACCGACCGTCCAACCGTCAATTAAGCAATAAGGCTATACGAAACTATTCGTTGGCGATGCCGGCTGCCGCACTTACTCTGGCGCCTTCGACGGAGGAATCCATGACTGATGCTGTTGACCGCCACTGGGCGGAAGTGTTGTCGCCGCGCCGGCGCAATTACGAGCGATTCAAGGTGGAATTGGGCGACTGGAACCTGGAGCCGCGCGGCCCGCACGTCACTCCATCCTCATCTTTTTTATGCGCTCTGGGTCAATCGCTCGCAGCCCGTGAACGGCTATGGCATCAAGAAGCCCGGACAGGGCGAGCCGCGTGTTGAACAGATTTTCCCGAACACGCGGCCGAGCATGGCGATCGAAAAGACTTCCTAGGCCTTGCGCCGTTCGGCGAGTTCGAAGATTGCCATCCCCGCCAGCATGGCGATGAAGAAGATCCATGGCTTGCCGCCGCCGGTTGCAAGCGAGGTGATTACCGGGCCAGGACAGTAACCGGCCAACCCCCATCCGATGCCGAATGCGAGGCTCCCCAATACGAGGCGGCGATCGATATCGCGCGCAGTCGGCAGGCTGATCGGCGCGCCGAGGATGGCGCGGGTGCGTTTGCCTGCGATGCGGAAGGAGACGGTGCCGACCAGCAGCGCCCCCACCATGACGAATGCCATCGCGGGATCCCATTTACCGAATATGTCGAGGAAGCCCAGCACCTTGGCCGGATTGGTCATACCCGAAACGACCAGGCCCAGGCCGAAAATCAGTCCGGCCAGCAAAGAGGCGAGTGTGCTCATAGCAGGCCCCGCACCACAGCGACGGTCGCAAAACCCGCTGCCATGAAGGTAAGGGTGGCGGCCAGGGAGCGCGGCGAGAAGCGCGACAGCCCGCAGATGCCATGGCCGCTGGTACAGCCGGAGGCGTAGCGCGTGCCCACGCCAACCATCAAGCCGGCGACCACCAGGGTGCCGATGCTGGCATCAACTTGCGCTGCCGGCAGTACGGTGAAAGCGCCGTAGAGCAGGGGCGCGGCCACCATGCCGGCCAGGAAAGCGATGCGCCAGCCTGCGTCGCCGCCGGAATCGGGCTGGCGCGTGAAGGCCTTGCCAAGCAGCCCGCCGACGATGCCGCTGATGCCGGCAATTCGTCCGTTGAGCAACAAGAGCATGGCCGCACCCAGGCCGATCATGATGCCGCCTAAGAGCGGCGCGTAGTAAGTACTCATCTCCCTACTCCTTTGGACAGTAAAGTTTGTACAGCACCTGCAGCACCGCCATCGCCTCTGCACTGGCGATGCTATAAAAGATCTGTTTGCCTTCACGCCGCGTAGCGACCAGTTCAGCGTTGCGCAGCACGGTCAATTGCTGCGACAGGGTGGGCTGGGCGACGCCGGTTGCAGCTTCCAGCTCGCCCACGGAATGTTCGCCGTCGACCAGTTGGCAAAGCAGCAGCAGGCGGTCCTGGTTGGACAGGGATTTCAACAGCCCGGACGCGCGGCCGGCAGCGGCCTGCAAGGCAACAGGATTAATTTTCATATTATATAAAAAAGTATATTGTTTGCCGTAATAAAAGCCGGGCACGCGGACCCGGCCGGCTGAAGGGCTGGAGCCCTCAGCCGTGTTTTTTAATGAACGATGAGATACGCGGGCAAACCATCTCGCGCCAGCGGCGGCCGGAGAAGATGCCGTAGTGGCCGGCGCCCGGTACCACGAAGTCTTCCTGCATATTGGCCGGAATGCCGGAGCACAGGTCGTGTGCGGCCTGCGTCTGGCCGGCGCCGGAAATATCATCCAGTTCGCCTTCCACGGTCAACAGCGCCACGTTCTTGATATCCTGCGGACGCACAAACACGCCGTCCACTTCCCAGGTGCCTTGCGGCAGGCTGAAGTCCTGGAACACCGTCTTGATCGTGTCGAGGTAGTACTCGGCCGGCATGTCCAGCACTGCGTTGTATTCGTCGTAGAACTTGCGGTGCGATTCCGCCGGCTCGTCGTCGCCGCGCACCAGGTGCATGTAGAACTCGCGGTGCGACTGGGCGTGGCGGCCAGGGTTCATGGCGATAAAGCCGGCGTGCTGCAGGAAGCCTGGGTACACCTTGCGGCCAAAGCCCGGATAGTTAGGCGGCACCGCATAAATCACGGTGTTTTCGAACCAGGAAAACTTCTTTTCCACTGCCAGGTTGTTGACTTGGGTCGGCGACTTGCGCGGATCGATCGGGCCGCCCATCATCGTCATGGTCTTCGGCAGTTTCGGATCCTTGGCGCTGGCCATCAGGGATATCGCCGCCATCACCGGGACTGTCGGCTGGCAGACGGAAATCACGTGCAGGTCAGGGCCGAGCAGGCGGATGAATTCCTGCACATACCGCACATAGTCGTCCAGGTGGAACGGGCCGGCCGACAGCGGCACCAGGCGCGCGTCGATCCAGTCGGTGATGTAGACGTCATGTTCGGACAACAGGGACTGTACGGTGTCGCGCAGCAGCGTCGCATGGTGGCCGGACAGCGGCGCTACCAGCAGCACGGTCGGCTGCTTGAGGGCCTTGAACTCCTTTTCGCTCAAATCCTTGCGGAAGTGCAGCAGCTTGCAGAAGGGTTTGTTTTCGACGACGCGTTCGTCGATATGGACTTGCTTGCCATTGACCACAGCCTGCTCGATGCCGAATTCCGGCTTCTCGTATTCCTTGCCCAGGCGGTACATCAATTCGTAGCCCGCGGCGATACGCTGCGAGAACGGCGTGTGGGCGAAAGGCGAAACAGGATTGGTGAACAGCTTGGACGAGGCTTCAGCCCACTGCATCAATGGGTGCAGGAGAGAGCGTTGCATTTCGTGCAATTGGTAAAGCATAGTATGTCCCGCTGAAAATTGTGGCAATGCGCAAAGATGATTCAATTATAGGCCATTTATACATGACCTACAGCATTCCGCAGTACCTCCCAGAAAGTACATGAGCAAGGGCTAAGACCTTATGATTCCAACATAATACGAGCTTGAAAATAAAAAAAGCAGCGTTTCCGCTGCTTTTTTGTAGGATGCGTCCGAGGAATCAGTCGGATCAGTCGAACACCGGGGTTTCGACGCCCAGCACCTTGTGGAGTTTTGGCGACGTGGTGGTGTATTGCATATGGATCTTCTTGTCCGGGAAGATATATGGTGCAGCGCCGAAAGCGGCCAGTGCGGCCTCGTGGAAGCCCGACAGGATCAGCTTTTTCTTGCCTGGGTAGGTGTTGATGTCGCCCACGGCGAAGATGCCTGGCACATTGGTTTCGAACTTCTCGGTCGAGACCACTTTCAGCTGTTTGCGCTCGATATCCAGGCCCCACTCGGCGATCGGGCCCAGTTTTGGCGACAGGCCGTAGAACACCAGCAGCATGTCCAGCGGCACGCGGCGGGTCACGCCGTCGGCGCCGGTCACGCGCAGTTCGGACAGTTTGTCATCCCTGGTTTCGATGCCCGACACCTGGCCGACGATCAGCTGCATCTCGTATTCGTCGCACAGCTGCTTCATCTTGGCCACGGAGGCTGGCGCAGCGCGGAAGTCGTCACGGCGGTGCAGCAGTACCACGGATTCGGCTTTGCCGACGAAGTTCAGCGCCCAGTCCAGCGCGGAGTCGCCGCCGCCGCAGATCACCAGGTTCTTGCCTTCGAACTGGGCCGGGTTTTTGACGCGGTAGAACAGCTGCGAGCCTTCGAAGGCTTCGATGCCGTCAACCTTCATGGTGCGCGGCTGGAACGAGCCCACGCCGGCTGCGATGAAGATGGTCTTGGTGATGAGCTTGGTGCCCAGCGAGGTCTCGACGTCGAAACGGCCGTCTTCGCGCTTTTGCACGACGGTCACTTCCTGGCCCAGGTGGTAGGTCGCGCCGAACGGCTCGATCTGCTTCAGCAGGCCGTCGGTCAGTTCCTGCCCGGTGCACGATGGAATGGCTGGAATGTCGTAGATCGGCTTGTCCGGGTACAGTTCCACGCACTGGCCGCCAACGGCGCTGAGCGAGTCGATCACGTGGGCTTTGATCTCCAGCAGGCCGAGTTCGAAGACCTGGAACAGGCCGACTGGGCCGGCGCCGATGATGACTGCATCGGTCTCGTGGAGACCGCCTGGTGGGGTGCTGACGACATTCATAACGATTCTCATTCCATCTGAATAAGCGAACACCGCGTCAGGCGCGGTGTTGCACGGTGAATAACAGGCTGCTGGAAGCGATTAACGCTTCAGCAAGTGGGCCTTTTCCTTGACGTCCTTGAACTGCTCGGCTTCCGGCAGGGCAGGCTTGGTCTTGGTGATCGAAGGCCAGTTGCGCGACAAGTCGGCATTGATCTTGATGTATTGCTGCTGGTCGGACGGCACGTCTTCTTCGGCGAAGATGGCGTTGACCGGGCATTCGGCCACGCACACGGCGCAGTCGATGCACTCGTCCGGGTCAATGGTCAGGAAGTTCGGGCCTTCGCGGAAGCAATCTACCGGGCAAACATCGACGCAGTCGGTATAGCGGCAGGCGATGCAGGATTCGGTGACAACGTGGGTCATAACAGTCCTATCTATATTGAAGCGCTGGAGAAAAGCTCAGCAAAGCACTGTATTTTAAGGCAATCCGCTATTTCTCACAATTCGGGCTTAGATACAATCTAAATAAGCAAATTCGTGGCGTGCCTCTAACAGTCTTGCTTTCAAGCAGTAGAACGGATCAAATCGAGCAGATTTTGCCAGGGCGGACCGCCGGTCTCGACAAAGCTTAAGCTATGTCGTCGACGGCCGTCATCGGCTGTGATAGTCCATTGCCCCAAATCAGCGCCAATCGGGGGCGAAAAATTTTCCGCGGAGGTGAAAAAACCACTGGAGGCGAGGGCCGCCTCCAGCGCGGGACCGGCCGGGCTTATCTCCGTGTCAACTTCAAAGTGCTGGCTGAGGCCGGCAAAGCCGCCCCCGCCCGACGCGCTGATCTTCATTTTTCAGTGACTACCTCCCCGTGACGGCTACTGTAATTCTTGCACCAGGCGGCCAAAGCCTGGCGCTCGGCATCGAGTACGCTTTCCAGGTCGAAGTATTCGGCATGGTTCATGGTGCCGCAGCAGGCGCGGCGGTCCTGGCGCGCGTCGGGCGCATCTTCCACCATCGCCGGCAGTTCCAGGTTTTGCGGCTGGTCCTCGGTCAGCGGCAGCGGCGATACCACCACTTCGCGCAGGGCGAAGCGGTTGCGGATGAAGTTGGCATAGTCGACCGGTTTGCCGTCTTCCGCCGCGATACGCAGCATCTGGTTTACCACATCGGCGTATTTGGCGTTGGAGTCGGGGGCAGCAACCAGCGAACGCAGCACCAGGCTGCATAGATAGCCGGCAACGCTGTGCAGCACTGCGGCATCGTCGCGCAAGCCCGGGGCGCGCTCGAAGCCGAAGATGTCGGCCAGGATGTCATAGATGGCGCCGGTAAACACCTGCGAGATGGCATGGACCTCGTTGCCCGTCTCCGACAGCTTGAGGTCGTTGTCGGCATTGCGCAAGCCGTTCGGTCGGCCGAGCGCCAGGCCGAACTGCTCCGCCATATCCGCCAGGAAGGTCTTGTCGTGCAGGTCGGCCTTGGTTTGCGCGATCACCGCTTCCACCTGGTCGAGCTGGGACAGGGCCAGGAAAATCGCGGTCAGGTCGCCAAACGATTCGTGCAGGCCGCCCGTTTGCGGCGGCGCGCTGTTCAGGATCCACTTCGGTTTCAGCCCGTCCAGCACGGCGTGGCCGGTCTCGTGCGACACGATATCGAAAGAGCGGCAGGTAAACACGCGGCCGCTTGATCCGGTCGGCACGAAGTCGCCGAACTTCAGGGCGCGATCGTTGCGGCTGTAGTAGGCGTTCATCACATTCGGCAAGCCGTGCGGGAAGACTTCCAGTGGGTCGGTGTTGTGGCTGCTGTTCCAGGCCCAGGGCAGGGGGGCGTTTTGCTCGGCGCGCGACAGTACGCGCTGGTACATGGTCAGGGTCGAGCGCACCACGGCAAACGCGTGCACTGCGTCGAACTGGTCGGTGTCCGGCGCCATGATGAAGTCGCCGAAGGCATTCGGGCTGACCGGCGCAATGCCGGGCTGGCCGTAAGTGACGCGGGCATCGCGCGGGCCTTCCAGGATCACGCCGGGCAGGAAAATCTTGCGGGTGCCGAGTTCGTTCACGGACGGATCCTGTTTCCAGATCAGCACCCGCGCACCGGCGGGCGGCGCAGCGGCGGGACGCGTGGGCAACGCGGTATCTTTCAGGCGTGGCAGGCTGGGCTGCTGTAGCAGTTGCGCCGACTTGCGGTGCGCGCGGTACAGGGCGGATGGCGTCGGCACAAAGCTGACAGGCAAAGTCATGCACATATTCTCATCCATGATCACTCTCCCAAGGGCGGTTGAATGACCATGGTTACCCTGTCGGCGGCGCTGCCCTTTGATCCAGCACAAAGGTGTGTGCGTTAAAATAGCGCCTTTTGTGCTTTTTGATTAGCAGAGTATGGCCGATATCAACATCACCCAAGCCCACAGCCTGGAACCTGCGCAAGCGCGCGCAGCAGCAGAACAAGTCGCACAACGTATTGCCAAGGAATTCGACCTGGCCTGCCAATGGCATGGCGATACCCTGAAATTCGGCCGCAGCGGCGTGGAAGGCACGCTGACACTGGCCGAGAGCGCCGCCCACATGAATATCAAGCTCGGCTTCCTGATGGGCGCCTTCAAGAGTGCCATCGAAGGTAAGGTGGCCGAGAAGATGCGTTCGGTATTCGCTTCGGCTTAAGCAGTCCCGGTGGGATCGCCCACCGTTTCGTTCAGTGCCACCGCAGCGCGCACCAGTTCCAGTACGGTTGTGCGCTCGAGTTGCGTTTCCCTTCGCAGTGCCAGTGGGCGTAACTCATATTTGCCGCCGCCGGACATGCGCGGCTCAAGATGCAGCAAACGCTTGCCGCGCCAGAATCCAAATAGCACGCGTTCCTTTTCCGCGCGGATCAACAGTACTGGCCCGTTCGAAAAGTAGACCAGGGGCGTCCATTTGATGCGCCGCATTCTTCATGACTGATCCGCCTCAAGGAATCGGTGCAACACGTATGCGTCGACCAGCCCCTGTTCGCCGTGTCGGAACGCTTGCGGTAAGGTGCCGGCGATACTGAAGCCCAGCTTGCGATACAAGGCCACCGCCGGCGCATTCGTGCTGACGACGTAATTGAACTGCATCGCCAGGAAGCCTTCGCGCCGCGCCTGCGCCAGGCTGTGCTCGACCAGCGCGCGGCCAATGCCTTTACCTTGCGCCTGCGTGGCGACGGCGTAAGTCGCGCTGGCGACGTGTGCACCGTGGTCGGGATAGATTGCGCCCATCTTGTACATGCCGAGGATCCGCTCGCCCGCGCAGGCAACGTAAGCCGGGTGGCTGCTGAACCAGTGTAGCTGGAAGGTGGATTTCTCGAACCCGGCGCCGAATGGGAAGGAATCGCCGCCAGACAGCAGCGGCTGGAAGATGGCCCACATGGCATCAAGGTCGCCCGCCTCCGCGCGGCGGATCGTCGTTCCACGCGCAAGACGGTAGTGGACGTTGCCGTCATCCCCTGTTTCCCCGCGCTGCCAGCCCAGGGCCTGGTAGAGGCGATCGGCGCGGGTGCCGGCAGCGGTGGAAAGGCTTACCGCGTGCGCGCCGCTGGCGAAGAGCCAGTCGGCCGCGAGCTGCAAAAGGCGCTTGCCTGCGCCCAGCCCCTCATGCGCCGGATCGACGAACAGCGCCCAGATTGAACTGTCGTCACGCGCTGCGTAAGAGAATCCGATGACGATGCCATCGCGCTCGCACACCCAGCCCCGGCCCAGGCGCTCAAGGTAATCCTCGTACATCTGTTGCGTAATGCGTGCCGGATTGGACAGCGCATTTTCGCGCACGGCCAGCCTGATTGCGCCCATGGCGGGGATATCGGCAGTCGTCGCGCGGCGGAATTGAAGTGTCATGCGTTGGCGTCGGATTATAAAAAGCGCAACTCTAGCATGCCTGCCGGAAGCGGTGGCTAGCCCGCGCGCCACCGGGCAGGCGCAGGCCGTCGTGGCGGGAAAAAATCAGGCCAGGCGCAGCGATGCCGTCCTCTTCAGCATGGTCTTGACGATGATCTTGTGCAGCGGTGCGACCGGCAGCATGTACAGGCGCCCCAGCCAGTTATGGATATGGACTACGGTGGTGACGCTGACCGCACCTTGCGGCGCTTTGCAGACGGACAGCACCACGTCCAGGTGCTTGTCCGAGTCGCCCAGCAGCACTTCGTCCGGCGACAGGTAAAGCAGGGAGAAGATGCCAACACGGTCGCCGACGCGATACCCAGTAAGCGGTTTAGCGGTGCGCAAAGCGCCCAGGTGGCCCAGGTTTTTCAGGCCGACCAGGCCGGCCAGCCGGTTACGTACTGCCATGAGCCGGTTCACCCAGCCAGGTGTCTGGCCTACAACCTGCAGATAAAGCTCCAGCGCGCAGATGTCGGCGTCCGGTGCCGCGATCTGGTAGCAGTCATGGAAATAAGCACCCGGCAGGAGCAGGCTGGCCTGGCTGCCGGCCGGCGCCGCGCCTGAAGTGACTGCACCGTGCATCACTTGCGCAGCAGCGCCCACAAGGAATAGCCGCCAGCGACGGTGCCGACCGGAACATTGAACAGGGCGAAAATGCTGAAGATGATCAGCGGTGTGCGAGCGGCGCGCGATCCATTCAAGTATGCGATGGCGGAGCCGATTTGCAGCAGGCAAAGCGCAACCAGTACGCCAAAAATGATGCTGCCCGCACCCATGATGAATTCAACGACATTTGGGGCATTGCGGACGATTTCCGCCAAAGCGCGGAAGAAGACGGCCATGCATGCCAATAACAGCAAAGAGAGGAAGCCGAGGACGATGTGGACGATCGCGGCGATTTTGGAGTGGTTATCCAGCATTTGACTATTATTTATTTTGCAAATGCTGCAGTGTGCAGCGCCGCGCCGGTTTTGACAAGCGCAGCGCCGGAAGCGGGAAGATTACTTCAGGCTTTCGATCAGGTCGATGTACTGCTGCTTGGCGTCGTCCTGGCTGGTGCCGGCCAGCGCTGCCCATGCGTCGAACTTGGCGCGGTTGACGAAATCAGTCATGCCTGGACGCTCGCCGGTAGCATCGCCTGCCGAGCCTTGCTTGAACAGGGCGTAGATCTTCAGCAGCGTCATATTGTCTGGGCGTTCCGGCAGGTTCTTGGAATCGGCCATCGCTTGGTCAAACTGTTCTTGCAGGCTCATGGTTTTACCTTTGGATAGTGGGGTGTGTGAAGCGCCATCATACAAAAGAAAACTTGCCCTGCCTTAGAGTATAGGCTCCAAATTCGCTACTCCTGCGTCACCACGGTTGGCAGGGACCAGGCGCCATCGGGGGCAATCATCCGGCACATGCCAGTCGTGGATGCCGCGATGAGCTGGAATTGCTTGCCGTTCCAGCCTCTGGTTTTGAACTCCCAGCAGTCACCGCGACCACGTCCCTTGTGAAGCTCTCGGATCTTGCCTGCGGCATAGTCGGCGGCGGTGGTGGTCACCAGCACAGGCCGGAATGGCGGCTTGTCGCTGACCACCCAGTAACCGGCTCCGGCGTTGTAGGCCGCTATCCAGCAGCGCATGGATACCAGCATTTTGGTGGAGGAGAGCCGGACCGCTCTGAGCGCACTCAGCTTCTCGTCTTCAAACAGTTCTTCGCATTCATCCGGCTTCGCGCTGGCGCGCAGTGCCGCAACCAGGGGCTTGCGGCGCTGCGAGATGAAGCGGCCATCGGCATCTTCAGGAAGACCGCTGCGGCGCCTGTATCCGATACTACTCCCCATAGCTCGTTTTCCCGGAGCAGTTCGACGGCGGCATGGTCCGGCAAAGCGTCCAGTAGCGCCGCAACCTGCGCCTGCGAAAGCTCGGCCACCATCGTTTCCTTGACAAATTCCAGCGATCCCGCTGCCGTGTCGTTGATCCAGAGTTCGAGCTTGAATTTTGCCGGCAAGCGTTCCTTCGCGTCATTCATGTCAGCATGGGCGAGCATGAACTGTCCGTTGACTTGCTGGCTGGCGCCAGCTTGCCTGGTCAGAAGAACGGAGGCCGAGAGGCCGTCAATGCGGTCGCCACCGTATCCGGCTGCGCGGCAGGTGCCGGTGTTGTCGCAGGCCAGCTCCCATTCCTTGTGTGCGAAGTACAGTCCGGACGGGCTGAAAGCGATGGCGTACAGCGGCAGCAGCGCCGTGGCGAGGGCAAAAATCAGGCGCATCGATTTTCCTGTAGTTGGTGCGGTGTGCGCCGCACAATAAAAAACGGCGGTTCAAGACAAGCCATTTTTGGCCAGCCTTGAACCGCCGTTCTGGCGGTAAGCCCGAAGAATTACTTCTTCTTGGTTGGGTTCACAGCGGCTTTCAGGGTCGCGCCAGCCGAGAACTTAGGGGTCTTGGATGCAGCGATCTTGATCGCTTCGCCGGTTGCCGGGTTGCGGCCTTTGCGCGCTGCGCGCTTGGCGACGGAGAAGGTGCCGAAACCGGTGATGCCAACGGTGTCGCCCTTTTTCAGACGCTCGGTAACGATCGCGATCAGGGTGTTAATTGCTTCGTTAGCAGCTGCGCCGGACATTTCGGTACGCTTCGCAAATTCTGCAATCAGTTCGCCTTTTTTCATTACTACCTCCTTGGTTAATGGAGCGCGCAGATTAGCACATTAATTGAAAAAAGTGTGTACCGTTTTTGAAGAAGCCCATATAGTGACTGGCTCGCCACGAAATACGGGACGGATTCTGGCGAAAACCTCAGCTAGTTTAAGCTTTTTCGCCGCCCCGCCCCGGCTTGGTGCATCATTGTGCGGAGCCTTCAACTGCGGTGTTTCTGCCGGCTTGAGCGTTGAAACCGGCGTTGACACTTGCGTTGGCGGAAGCGCTTTTCGGCGACTGCTGCGGTGCGGATTGGCTGCTGCCGCCGCCATTGCCACCGCTGCTGCGGGGGGCTTTGCTGGCATTGGCGGAACTGTTCGCCGAGCTGTTTGCCGAGGCGTTTGCCTGGCGGTCGGCGCTGCGCACCAGGTTTGCACCCAAGCCGGACGAAGTGCTTCCACTGCCTGAAGCGGAACCGGATTTTCCGCCGTCCGAAGTAACGCCTGGCGCGCTGTTTGCCGCGCTGTCGGCGCTGCCGCTGACGGCGCCGGCATTGCGTGCAGCCTGGGCGCCGAGGGAATGAGCGCCTGCCGCTCCGCCTGCCAGTCCGCCAACCAGTCCATTCGCACTACCGCTGGCCGCGCCATTCGAATTGCCGCTGGCATTGCTGCCTGCTGCGCTATTCGAGGCTTGGTTGGCGGCGCCATTTGCGGCACCGTCAGCGTTGCCGCCGGCCGCGCCGGCATTGCGCGCGAGGTTGCCGGCCAGGTTGGCAGTGCCGTTCGCTGCGCCGCTGGCATCCAGGCCGCGCCGGGCAGCGTTGTTTGCCGCCGAATCGGCAGCAGCTGTGCGAGAGGCGTTGGCAGCGGCACTGCCCGCCGCATTGCCCGCGATATCCGCACCAGCACGGCCGCCGCGCATGGTACTGCCGGCGATATCGCCGGTCATTCCGCCGCGCATTGAACCCATGCCGCCACCGAAAGCACCACCGATGCCGCCGCCGATATTTCCGCCAAGCGCGCCGCCGAGAGGGCCGGCGTGGGCGATGGATGCGGCGCTGGCGGCAGCGATAAAGGCAGCGCGGATGAGGGTTGCGATGTTGGTTTTCATATCAGTTCTCCTTGGTCTGGCTGCGGGAAATCCGCCGCTTACATACAGAGAACGAACCAGGTTCGGGATTTCTTCCATTCATCCGAAAAAAAATTCAAAAAACTTTTTCAGCGGAAGGCGGAAGGGGGAGTGCGCAGGTTTTCGCCGACCACGCCGCGGCCGGTGCCGTCGCCGGCTGCGCTGGCGCCGGCTGCCAGGGCAGCCAGCGCGCTGGCCGCTTGCGCCGGGGAGGGGGAAGGCAGGCGCGGCGCCAGCAGCGCCGCCACCAGCGGCGCGGCGAAACTGGTTCCGCGCACCAGCTTGTATGGCGGAGTGCCGATAGCGGCGGCCGCCATCTGGCTGCCCGGCGCCGCAAACATCACTTGCGGACCGCGCGCAGCCTCCGGCAGCGGATGCCGTTTCGGGTCAATCCCCGTGACGCCTACCACGCCGGGGTAGCTGGCCGGATAAAGAGGAGGAGCGGCCGGGCCGTCGTTGCCCACGGCCGCCACCAACAGGTGGCCGCGTGCCACCATTGCCTGCACCACGCGGCCCAGCATCTGGTTGGGCGGGCCGACCAGGCTGATATTGATGACGCCGACCTGTTCTTTCGCCAGCCAGGCCAGCGCCTGCACGATCTGGCTTGCCGAGCCGCCGCTCGGCTGGTCGCAATAGATATCTGCGGCATACAGCTTGGCGCCCGGCGCCGCGCCCCTGAACCTTTCGGACTTGCCGATCATCAGGGCGCCAACCGCCGTGCCATGGGCAGCCGGGTGCGTCGCGCCGTCGCAGCCCCAGCGCACGATACGGGAGTTTTCGAACACCTCGTGGCGGTCATCGATGCCGCTGTCGACCAGCCCCACGCGTACGTCGCCGCCGCCAGTCTCCATCCGCGCCGCGCCAGGCGGGGACAGGGCCGATGTGCCGCCCGCCGCATCGGCACCTGTATACACATGGTTGAAATCGTAGCTGCCGCCAGGATCGGCAGCGCGCAGCATGGCCAGCGCATCCGCCGTAGCGACACCATCCGGCACCCGCAACGTCACCAGCGACTGCCCGAGCTCCGGCATATCCTGCCGGCCGGCCACCGTCATCCCGGCGGCGGCGGCGGCCGCAAGTCCGGCGCCGGATGGCGACCACGCCAGGATCTCCCTGCGCACGATCGGGAATCCGGCAGGGTCCGGCTCCAGCAGGGCTGAATGCCGCTGCAACAATTCGCGCACATTCAGCGACCGAAGCTGGTCCGGCGCCACCTTGCGCGGCAGTTCGGTGGAATCCAGCAGCTTCTCGCGCAGGCGATCGCGCAAGCCGTTGTCGCCCAGGCGTGGCGACAGGCCGCCCGGCAACTGCGGCAATCCCGGCCGGCCGATTTGCGCTGCCGCCTGTCCTGCGCCAGCCAGTAAACCGAGGGCCAGCAGCAGGCAGCGGCATGTACGCAACAGGGAATAAGTCGGGCGCAAGGTTGGCATGGTCGGATGATAATATAGGCTAACGGTATCTATTCTGTATTAACGATGGAGAGAGGGAAGAAAATCCCCGCCCCGTTCGTTATCTTCATATGATGGACAACGATAGCTCCCTGCACGAGGAAATCGCCACACTGTTGCCGCGGCTGCGGCGTTTCGCCCGTACCCTGGCCTGGCACCGCGAAGATGCCGACGACCTGGTCCAGCTCTCCGTGGAGCGCGCGATCGTGCACAGCAGCTCTTACCAGCCGGGAACCCGCCTGGATAGCTGGTTGTTCCGCATTATTAAAAATGCCTGGATTGACGAAGTGCGCTCCCGTACCCGCCGCAGCGAGCTGTTTGCGCCGGAGGAGGAGGGTGAGCACGTAGGGGACGATTATGCCGAAGCTCACCAGCAGCGGATGGCGGTGCAAAAGGCTGTCAGCCTGCTGAGCGAGGAACACCGGCTGGTGGTCGGCCTGGTGCTGGTGGAAGGCCTGCCATATAAAGAGGCAGCTGAAGTGCTGGAAATCCCGGTCGGCACCCTGACCAGCCGCCTGGCGCGCGCCCGCACGGCGTTGCAAGAAATGTTATCGGAACAAGCGAGGACGGTATGAAGAGTTTTTCCGACGAGACCTTGATGGCTTATGCCGACGGTGAACTGGATGAGGTGACCCGCCGTGCGGTGGAAGACGCCATGCGCAAGGATGCCGCGCTGGCGCGCCGCGTGGCCCAGCACAAAGCCATGCGCAACGACGTCTTTGCCGCTTTTGCCCCGGTGGCGGAGGAGGCGGTGCCGCCAAGGCTGGCGCAGCCGCTGCGCCAGGCTACGGTGGTCAGCCTGGATTCCGTGCGTGCCCGGCGCGAGGCGGAGCAGCAGGCCGCGCGCAAGGCCAGCCGCGGCCGGCGCTGGTCCTGGCCGGAATGGGGCGCGTTAGCGGCGATGCTGATGGTGGGCGTGATGGCTGGCCACTATGGCGTCGGCATGCTGCCGCTCGACCGCAGCGAAACGATCGCCAGCCGCGATGGCGTGCTGGTGGCGCAAGGCCGCCTGGCGACGGCGCTGGACCAGCAGTTGGCCGGCAGCGGCGGCCCGGTGCGCATCGGCACCAGCTTCCTGGCGCAGGACAACAGCTACTGCCGCAGCTTCACCACCGCGCAGGAAATGTCGGGCCTGGCCTGCAAGCAGGGCGGCGCATGGAAGGTGCAACTGGCGGTGCAAAGCCAGGGTAAGTCACAGCAGGGGGAATACCGGCAGGCGGCGGCGGATATGCCGACGCAGGTGTTGGATGCGATCGACCAGCGAATCGCCGGCCAGGCGCTGGACGCGAAAGCGGAGCAGGAGGCCGTGCAGCGCAAATGGCAGCGCTAGGCCTCCGTCCGGGGGCTGATTAAACGCCCAGCAGTTCCACGTCGAAGATCAGGGTGGCGTTGGGCGGAATCACGCCGCCGGCGCCGCGCGAGCCATAGCCCAGTTCAGCAGGGATGATCAGCTGGCGGGTGCCGCCTACTTTCATGCCTTGCACGCCTTCATCCCAGCCGCGGATCACCATGCCTGCGCCCAGGGCGAACTCGAACGGATCGTTACGGTCCTTGGAGGAATCGAATTTCGGGCCTTTGCTGCCGTCGTCGTTGCGCAGCCAGCCGGTGTAGTGAACAGTGACGTTCTGGCCGGCTTTGGCTTCGGCGCCATCGCCAACGTTGATGTCGTCGTATTGCAGGCCGGATGCGTTAGTGATGATAGTCATGTGGATTCCTTAGAAATGTGGGGCTTAGGCCGCGATTGTAGTGCATTCACGGCCGATACCCATTAAATGTTGTCGGCAATAACTTAATACAAGACGTTTGACCGTAAAATACTGGTTGGCTTAACCAATAAGCGAGTTTTCATGTTCCGCAGTATCCGTAGCGCAGCAGTTTCATTAGCTTTGCTGGCAGGCGTGCAGCCTGTCCAGGCAAACGTTGTCGTCGTGCTCAATTCGCGCGATGCCACGGTCCAGTTGCTGGACCAGGTAAGCTACAAGAGCCTGCAAACCTTCCCGGTGGGGAAAGAGCCCCACCACTTGATGGCCACCCCCGATAACAAGTCGCTGATCGTCGCCAGCGCCGTGGGCAACGAGCTGGTATTCCTGGATCCGGTGACCGGCCAGGTGCAGCGCCACGTCAAGGATATCCTCGACCCTTACCAGATCGGCTTTTCGCCGGACCAGAAGTGGTTCGTGGCGACTTCGCTGCGCCTGCACCGGCTTGACATCTACTCCTACAACGGCAAGGAAATGACGCTGGCCAAGCGCATTCCGCTGCCCAAGCTGCCCAGCCACGTGGCTTTCGACGCCAGGAGCAGCACCGTCTTTGTCACCCAGCAGGGCAGCGACCAGGTCAGCGCGATCGACCTGAAGACGCAGAACGTGCTGTGGACCATCCCGGTCGGCAAGCTGCCGGCGGGTATCGCCATGACGCCGGACGACAAATACCTGCTGGTCGGGATCATGGGCAGCGACTACGTCGAGGTGATCGACTGGCGCACCCGCCAGACCGTCAAGCGCATCAAGGCCGGCGCCGGCACCCACAACTTCCGCGCCCTGGGCGATGGGCGCTACACCTATGTGTCGAACCGGGTCTCCAACACCATCAATATCATCGACCAGAAGACCCTGGAGAACGTCGGCACCATCGATGTGCCCGGCGGGCCGGATTGCATGGAAATCACCGCCGACCGCAAATACATGTGGACCACGCTGCGCTGGATCAAGAAAGTGGCAGTGATCGACCTGCAGCAGAAAAAGGTCGTCAAGATGATCCCGGTCGGCCGTTCGCCGCACGGCGTCTTCTTCGCCAACTCTTCCGCGAGGATGTAATGCGCTGGCAGGCTTGCGTGCTGGGACTGGCCGCTGCGGCGGCCGGCGGCGCGTCGGCGGGCCCGCAATGCCGCGCGACCGTCTACCTGACCTTTGACACCGGCAGCCAGTCGCAGGCCGAGCTGATCGCCTCCGTCCTGGCGCGGCAAAACGTCAAGGCCACCTTCTTCCTGGCGAACGAAAAGACCGTCAAGGGCGATTACAGCCTGGACCCGTCCTGGCAAGCCTATTGGCGCGCCCGCGTAGCCGAGGGACACGCTTTCGGCAGCCACACCTTCGATCATACTTACTACGTGCGCGATGCCGCCAACGGCAAGATCACGGTCAAGCCGCAATTCGGCGCCCACGCCGGCAAGGCGCAGGACTGGACGCCACGGCAGTATTGCGAGGAGCTGCGCCGCGTCGACCAGCGCTTCCACGAACTGACCGGCAAGGCGCTGGACCCGTTCTGGCGCGCCCCCGGCGGCAAGACCAGCGCACGCACGCTGGCGGCCGGCAAATCATGCGGCTACCAGCATGCGGCATGGGCCATGCCGGCCGGCTTCTCGGGCGACGAGTTGCCGGTGGAACGCGCCAGCAATGCGCAATTGCTGCAGCGCGCGCTGGACGGCCTGCGCGACGGCGACATCTTCATGGCCCACATGGGCATCTGGTCGCGCAAGGACCCCTGGGCGCCGGCCAACCTGGAACCGCTGATTGAAGGCCTCAAGCTGAAAGGCTTCTGCTTCGCCACCCTGAGAGAACACCCGGACTACCGCAAATGATTCAATTTTTCCTGGACCTGCTGGGCCAAGCCCAGGGCTGGCTGTTTGAAAACGCCATCCAGCCGGCCATCTACTTCAGCGGCATGGGCGACATCACCGAAGAAGCCTTCGAGGGCACCGAATGGCTGCTGATCGGGCTGGCCGAGCTGCTGCTGATCTTCCTGGTGCTGCGCCCGCTGGAGGCGGCCATCCCGGTGCACCAGTTCAGCGACAGGCGCGCGCGCTGGAATGACTTCATCTATACCGTGCTGCAGCGTATCGGCCTGATCCCGCTGCTGCTGTTCTTCACGCTCGACCCGCTGATGGACGCCATCGCCGGCGCCCTGCACATGGAAGGCGTGCAGCCCTTCAACCTGGAAAACCTGGTCACCAATATGCACCCGCTGGCCAGCTTCGCCATCTACCTGCTGGTGCTGGACTTTGCCGATTACTGGTTCCACCGCGCCCAGCACAAATTCAACTGGTGGTGGGGCCTGCATAGCCTGCACCACAGCCAGCAGAACATGAACCTGTGGAGCGACGACCGCAACCACCTGCTGGACGACCTGCTGCGCGACATCGTGATGGCGGTGCTGGCGCTGGCCATCGGCGTACCGCCAAGCCAGTACGTGCTCCTCGTATCGCTGTCCCGTATCGTGCAAAGCCTGCAACACGCCAATGTTCGTATACACTTCGGCCGCATCGGCGAACGGCTGCTGGTGTCGCCGCGCTACCACCGCATGCACCACGCGATTGGCATCGGCCATGAATCGAAAGGGCAGGGCACGCTGGGCGGTTGCAATTTCGCCGTGCTGTTCCCGATTTGGGACATTATTTTCCGCACTGCTAACTTCACGCCGCGCTTCGAAGCGACCGGCGTGCGCGACCAGTTGGCGGGCCGCGACTACGGCCGCGGCTTCTGGGCCCAGCAATGGCTTGGCCTGAAACGGATGTTTGAATATTTGAGAAAGAAACCGAGTTAATTAATGCGCGCAGTTATCAACGCTTACGGCAGGGCCCTGCTGTCCCAGTTCCACGGCAAGATTTTATTGCTGAGTATTGTTCCTTTCATTTTGTCAGTCGCACTGTGGGCGCTGCTGCTGGGGTTTGGCCTGCAGCCGCTGCTGGACTGGCTGCACGGCTACTACGTTGGATTCGAGGTCTACCGCGTCACCAGCGACTGGCTGCAATCGATCGGCCTGGATGGCTTGCGCAACGTCCTGGTGCCACTGTTTGCGCTGCTCCTGCTGCTGCCCTTGATGATCGTGACGGCCATGATTTTCATCGGCGTGGCAGCCATGCCCTTCATCGTGCGCCACGTCGGCGGCCGCCATTTCCCGCAGCTGGAGAAAAAGCAGGGCGGCTCCATCCTGGGCGGCGTGCTCAAGGCCTTCGGCGCTTTCGGCATTTTCGTGGTGGCATGGCTGTGCATCCTGCCGATGTATGTCTTCCCGCCGCTGGCGGGCCTGGCTACCGTGCTGCTGTGGGGCTGGCTCACCAGCCGCGTCATGAGTTATGACGCGCTGGCCGACTACGCCAGTGCGGAAGAATTGTCCAAGCTGCAGCGCGAACACCGCTGGCAGCTGATGTCGATCGGCGTGGTGTCCGGCCTGGCGGGTTCGCTGCCGGCCCTGGTGTGGGTAGGCGGCGCCGCTGCGGCGATTGCCTTCTTCCCTATCCTGCTGGCGGCATCGATCTGGGTCTACGTCGTGATTTTCATCTTCACCGGCCTGTGGTTTGAGTATTATTGCCTGCAAGCGCTGGCGCAATTGCGCCATGCTCCATTTGAGGAAAGCCTATGCGAATCGGATTGATCATCATTGGCGACGAAATCCTGTCCGGCAAGCGGACCGACCAGCATTTCCCCAAAGTGGTGCAGCTGCTGGCGGAACGCGGCCTGCAACTGTCATGGGCGGAGTTCGTCGGCGATGACCGCGAGCGCATCACCGCCACGCTGAAACGCACTTTCGCCAGCGGCGATATCGTGTTCTCCTGCGGCGGCATCGGCGCCACGCCGGACGACCATACGCGGCAGTGCGCCGCTGCCGCGCTGGGCGTACCGCTGCTGCTGCATGAGGGCGCGAAGGACAGCATCCAGCAGCGCGTGCGCCAGGTGGCGGAAGAAAAAGGCGAAGTTGCCGACCTCGCTTCGGCGGAAAACCTGCAGCGCCTGCAGATGGCCGAATTCCCGCAAGGTGCGGCGCTTATTCCAAATCCGTATAACAACGTGGCTGGATTCGCGCACGGCACGCATTACTTCGTGCCCGGCTTCCCGGTGATGGCGTGGCCGATGATCGAATGGGTACTCGACACGCATTACGCCGACCTGTTCAATCGTGAGGCCCGTGCTGAGCAATCGGTGTTAGTGTACGAAGCAGCGGAAGCAGCACTTACTCCGCTGATGCTGGCCCTGGAAGCAGCCTGGCCGCGCATCAAGGTCTTCAGCCTGCCAAGTGTGGGCGATGCCAAGACCCGGCGCCATATCGAGCTTGGTGTGAAAGGCGATCCGCCCCAATGCGAGGCTGCATTTATCCAAATGTGCCGTGAGCTCGATGCCCTGAAAGTGGAGTACGCGAAGCCCTGAATCCACAGTGTGAAAAGGGTGTTAACTGCTCTTGCAACGGCGCTCACAAAAGGTGTGAAGCGCCGTTGTTTTTTTGCGAAACTGATACGCGAAGTTTAAATATTTTGCGAGTTGCCCCGTGCAGTGCGCGCCGATGTGGTGCAATGGTAATCAAGCAGAAATACTCTGCGTGTACTGTCCGGTTTGAACACTATGTTAAGCAATCGTCGTTTTCGCCGGCCCCGAGTTGTCGTCCGAGCGGTGCGCAAGATGCGCGCCGGTGCGGCAGCGATTGGATACGGCGGCAACAGGCGGCGTTTGCGCTCGGTACCTATGCCTTCCCAACAAGATCACGAATCAAGCTCCTTCGAACCACACGAACCAACCGAGACAGCACCACCGCCTCCATCCGAACCCAAAAAGGGTTCACGTCTGCGCAATGCGTTCATTGTGCTGGTACTGGTGCTGCTGACGGTGGCCGGCGTCTGGGGCTATCACGAGACCCGCACCTCGACGATGCAGGCGAAGGTGTTCACCGACCTGGTCGGCAAGCTGACCTACAAGGTGGAGCCGGGGCCGAGCAAGTCGATCCGCTTTCCGCACGACAGCCCATACGATGAGCGCCTTGGCTACGCCAACCTGCCGGACTACCTGGACAAGCTGAAAGCACGCGACTACGAGGTCACCTCGCAGGCCCGCTTCTCGCCGAAAATGGTGGAGCTGAGCGACATGGGCGTGTTCGCGACTTATCATGAAAAAACCCGTACCGGCCTGTCGATTCTCGATTGCCGCGAGCAGCCGCTGTTCACCGCCAGCTATCCGGAGCGTATTTACGGCAGCTTCGAGCAGGCGCCGAACGCGCTGGTGCAAAGCCTGCTGTTCATCGAGAACCGCGAACTGCTGGACAACAAGTATCCGAAGCGCAATCCGGCTGTTGAATGGGACCGGCTGTCCAAGGCCATCCTGGAAAAGTCGATGAGCGCCGTGGGCGCCGGCGGCCACCGCGCTGCGGGCGGCTCGACGCTGGCGACCCAGATCGAGAAATACCGCCATTCACCGGAAGGGCGCACCGGTTCGATGAAGGACAAGCTGCAGCAAATGGTGTCGGCTTCGCTGCGCGCGTACCAGCAGGGCGAAGATACCACCAAGGTACGGCGCCAGATTGTGCTCGACTACCTCAATACGGTACCGCTGTCGGCCAAGCCCGGCTACGGTGAAGTGAACGGCGTGGGCGACGGCATGTGGGTCTGGTACGGCCGCGAATTCGATGAAGTGTCGCGCCTGTTGGGCGGCAAGATGGACCAGCCGGGCAGCCCGCTGGCCTTCAAGGAAGCGCTGTCGCTGCTGATTGCACAGCGCCGCCCGAGCTACTACCTGGGCGAAGGCGATGAGGACCTGGAAGTACTGGCCAACAGCCACCTGCGCCTGCTGGCGAGCGCCGGCATCATCACGGCGCAGCTGCGCGACGCTGCGCTGAAGGAGAAGCTGCATCCGGCCAAGGGCAGCGGCGTGCAGGCGGCGCCGCCGATGACGTATGTGACCAAGAAAGCCTCGAACGCGGTGCGCGTGCACTTGGCCAACCTGCTGGGCGACAACCGCATGTACAACCTGGACCGCCTCGACCTGTCGGTGAACACCACGCTCGATGCTGAGACCCAGAAGACCGTGACCGCCATGCTGCGCCAATTGCGCGAGCCGGAAACCGCGGTGCAGGCCGGCCTGACCGGCAAGGGCATGCTGGGCAACGGCGACCCGGCCAATGTGGTGTACAGCTTCACGCTGCTGGAGCGCGGCGAGCACGCCAACTACCTGCGCGTGCAGACCGACAACTACGACCAGCCGCTGGACATCAACGAAGGCGCCAAGCTGGACCTGGGTTCCACCGCCAAGCTGCGCACCCTGGTGACGTACATGGACATCGTCGACCAGCTGCACAAGAAGTATGGCCAGATGGACGCGGCGCAACTGAAGAAGGTCAACGTCGACCAGCGCGACCGCCTGACCACCTGGGGCATCGAATACCTGGCCATGACGCCGATGGACAAGCGCGACTTGCCGGCCATGCTGCAGGCGGCGCTGGAGCGCAAGTATTCGGCCAATCCGGGGGAAGGTTTCTTTACCGGCGGCGGCCTGCATTACTTCGGCAACTTCAGCAAGGATGACGACTTCAAGATCATGACGGTGCGCGAGGCGCTGCGCCGTTCCACCAACCTGGTGTTCGTGCGCCTGATGCGCGATGTGGTCAAGTATTACTCCTTCCAGATGCCGGGTTCCTCGCAGACCCTGCTGACCGACTCCGACGATCCGCGCCGCGCGGCCTACCTGGCGCGCTTCGCCGACAAGGAAGGCAAGGAATTCCTGTACCGCTTCTACGCCAAGTACAAAGGCAAGAAGACTTCGGAGCTGGACGCGATCCTGCTCGATACGATCCGCCCGACGCCGGTGCGCCTGGCGAATATCCACCGCACCGTGTATCCGAATGCGACGCTGGCGGAATTCGACAAGTTCGTGAACGACAACCTGAAGGTGCAGAACGATGTGCCGGAAGAGCGCCTGGCCAAGATGTACGAGCAGTACGCGATGGACAAGTGGAGCCTGGCCGACCGCGGCTACCTGGCTGCCGTGCACCCGCTGGAACTCTGGCTGGTGGCCTACCTGCACCAGAATGAAGGCGCTTCGCTGTCCGACGTGGTTGCCGCCAGCGAGAAGGAGCGCCAGGAGGTCTACCAGTGGCTGTTCAAGACCCATCACAAATACGCGCAGGACAAGCGCATTGCCGGCCTGCTGGAAATGGAGTCCTTCATGGGCATCCATCGCCAGTGGAAGAAGATGGGTTATCCGTTCGATTCGCTGGTGCCGTCGTATGCGACCACGCTGGGTGCTTCGGCCGACCGTCCTGCCGCGCTGGCCGAGATGATGGGCATTATCATCAACGGCGGCGTGCGCAAGACAACGCAGCGCATCGAGTCGCTGCATTTTGCGAAAGGTACGCCGTACGAAACCACGGTTGCGCGCAACAAGTCGTCTACCAATGAGCAGGTGCTGACGCCGGAAGTGGCGCGCGCGGTGGCGGATGCGATCCGCGAAGTGGTGTCGGACGGTACGGCGCGGCGCGTGAAGGCGGCGTTCGTGGGCTCGGACGGGCAGATCATTCCGGTGGGCGGCAAGACCGGTACCGGCGACCAGCGTTTTGACGTGTATGCGGCGGGCGGGCGCCTGATCGAATCGCGTTATGTGAACCGTTCGGCGACCTTTGTGTTCAATATCGGCGAGCGCTTCTTCGGCTCGATGACGGCTTATGTCCATGGGCCGGAGTCGAAAAACTACGACTTCACTTCGGCGCTGCCGGTGCAGCTGCTGACGGTGCTGGCACCTTCGCTGATGCCGCTGATCGAACCGAATGCGCAGAAGGCGGCGCCGGTTGTGACGGCGATGGCGGCAAGCAATGCGCCGGGCGGAGTGCAGCCGGTGGCTACGGCTGCCTTGGCGGCTGCCACTGCGGCCGCATTTCCTGCCGCACCGCTGCGCGCCTGCGGCGCCCGCTAAACCCGGTAAGCCCGGGTCAGACCCAAGGGTCTGACCCTGCCGAAAGTCAAAAACCTCAAACCCTGCCTGCGGCGGATGCGCCGCACGGGTCAGACCCTTGGGTCTGACCCAGGTTTACCGGTTTACAATGCGCGCATGAAACTCATCACCAAGTTCACCCGCATCAGCCTGCGCGACCTGCTGGTCTCGTTCGCCCCCACCGTCCTGCTGATCGCCGGCGCCTGTGCGCTGGCCTACTGGATCATCGACCCCACCCCGCCGCGCGTGGTCAAGCTCGCCACCGGCCAGGAAAACAGCGCCTACGAAAACATCGGCAAGCGCTACGCGCAAGCGATGGCCAAGCACGGCATCAAAGTCGTCCTGCAGCCAAGCCAGGGCTCGCAGGAAAACCTGCAACGCCTGAATAAAGGCGAAACCGACATCGCCTTCGTGCAAAGCGGATCCACCAACGAAGCCGAAGCCGAGCGCACCGGCCTGGTCTCGCTGGGCAGCCTGTTCACCGAGCCGCTGTGGCTCTTCATGCGCGACAGGAAAGCCGTCACCAGCCTGACCCACCTGAAAGGCATGAAGGTCAACCTCGGTCCCGAGGGCAGCGGCGTGCCGCGCCTGTTCCGCCAGGTATTGCAGATCAACGGCCTGCACGTCGGCGACATCAAGGCCAGCGACCTGGAAAACACCCCCGCCACGGTGGAACTGCTGGAAGGCCGCATCGACGCCCTGGTGTTCGCCGCCGCCCCCGACGACCCGCTGATCCAGATGCTGCTGATGACGCCCGGGATCAAGCTGTTCAACTTCACCCAGGCCGAAGCCTATGCACGCCGCCTGCCGTACCTGACCCACGTCACCCTGCCGCGCGGGATCGTCGACCTGGGGCGCGACCTGCCGGCCCGCGACTACCACCTGATCGCGCCGACGGCGACCCTGGTGGCGCGCGAAGACTTGCATCCGGCCCTGGTCGACCTGTTCGTGCAGGCCGCCAGCAGCATCCACAGCGGGGCGGGCTGGTTCCAGCAGCAGGGCCAGTTCCCTTCGCCGCGCTATACCGAGATTCCGGTCGCGCATGAAGCGGCCAAGTTCTACAAGGACGGGCCGCCTTTCCTGCAACGCTATATGACCTTCTGGCTGGCCAACCTGTTCGACCGCCTGTGGGTGGTGCTGCTGGCCACCGGTGCCCTGATCCTGCCGCTGTCGAAAGTGGTGCCGCCGTTGTACGTGTGGCGCATCCGCTCGCGCGTCTACCGCTGGTACGGCCAGCTGCGCTCGGTGGAGCAGGGCGTCGATGAAGGCAAGCCGCGCGAAGAACTGCTGCACCGCCTGGACCAGATCGAAGAGCGGGTCAATCGCCTGACCGTGCCGCTGTCCTTTGCCGATGAGTTCTACGGCCTGCGCAACCACATCGAGTTTGTGCGCCAGAAGCTACGTACAAACACGTAAAACAACTTGAAAGTGTTGTATCCGCGAGAACCTGAATTGACAGTTGCTCATAGTTACCTCAAATATAAGCCGGGGAGTGAAACTGGTTTAACTACAAGGGGTAGCTATGGCACCAAAAAAACAGGTTCTCGCAATCGCAGTTGCATCACTTTTCAGCAACGCCGCGTGGGCGCAGGAAGCGCCTGCCGGCGAAACCGCTACCGTGGTGGTGACCGGTACCCGGGTCTCCAACCGCACGGTACTCGACACCACCGCACCGGTGGACGTCATCAGCGCCGACAGCATCAAGAACGCCGGTGTTCCGGAAATCACGCAGGCGCTGTCCGTGGCGCTGCCTTCGCTGAATTTCCCGCGTCCTGGACTGGCCGACGGTACCGACACCATCCGCCCCGCCACGCTGCGCGGACTGGCGCCTGACCAGACCCTGGTCCTGGTCAACTCCAAGCGCCGCCATACTTCCTCGCTGGTCAACCTGAACGGCACCATCGGCCGCGGTTCGGCGGCGGTGGACATGAACTCCATCCCGGCCGGTATCGTCAAAACCATTGAAGTGCTGCGTGACGGCGCTTCCGCGCAATACGGTTCCGACGCAATTGCAGGCGTGATCAACGTACGCCTGCGTACCGACCGCACCGGTGGCGAGGCCAGTGTGAGCTATGGCCGCCGCGATACCGAATACAACTTCAATCCGGGCACGCCGCCAGCCGGCGCCACCTGGGGCGTGCAGGATTCGCGCAAGCGCAAGGACGGCAATACGCTGAACCTGAGCCTGTGGAAGGGCATGGAGCTGGGTGAAGACGGCTTCCTGGTGCTGGCACTGGAGCGCAAGCGCCAGGATCACACCGAGCGATCGGGCTGGGACGTGCGCCAGCAATATCCGCTGCTGAACGGCGCCTTCGACCCGCGCGAAGCGACGATCAATCGCTTCAACGCCTGGTACGGCGAGCCTGAGCTGACGCAGAACACCTTCTTCGCCAATGCCGGCTATAACCTGGCCGGCGGCGTCAAGCTGTATGGCTGGACCAGCTACCAGGACCGCGATGCGCGCTCGGGCGGCTTCTTCCGCCGTGCGATCCAGGACAACAATACGATCCAGATTTATCCGGATGGCTTCCTGCCGATCATCGCGCCGGCGGTGGAAGACTTCAGCGCGGCCTTCGGCGCGACCTGGAGCGCCGGCGCGTGGGAGATGGATACCTCCCTCACCTACGGCGAAAACCGGATGGACTTCACCATCGAGAACACGCTGAACCGTTCCCTTGGCCCGAGCTCCAAAACCGCCTTCGACGCGGGCGGCTTCAAGTACGACCAGCTCACCTTCAACCTGTCGGCCGTGCGCCAGTTCGAAGTGGGCCTGTCTTCGCCGCTCAACCTGGCAATTGGTGCGGAAGCGCGGCGTGAAGGCTACGCCCTGCATGCCGGCGAACCGGATTCCTGGCGCAATGGCGGCGTGCTGCTGCCGAACGGGCAGCCGACGGCGTCCGGCTCGCAGGTGTTCCCTGGCTTCCGTCCGAGCGACGAATCGGATGCCAACCGCAAAGCCTACTCGGTGTTTGCCGACGTGGAAGCGAACGTGACGGAGAACCTGCTGGCATCGGCCGCGGTGCGCGGTGAGCATTACTCCGACTTCGGCAACAACTGGTCGGGCAAGCTGGCGGCGCGCTACAACTTTTCGCCGTCGTTTGCCCTGCGCGGTTCGGCGCAGAACGGCTTCCGCGCGCCGTCGCCGCAACAGCAGTTCTTCACCTCCACGGCGACCAACTTCGTCGGCGGGGTACCGTTCGATATCACCACCTTCAAGCCGAGCGATCCGGCTGCGATCGCGTTGGGCGCCAAACCGCTCGATGCAGAGAAGTCGACCAACTTCTCGCTTGGCGCCGTCGGCAAGATGGGCAAGGCCAGCCTGACGGTGGATGCGTTCCAGATCAAGATCCGCGACCGCATCGTGCTGTCGGAGAACCTGCTGCAGACCAATGTGCGCGACTACCTGGCCTCGCAAGGCTTTATCGGCGTTGGCGGCGGACGCTTCTTCATCAACGGCGTGAACACCACGACGCGTGGTGTGGACGTGGTGGCGAACTATCCATGGAACGCCGGTAACGTGGGCAAGTTTGACTTCACGCTGGCGGGCAACTACACCAAGACCGAAGTGACCAAGGTGCCGGTGACCGCGCAGTTGGCTGCGCTGAATCCTGCGCCGCCGCTGTTTGATCGCGTCAATGTGCTGACCTTCGAGCATGGCACGCCGCAGACCAAATTTACGGCCAGTGTGAACCATACGCTGGGCAACTGGAGCGGTACCTTCCGCGCCACGCGCTACGGCAAGGTGCTGCAGCCGGACGCCAACCCGGCACGCGATCACTGGATGACGCCGAAGACTTTGGTGGACGTCGAAGGTCGCTACAAGATCACGCAGCGCCTGACTGCCGCGGTGGGTGCCGAGAACCTGTTCGACCAATATCCGGACCCGTATCCGGCGCTGTTGAACGGCACCGGCAATGCACCGTATTCCAACTACTCGCCGTTCGGCCGCTCCGGCCGCTTTGTGTACGCCCGTTTGAACTACGCGCTTTAACCTGTCTTAACCCGGTTTTACAGTTGAGCAGATTTTTTACAAGAGCGTAATACTGCGATACAAAAAGCGGGGTTTTGGATAACCGGCTGTTACACCGGCCTGCGACGATGGGCATCGACGATATTGAACTATCCCGATGCCCATTTCATTTGTTCGCGGCGCGCTGTCGCTGGCCGCCATCTTCCTGTTTTGCCTGAGCTACTGGATCCACCGGTACTTCGGGCAGGTCGACATCCACCAGATCGCCTATCACCTGGACTTCGGCCTCGATCTTGCGAGGACTTCCGACCCGGTATTTGCCAAGCGATTCGTACGCTGGTGCGTGATCGCGCCACTGCTGTTCTTTGTGCTGCTGCGCTGGCTGCAGAGCCGCCTGGCACAGCGGCAGCAGCGCCTGCTGCCACCTTTGCTGCTTGCCGCCGCCATCGGTTTCTGGCTGTGGGACGTATCGGCCTTCAAGTATCTGGAAGCGAACTTCGGTGCCGACTACTTCGGTGCGAACTATGTGCCGCCAGCTTCGGTTGCCCTGCACGAGCAAAAGGCGAAAAACCTGGTGCTGATCTACGTCGAGAGCCTGGAGTCAGGCTATGCCGACCGCAACGCTTTCGGACGCGACTTGCTTGCGCCGCTGACCGCACTGCACGGCACCAGCTTTCCCGACTACGAGCAGGCGCCCGGCACCAGCTGGACCATCGCTGCGATGGTCGCCACCCAATGCGCAGTGCCGCTGGAACGGGTGTCGATTTTCGACGGCAATACGCAAGGACAGATGATGGAGTCCTTCCTCGGCAAGGCGGTGTGCCTGAGCGACCTGCTGGCCCAGCGCGGCTACCGCAACGTGTTCATGGGCGGCGCCGCATCGAGCTTTGCGGGCAAGGATAAATTCCTGCGCCAGCACCACTACCACGAGGTTTACGGCAAGGATGAATGGCTGCAGCGCGGCGCCGGCGAAAGCACGATGAATGGCTGGGGCTTGTACGATGCCGATTTGTTCCGCCAGGCGAAGGCAAGGCTGCGCGACCTGGCGGCCTCGAAACAGAAGTTCAACCTGTCGCTGCTGACGGTCGATACCCACGAGCCGGCCGGCATGCTGTCGGCACAGTGCGCGCAGCAGGGCTATGCGGATAAATTCGACGGCATCGTGTCCTGCACCGCGGCAGCGGTGGCGGACTTCGTGCGCTATGCGGAGCGCAGCGGCTACCTGGAGAACACCAATGTGGTGATTGTCGGCGACCACCTGTCGCGCAAGAATCCGCTATCGCCGCAGCTGGCGCAGATGCCGCGCCGGACCATCTTCAATACTTTCCTGGCCCACGAGGCAGCGGTGCCCAACCGTGCGCAGTTGCTGCATTTCGACCTGTTGCCATCCATCCTCGAATTCATCGGCTACCAGGTGCCGGGCGGCCGCCTGGGCCTGGGCTACAGCGGCTTCAACGCGCACCGTCCATTGCCGCCGCCCGAGCGGCTGGCGGCAATGGAGCGCGACCTGCTGAATCGATCGCGCGAATACCTGGCCCTGTGGGATGGGCGCAAGTGAATCAGGCGCCGGCCCAGGGCAGGCCGGCCTTGCACCAGCCGCCCACCGTCTTGCGATGGCCGTCGGCGTTCTTGTCGCCTTCAAAGCCTTCCAGGATATCGTAGCACTGGGTATAGCCGGCTTCGGTCGCCGCCTTGGCCGCGTGGCGCGAACGCACGCCCGAACGGCACAGGAAGACGAGCACCGTGTCCTTGCCCGGCACCGCCGCTGCCAGCTGTCCCAGGAAGTCCGGGTTCGGCGTACCGCCCGGATACACGTTCCACTGCGCCGCAAGGTGCTGCCCGGCCGGAATCGCCACCCGTCCCACCCAATCGCGCTCGGCATTGGTCCGCACATCGACCAGGCGCACATGCGGGTCGCATTTCAGCAGTTCGTATGCCTCATGCGGGGTCACTGCACCGGCGTAGGGCAGGGAAGTGTCGCGTTTGCGTGCACGGTCGAGGATTTCGGAATTGGAACTCATGGTTTTTCCTTTATGATGACTGCACCACAACGATGCATTTGCATTAATTGGTGCAATATTGCACCACCATGGTGCAATGATCGGCAAGCGCACCCGCCTGGTGCGTCTTTTCGCGTGCCGGTAGTAGGGAATTGGCTGGCATGATATCTGCTTAATGTACCACCAGCGTTCGCCGCACCCAAGAGGTCGCGGCAGTTTTTTCACTTAGGAGATATGTAATGGCACTGACCGCCGCAGATGTTCTGAAGATGGTACAAGAGCACGAAGTCAAGTTCGTGGACTTCCGTTTCGCCGATACCCGTGGCAAGGAACAGCACGTAACCGTGCCTGTGTCCCATTTCGACATCGACAAATTTGAATCGGGCCACGCTTTCGACGGTTCTTCCATCGCCGGCTGGAAAGGCATTGAAGCTTCGGACATGATCCTGCTGCCGGATCCATCGACCGCCAATATCGACCCATTCTTCGAAGAAACCACCCTCTTCATGCAGTGCGACGTGATTGAACCGTCGGACGGCAAGGGCTACGACCGCGACCCGCGCTCCATCGCCAAGCGCGCTGAAGCCTACCTGAAATCCTCCGGCCTGGGCGACACCGCCTACTTCGGCCCTGAGCCGGAATTCTTCATCTTCGACTCCGTGAAGTGGAAGATCGACATGTCCGGCGCCATGGTCAAGATCGACTCCGACGAAGCTTCCTGGTCGACCGACAAGGACATCGATGGCGGCAACTCCGGCCACCGTCCAACCGTCAAGGGCGGCTACTTCCCGGTGCCTCCGGTCGACTCCTTCCAGGACATGCGTTCCGAAATGTGCCTGATCCTGGAATCGATGGGCATTCCGGTTGAAGTGCACCACCACGAAGTGGCTGGCGCTGGCCAGAACGAAATCGGCACCAAGTTCTCGACCCTGGTCGAGCGCGCCGACTGGACCCAGAACCTGAAATACATCGTCTGGAACGTCGCTCACTCCTACGGCAAGACTGCGACCTTCATGCCTAAGCCTATCGTTGGCGACAACGGCTCCGGCATGCACGTGCACCAGTCGATCTGGAAAGACGGCAAGAACCTGTTCGCTGGCGACGGCTATGCCGGCCTGTCCGATTTCGCCCTGTACTACATCGGCGGCATCATCAAACACGCCAAGGCACTGAACGCGATCACCAACCCGGGCACCAACTCGTACAAGCGCCTGGTGCCAGGCTACGAAGCGCCAGTGAAACTGGCTTACTCGGCGCGTAACCGTTCGGCTTCGATCCGTATTCCACACGTGGCCAATCCAAAAGGCCGCCGTATCGAAACCCGCTTCCCGGACCCGCTGGCCAACCCATACCTGTGCTTCGCAGCACTGATGATGGCCGGCCTGGACGGCGTGCAGAACAAGATCCACCCAGGCGAAGCAGCGTCCAAAGACCTGTACCACCTGCCGCCGGAAGAAGATGCACTGATCCCAACCGTCTGCGCATCGCTGGAAGAAGCGCTGGATCACCTGAACAAAGACCGTGAGTTCCTGACCCGCGGCGGCGTGTTCACCGATTCGATGATCGATGCCTACATCGAACTGAAGATGACCGAAGTCACCCGCATGCGCATGACCACTCACCCGGTCGAGTTCGACATGTACTACTCCCTGTAACCAGGGCTCGACTGCCGGAATTGCCTGGCAGTCAACAAATACGCGAGGTCAGCCAGCTGCTTTCCTCGCGTTTTTTTTCGGATGTTGTATAGTCGGGGCATGAACACTCGCACTCTCGTATTACATGGGCTGGCGCTGCTGGCCGTGAGTGGCGCAGCGCAGGCGCAGCAAATTTTTCTCTGCGTGGATGCCGATGGCCGCAAGGAACTGACCGATAGCCGCAAGGGAAAGAACTGCAAGATGCTGGACCTGCCTGGCGCCGCGATACCCGCGCCTGCCGGAGCGCGCCGCGGCTCCACGCCGTCCGCACCTGCCGTAGCGCCAGCCAATTTCCCCCGCGTTGAAAGCTCGGAGCAGAAAGCCCGCGATGCCGACCGCCGCGCCATCCTGACCGATGAGCTCAACACCGAAAACCGTAAGCTGGCGGATTTGCGCAAGGAATTCAACAACGGCGAGCCCGAACGCCGGGCCGACGAGCGCAATGCGGCCAAGTACCAGGAGCGCGTCGCTGGCCTGAAGGACAGCATCGCGCGTGCGGAATCGAACGTGGAAGCGCTGAAGCGCGAGCTTTCCAATATCAAATGATCCCAGACAGCCCTGCCAGTATCCGGCCCGCTGAACTGGCAGGACTGGACCTGCTGGCATCGGCCGTTGTCATCGTCGATGGCGGCGGCCATATCCTGTACCTCAACGCCGCCGGCGAGAACCTGCTCGAATCGTCGCTGAAAGCATTGGCGCGGCAAGCGCTGGGCGGCCTGTTCGCGGCGCCGCTGGAACTGGAAAACATTATCGCGCAGGCGCGCGATCACAAGTTTTCCGATGTACGGCAAGAGCTGGTGCTGGAGCGCGCCGGGCGCGAAGCGCTGCATGTGCACATCATCGCCAGCGCGCTGGACGAGCCGGATGGCGCGGTAATGATCGAGCTGCGCGAAATCGTGCAGCAGATGAAGCAGGACCGCGAAGAGCGCCTGATGGACCAGAGCCAGGTCAACAAGGAGCTGATCCGCAACCTGGCGCACGAGATCAAGAACCCCCTGGGCGGCATCCGCGGCGCGGCGCAGCTGCTGGAAATGGAGCTGCCGCCGCTGCACCTGACGCAGCTGCGCGAATACACCCAGGTCATCATCAAGGAAGCGGACCGCCTGCAAACGCTGGTGGACCGCCTGCTGGCGCCGCACCGCCGGCCGCATATCGTGGGCGACGTCAATATCCACGAAGTGCTGGAGCGGGTGCGCAGCCTGATCCTGGCCGAGTTCCCGGTCGGGCTCACCATCCGCCGCGATTACGACGCCTCCCTGCCCGAATTCCGCGGCGACAAGGAGCAGTTGATCCAGACGGTACTCAACATCGCCCATAATGCGGCCCAGGCGCTGGCATCGCGTATCGAACAGGGCGACGCCGAGATCGTTTTCCGTACCCGCGTGGCACGCCAGATGACGCTGGCGAAGGTGCGTTATGCGCTGGCATTAGATTTGCATATCATCGATAACGGACCGGGCATCCCGCCCCAGATCCGCGACCGTATCTTCTACCCGCTGGTGTCGGGCAGGGATGGCGGCAGCGGCCTGGGGTTGACGCTGGCGCAAACCTTCGTGCAGCAGCACATGGGGGTTATCGAATGCGAAAGCAGGCCTGGTCAAACGGACTTCAGAATCTTATTGCCTTTGCCTTGATCGGATTAAATGAAACCAATCTGGATAGTTGACGACGACGAATCGATCCGCTGGGTGCTTGAGAAAGCACTGGCGCGGGAGAACCTCGCAACGCGCAGCTTTGCCAATGCGCGCGATGCGGTCGCCGCGCTGGAACATGAGACACCGCAGGTGCTGGTGTCGGACATCCGCATGCCGGGCGACTCCGGCCTCGACTTGCTGCAACTGGTGAAGCAGCGCCATCCCGGCCTGCCGGTGATCATCATTACCGCCTTCTCCGACCTGGATTCCGCCGTGGCGGCCTTCCAGGGCGGGGCCTTTGAATACCTGGCCAAGCCGTTCGACATCGACAAGGCGGTGGAGCTGATCCGCCGTGCGCTGGACGAGAGCCTGCGTGAATCGAGCATCGAATCCGGGCCGGCCGACACGCCGGAAATCCTGGGCCAGGCGCCGGCCATGCAGGAAGTGTTCCGCGCCATCGGCCGCCTGTCGCAGTCGAACGTGACGGTGCTGATCACCGGCGAATCCGGTACCGGCAAGGAGCTGGTGGCACGGGCGCTGCACAAGCATAGCCCGCGCTCGGACCAGCCTTTCATCGCCATCAACACGGCGGCGATCCCGAAAGACCTGCTGGAGTCCGAACTGTTCGGCCATGAGCGCGGCGCCTTCACCGGCGCCCAGACCACGCGCCGCGGCCGGTTCGAGCAGGCCGAAGGGGGCACGCTGTTCATGGACGAAATCGGCGACATGCCGTTCGACCTGCAAACACGCTTGCTGCGCGTGCTGTCGGACGGCCACTTCTACCGTGTCGGCGGCCACTCGCCGCTGAAGGCCAATGTGCGCGTGATTACGGCGACGCACCAGAACCTCGAACAGCGCGTGCGCGATGGTTTGTTCCGCGAGGACTTGTATCACCGCCTGAATGTGATCCGCCTGCGCCTGCCCAGTTTGAGGGAGCGGCGCGAGGATATCCCTATTCTGGTGCGCCACTTCCTGGTGCAGAGCGCGCGCCAGCTGGGCGTGGAAGCCAAGCGCATGAGCGATTCCACGCTGGCCTTCTTGCAGCAGCTTGAGTTGCCGGGCAACGTGCGGCAGCTGGAAAACCTGTGCAACTGGATTACGGTGATGGCGCCGGGGCAGTCGGTGGAAGTGAAGGATTTGCCGCTGGAGCTGACGCAGGGGCAGGAGAGCCATGCCGCTGCTGCTCCCGTCGCTGCAGAGACGGCAATGCCGCAGCATCACGGCACGGTACAGCCGCTGGCCCCGCCGGCACTGGCCACCTCGCCGGAAGGCTGGCTTAGCCTGCTCGAGCTGCAGGCTGCGGGGATGCTGAGCAGCGGGCAGCAGGATGTGATGGATATCCTCGGGCGCCAGTTTGAGTCGGCCTTGATCCGCACGGCGCTGAAATACACGCATGGACGCAAGAACGATGCAGCGATCCGGCTCGGTATAGGGCGCAATACCATCACGCGCAAGATCGCCGAGCTCGGCATCGACGGCGCCAAGGACGATTAAAACCGGTAAACCTGGGTCAGACCCAAGGGTCAGACCCGATTACGCGACCGTCGCCCCTCGGGTCTGACCCTTGGGTCAGACCCTGGTTTACCGGGTTTAGGGTATGCTGCGGGCTTGGAAATTTGAGGAGCCTGCATGCTGATTAACTGCGTCGCCTACCAGGATGGGCGCAAGCTGGCTGATATCCCGGTGGAGGACATCAGCGATTACGTGGCGCGTGAAGACGCCTTCGTCTGGGTCGCCCTGCGCGACGCTTCAACCGCCGAACTCGAAGTGATGCAGGAGGAGTTCGGCCTGCACGAACTGGCGGTGGAAGACGCCGGCCGCGGCCAGCAGCGGCCGAAAATCGAGGAGTACGGCGACTCGCTGTTCGTCGTCGTCAAAATGCTCGAACTGCGCGAAGACGAACTGCACGTCGGCGAAGTCGACATCTTCGTCGGCCCGAACTACGTGCTGTCCAACCGTTCCAATTCGACCAAGGACTTCCTCGGCGTGCGGGCCCGCGCCGAACGCGAACCGCACCTGCTGCAGCAGGGCTCCGGCTTCGTGCTGTACGCCTTGATGGACGCGGTGGTCGACCGCTATTTCCCGATCATCGATACGCTGGAACTCGAACTGGAAAAGATCGAGGAACGCATCTTCATCCGCGGCTCGCAGCAGGACAATATCGAACGGCTCTATGAACTCAAGCGCAAGGTGATGACGGTGCGCCATACCGTGGCTCCCTTGCTCGATGCAATCGGAAAGCTCCATGGCGGCCGCGTGCCCTCGGTCTGCAGCAATACCCAGGAATATTTCCGCGACGTCCATGACCACTTGCTCCGAATCAACTCCGCTCTCGATACCATGCGCGAGACCATCGGGACCGCGATCCAGGTCAACCTGTCGATGGTGGCGCTGGAAGAGGGCGAAGTGAACAAGCGCCTGGCGGCATGGGCGGCAATTTTCGCGGTATTGACCGCCTTTGCCGGCCTGTGGGGCATGAATTTCAAGCACATGCCCGAACTGGACTGGCGCTTCGGCTACCCGGCCGCCCTGACTTTAATGGCTGTTGTTTGCGGGGCATTGTATCGACGCTTTAAGAAGGTGGGCTGGCTCTAGCGGTATATAATTTACAATAAACAACCTCCTATGGGGCTGGGCATGGTGGATGACGCAATGTTGTTCGACGATGATGAGACGCCAGCCCCGGCTGCGGTCCTTGCCCCTTGGGAAATCCTGATCGTTGATGACGAGCAAGCGGTACACCAGGTGACAGAACTGGTGATGTCGGACTTTGAGTTCGACGGCCGCCGCGTCCACTTTTCCCATTGCTATTCCGGCGCCGAGGCGCGCGAACGCTTGTCGCGCCCCGGCCAGTTCGCCCTGATCCTGCTTGACGTGGTGATGGAGTCCGAACATGCCGGCCTCGAGCTGGTGCGCTACATCCGCGAAGAGCTGGGCGACCGCAATGTACGCATCGTGCTGCGCACCGGCCAGCCGGGCCAGGCGCCGCAAGCGCTGGTGCTGAAGACCTACGACATCAACGATTACCGTGAAAAGACCGAGCTGACGCACGCCAAACTGAGCACCGTGTTCTACTCCGGCCTGCGCGCATACCGCGACCTGATGCGCCTCGACCGCGCCCGTCTTGGTTTGCGCCGTTCAATCGACGCCATCACCCACGTCTGCGATTCCGACAACCTGCGCCATTTCTGCTCTGCCGTACTGGAGCAGGCCTCGGCCCTCCTGGGCCGCCAGGCGGAGGGCGTGTGCGCCAGCCGCATGAACGCCTACGCCGCCGCGCGCCAGCCGGGCCGGCTGCAGGTGCTGGCGGTGACCACGGCCTATGCCGAACTGGCGCTGGAAGAAACCCTGGACCACTTGCCGTCCCAGGTGCGCGAGGCCTTCCTGCGCTGCATGGCGGAGCAGGCCGACCACTATGGCCCGCTGTACTACGCCTGCTACTATCGCACGCGCGACGGCAATGAAAGCCTGCTCTATATGTCGTTCAGCGAGCCGCTGGAACACGAGGAGCGCGAGCTGCTCGGCCTGTTCTCGGCGAATGTCGCCATCACTTACGAACGCCTGCTGGCACGCGAGGAACTGGAAGCGACGCAGGACGCCATCATCCACATCCTGGGCGAGGCGCTGGAAAGCCGCTCCGCCGCGTCGGGCGGACACGTCGAGCGCGTGGGCGAGATCGCCGCCATGCTGGGCGCGGCGGTCGACATGCCGGACAACGCGGTGCGCCAGTTGCGCCAGGCAGCGCCGCTGCACGATATCGGCCATGCCGGCATCCCGGACGAAATCCTCAACCTGCCAGGCCCGCTCAATGCGGCGCAGCGCACGCGCATGCAGGGCCATAGCGATATCGGTTGGAACATGCTGTCCTCGTCGCCGCAGCCGGTATTGCAGCTGGCTGCGCGTATCGCCCACGAGCACCATGAACGCTGGGATGGCGCCGGTTACCCGCAAGGCTTGCGGGGCGCCGACATCAGCCTGGCCGCGCGCATAACCGCGCTGGCCGATTTCGTGGACGCCATGGTGAGCCCGCGCAGCTATCGCCCGCCGCACTCGCTGCAGCATGCGCTGGACGAAGTGCGCGAGGGCAGCGGCAGCCGCTTCGACCCTGCACTGGCCAACATGCTCCTGCAGCACCAAGGCGAGCTGCAAGAGCTGTATCGGCGCTACCCACCTCATTAGGAGCCCGTCATGGAATTATTCGACGCCAACGACGCGCGCACCCTGGCCGAAGCGGCGTTGCGCTCGATTACCGATTCCACCGCGCGCGCGCGCGGCGATGAATTCTTCCGCGTGCTGGTACGCGACCTGGCGGCGGCGCTGGAGGTGACCTATGTGATCGCGGGCCGCGTGATTCATATGCCCGATGGCCAGGAAGGCATCCGCACGCTGGCGGTATGGGGCGGCAGTGAATTCCTGCCGAATATGGAGTACAGCCTGGAACATACTCCTTGCCACAACGTCACCGACCAGACCATGTGCTTCCATGGCTGCGGCATCCAGCAGGATTACCCGCTTGACACGCTGCTGGTGGACATGAAGGCGGAAAGCTATGTCGGCATGCCAATGGTCGATACCGAGGGCAAGACGCTGGGCATCCTGTCGGCCATCGATACCAGGCAGATCGACGAGAACAAGCGCTTGCTGGCGCTGTCGCTGCTGTCGATCTTCGCGGCGCGTGCGGCAGCCGAGCTGCAGCACCAGGACCGCGAGCACCTGCTGGAAGAAAAAGTTGCGCGCCGCACCGATGCCTTGCGCGCAGCGCAGGCCAGCCTGGTTGAGCAGGAGAAGATGGCGGCATTGGGATCGCTGGTGGCCGGCGTGGCGCATGAAGTGAATACGCCGGTGGGCGTGGCGCTGACGGCGGCATCGGCCATGAGCAGCTATACCGCGCAACTGGTGCAGGCGCTGGAAGCGCCGAAAGTGAGCCGCTCCGACCTGGTCAACCTGGCCGCGCGCCTGAACGACGCGGCGGCGCTGATCGAACAGAACCTGCACCGCGCGGCGGCCCTGATCGGCAATTTCAAGCAGTTGGCGGTGGATCAGGGCACCGAGCACGTGAGCACCCTCGCGCTGAAAGACTATGTGCAAGGCGTGGTGTCGGCGCACAGTCCCGAATTGCGCAAGGCCGGCATCAAGGTGCAGGTCGAAATGGATCACCTGCTGCGGCCACGCCTGCCGCCCGGGAAATTCTCGCAGGTGCTGTCCAACCTCCTGATGAACGCGGCGCGCCACGCTTATCCCGACGGCCAGGGGGGCACGGTGACCGTGCGCGCCAGCGAGGCGGACGGCTGGCTGGACATGGATTTCATCGACCAGGGCGTCGGGCTGGCGCCCGGCGTGCAGGAAAGGATTTACGAGCCCTTCTTCACCACCAAGCGCGGGCAGGGCGGTTCAGGGCTGGGCATGCATATTGTGTACACCATCATGCAGCAGATGGGCGGCGCGGTGGAAGTGCACAGCAAGCCCGGGCAGGGCTGCCGCTTCCACCTGCGCATTCCGTTCGAAGTCAGGACTTGTCAGCCGCCTGCATAGACAGCGCAACGGCTTCCGCCACCTTGATGCCGTCCACGCCGGCCGACAGGATGCCGCCGGCATAGCCTGCGCCTTCGCCGGCCGGGAACAGGCCGCGCGTGTTCAGGCTTTGCAGGTCGTCGTTGTTGCGCTTGATGCGGATCGGCGACGAGGTGCGGGTTTCCAGGCCGGTCAGCACGGCGTCGTGCTTGAAGTAGCCCTTGACCTGCTTGTCGAAGGCCGGGAAGGCTTCGCGCAGCGCCACCACGGCGTATTCCGGCAGGATGGTCGCGAGGTCGGTCCAGGTGATGCCCGGCTTGAAAGACGGCGTCACGGCGCCGACATCGCTCGAAGCGCGGCCCGCCACGAAGTCGCCCATCAACTGGCCCGGCGCATTGTAGTTGGAGCCGCCCAGCACATAGGCTTTTTCTTCCAGGCGGCGCTGCAGCTCGATGCCGGCCAGCGGGTGGCCCGGGTAATCCTCTTCAGGACTGATCGATACCACGATGGCGCTGTTGGCATTGCGTTCGGCGCGCGAGTATTGCGACATGCCGTTGGTGACCACGCGGCCCGGCTCGGAAGCCGCCGCCACCACAGTGCCGCCAGGGCACATGCAGAAGCTGTAGACAGCGCGGCCATTGCTGGCGTGGTGCACCAGCTTGTAGTCGGCCGCGCCGAGGATAGGATGGCCGGCATTCGGGCCGAAGCGGCACTGGTCGATCAGCGATTGCGGGTGCTCGACGCGGAAGCCGATCGAGAACGGCTTGGCTTCGACGTAGACGCCGCGCTGGTACAAGGATTCAAATGTGTCGCGCGAACTGTGGCCGATGGCCAGTACCACATGGCTGGTTTCGAGGTATTCGCCGCTGGCCAGGTGCAGCCCGCGCATCTGGCGCACGCCGTTTTCCTCGCGGATGTCGAAATCGGTCACGCGCTGCTCGAAGCGGATTTCGCCGCCCAGGGCGGTGATTTCCTCGCGCATGTTTTCCACCATCTTCACCAGGCGGAAAGTACCGATGTGCGGTTTGCTGACGTAGATGATTTCTTCCGGTGCGCCGGATTTGACGAATTCGGTCAGCACTTTGCGGCCGTAGTGCTTAGGGTCGCTGATCTGGCTATACAGCTTGCCGTCCGAGAAGGTGCCGGCGCCGCCTTCGCCGAACTGCACGTTCGATTCAGGGTTCAGCACGCGCTTGCGCCAGAAGCCGAAAGTATCCTTGGTGCGCTCGCGAACGGTCTTGCCGCGCTCGAGGACGATAGGCTTCAGGCCCATTTGCGCCAGGATCAGGGCGGCGAACAGGCCGCAAGGCCCCATGCCGATGACTACCGGGCGCGCTTGCCTGCCGTCGGCGTTGACGCCATGCGCCACAAATTTGTAAGCCATGTCCGGCGAGACCATCAGGTGCTTGTCGTCGGCACGTTGGGCCAGGACGCCGGCATCGTCCGAGGTTTCCACGTCCACCGAGTAGATCAGCGAGATATTCGACTTCTTGCGCGCATCGTAGCTGCGCTTGTAGACGGTAAAACCCAGCATCTGCTGCGGTGAAATCTTCAATCGGGCCAGGATGGCTTGCGCCAGCTCCGGTTCAGCGTGGTTGAGGGGGAGCTTGATCTCGTTCAGTCGCAACATGGTGGTTTTCTCTCTCGGATGGGGCGCGCAACGGGCCCAAAGGCGACATTTTACCTGCTTCCTTCTTAACGAAGTGGTGTTGGTTGCACGCCATAAGGCTTTGCCGATTCCCGGCAGGCTTCCTGGCGACTTCGGCACAATCTGCTTTTTTCATTATTCATTGCTGAATTGACATGCTCTGATTTGCAAGCCGCACCCCGCGGCAAGTACAAAAACAGAGAGTCAAAGAGGAAACGATGATGAAAGAAACCATCCTGTCGCGTTCAGTGCGACTGATGTTCATGGCCGGCCTGGGCGTAGCTGCCCTGCCGGCGATGGCTGAGGAGACCATCCAGCGGGTCGAGATCACCGGCTCGGCAATCAAGCGCGTTGCCGTTGAAGGCGCGCTGCCGGTACAGACCCTGTCCAAGGCGCAGATCGAGCAGACCGGCGCTACCACCGTGGCCGACCTGGTCGCCACGCTGCCCTCGATGCAGGGCTTCGTCACTTCGTCGGCGTCGATCAACGGCGGTGGCGGCGGCGTGCAGACCGCTTCGGTGCATGCCATCGGCACCGGCTACACGCTGGTATTGCTGAACGGACGCCGCATCGCGCCTTACAGCTCGGGCTCCGCGGTCAACCTGGCCTCGATCCCGCTGTCGGCGGTCGAGCGGGTAGAGATCCTGACCGACGGCGCTTCCGCGCTGTACGGCTCCGACGCGATTGCCGGCGTGGTCAACTTCATCCTGAAGAAAAACCAGACCGACGCCAACATCGAGCTGACCTACAACCGCCCCACCAAGGGCAGCGCAGGGGCCACCTCGAACGTCGCCATCTCCAAGGGCTTCGGCGAGCTGGAGACCGACGGCTTCAATGTGCTGCTGGCCTATAGCCACGACGCGCAGAAAGAGTTGAGCGCGAGCGACCGCCGCTTCGCGGCGCCGGGCGGGGTGCATGCCTTCGGCGAGGGCGGCAAGGGCTATTCGCTGTACCAGGTATCGGCCAATTCGATCCCGGGCAACGTCAATGCGCGCACCAGCAACGGCAATGTGCTGTTCAACCCGAGCCTGATCAACACTGGAACCTGCGGTGCGCCGAATACCTTCAAGGTCGGCGACCGCTGCATGTTCAACTACGGCTCGGTGGTCGAATTGCTGCCGGAACTGAAGCGCGACGGCTTGTTCGCTTCCACCCATATCAAGCTGAACGCCGACTGGACCGTGTTTGCCGAAGGCCTGTACTCGAAGTTCACCAGCACGGCGCGCTATGCGCCACCGGCCCAGCCGCTGTCGCTGGACATCAATTCCCCGCTGTACAACGCCCACGTGGTGCCGGCGCTGGTCAAGCTGGGCGTGAACCCGGCCACCGTGAACTCGGCGACCATGAGCCTGCGCCTGGTCGATGCCGGCGGCCGTACCGACGACTGGAAGACCGAAGCCAAACACCTGGCACTTGGCGTAGAGGGACGCCTGGGCGGCTGGGACGTGGCTGCTTCCTACACCCATTCCGAAACCACGGCGGAAGACCATGCGGTATCCGGCTACACCAGCAGCGACAAACTGGACGCACTGATGGCCTCCGGCGCCTACAACCCTTTCATCGTGCCGACGGCGGAAACGCGCGCAGCACTCGCCTCGGCCGTGCTGCACCAGAAGCTGGATGAGACCACCTCCAAAATCGATGTGGTCAACCTGCGCGGTTCGCGACCGGTCTTCGAAGCGCCGGGCGGCTCGGCCATGCTGGCGCTGGGCGGCGACTTCCTGCGCCAGAAATATGTCTACGATCCTAGCGCAATCACGATGGGCGCCAACAGCCTGCAGCCGAACTTCACCGATAGCCCGATCGGCGGTATTTCGGGTTCGCTGCCGACCGACGCCTCGCGCAAGAACTGGGGCGCTTTCGCCGAACTGGTGGTGCCGGTGGTGAAAGGGCTGGAACTGACCGCCGACGTGCGCTACGACAGCTACGACGCGGTCAAGGACAAGATGAACTTCGACAGCACCGGCAAGCTGGTAGCGCCGGGCACCAAGGGCAATGAGGCGAGCAAGACCACCTACAAGCTGGCCGCCGCCTGGCGCCCTGCGGAAAGCGTGCTGGTACGCGGCTCCTACGGCACCGGGTTCAAGGCGCCGGTGATGACCGACATTACCAACCCGCTGCAAGGCGGCGGCTCGTCGAATGCGCACCCTTGCCCGATCACCTCCGGCCCGCTGCTGCCGCTGTGTAACGGCAACTCGGAGTACAACCTGCTCAATGGCGGCAATCCGTATGCCAGCGCGACTGGCTTGAAGCCGGAGACGTCGAAGCAGGCTTCCATCGGCCTGCGCGTCGAGCCTATGCGCGAACTGTCGATCGGCTTTGATTTCTGGGATGTGAAGATCAACGACCAGATTTCCAAGCTGCCGGAAAACGAGGTGTTCAACAATCCGGCCAAGTATATGGGGCTGTTCGTGTCGTACTACGACCCGATCCAGAAGCAGAACACGCTGGCCGCCTCGCTGACGCCATTCAACCTGGCCAAGTCGCATTACCAGGGCATCGATTGGGACCACACCTACAAGCAGGGCAGGCTGTCGTTCAACTGGACCGGTACTTATATGAAGAAGGCGGATTTCCAGACGCTGGCGACCGACCCGGTCGAAAACAGCGTGGGCCGCTTCGATTCGTATAACTCGGTGACCTTCCGCTGGATCAGCAAGGTCGTGGCGAGCTGGAAGCAGTCGGATGTGCTGACCCATTCGCTGACCGGGGTGTACAAGTCCGGCTACCATGATATGCCGATCAGCGAGGGCAGCCAGGCGGTACGGGATGAGGCTGGGAACTTCGTGGCCCTGAACCGCAAGGTTGGCGACTACCTGGTGTGGGATTGGCAGACGCGCTATCGCTTCAATCCGAACCTGGTGCTGACTGGCGGTATCAAGAACCTGTTTGACCGGGAGCCGCCGTTCTCGCAGCGCATTGCCGGCGGCGGGAACCAGATGGGGTTTGATGCGCGGTATACCGATCCGCTGGGAAGGCAGTTGTACTTGGTGGGGAATTACAAGTTCTAAACCGGTAAATCTGGGTCAGACCCAAGGGTCTGACCCTCAACGGTCTCTAGGCTGGGGGGAGGGTTCGAGGTCTTTGACATTTCAATAAGTCAAAAGCCCAGAACCAGCCCCGTAGCAGACGAGCAGACAGGGTCTGACCCTTGGGGCGGACCCCGGTTTACCGGTTTTAAATCCCACCCCAAGCCGCAGCAAGAATCGACACCGCCGCCAACGCCGCAGTCTCCGTCCGCAGCACCCGAGGCCCAATCGACAAGGGCAGGGCGCCATGCCGCAAAGCCTCAGCCTCCTCCTCATCGGAAAAGCCGCCTTCCGGCCCGACCATGATGCTGAGCGCCTGCGCCGGCTGGTGCCTTGCCCAATCCGCCAAAGATTCCGTTGCGCGCGGCGTCAGGATCACGCGCTTATGCAAATCCTGCTGCGAGATCCAGTCGCGAAACTCGAGCGGCGCCGCCACCGGCGCCAATCGATTCCGTCCGCACTGTTCCGAAGCCGACACCACGATCCCAGTCCAGTGCTCCAGCTTTTTCTCCGCCCGCTCCGCCGACAGCCGCACCACGCAGCGCCGTGCCGCCAGCGGCTGGATGCCGGCCACGCCCAGTTCCACCGCCTTTTCGATAATCCAGTCCATTTTCGACCCTTCGGGCAAGGCCTGGGCCAGGGTCACGGCAAACGGCAGTTCCGCCTCGCGCGGGTCGAAGACCTTGAGCTCCGCCCAAGCCTTCTTCTTTTGCACTTCTGTCAACACTGCCGTATACTCGCCGCCATCGCCATTGAACAGGGTCAGCGTGTCGCCCGGCTCCATGCGCACCACATTGACATGGTGGGAAACATCGGCGGGCAGTTCCAGTTGCTGGCCAGCGGCAAGGGGCTGTGGCACGTGGAAACGGGGCATATGGTCACTTCGGAAAGGTTGAAATGCACCAATTTTAAGCGTTGGTGTCACGCTCTGGTAAAATATCGGGTTCCGAAAGCGGCGCCTGCCGCAGTGCACCAAATACTCAACCTTCCTCGATATACGATGAAAACTTCGCTCCCCTTCACCAAAATGGCCAACGCAATCCGTGCGCTGGCAATGGACGCTGTGCAGAAGGCCAACTCCGGCCACCCAGGCATGCCAATGGGCATGGCTGAGATCGCCGTAGCACTGTGGAGCGGTCATCACCGCCACAACCCGACCAATCCAGCCTGGGTCAACCGCGACCGCTTCCTGCTGTCCAACGGCCACGGCTCGATGCTGCACTACGCGCTGCTGCACCTGTCGGGTTACGACCTGCCGATGGAAGAAATCAAGAACTTCCGCCAGCTGCATTCCAAGACCCCGGGCCACCCTGAAGTCGGCTACACCCCAGGCGTGGAAACCACCACCGGCCCGCTGGGCCAGGGCATCGCCAACGCAGTCGGCATGGCGCTGGCTGAGTGGCTGCTGGCTTCCGAATTCAACAAGCCCGGCTTCGAAGTTGTCGACCACCACACCTACGCCTTCCTGGGCGACGGCTGCCTGATGGAAGGCATCTCGCACGAGGTGTGCTCGCTGGCCGGCACCCTGGGCCTGAAAAAACTGATCGCCCTGTACGACGACAACGGCATCTCCATCGACGGCAAGGTCGAAGGCTGGTTCACCGACGACACGCCTAAGCGTTTCGAATCCTACGGCTGGAACGTGATCAAGAACGTGGACGGCCACGACGTCGCCGCGCTGTCCGCCGCCATCGAACAAGCCAAGAAATCCGACAAGCCAACCCTGGTTTGCTGCAAGACCGTCATCGGCAAGGGTTCGCCAAACCTGCAAGGCGGCGACAAGGTGCACGGTGCACCGCTGGGCGACAAGGAAATCGCCGCAGTGCGCGAGTACATCTCCTGGGGCGCCGAGCCGTTCGACATCCCTCACGATGTGAAGGAAGCATGGGACTTCAAGGAAGAAGGCGCGAAATTCGAAGCCAGCTGGAACGAGATGTTCGCCAAGTACTCGGCCCAGTACCCGACCGAAGCCGCTGAACTGACCCGCCGCATGAAGGGCGAACTGCCAGGCAACTTCCAGGCAACCCTGGATGCCGCCATCGCCGCCTGCATCGAGAAAAAAGAAACCATCGCCACCCGCAAGGCATCGCAGAACGCGATCCAGGCACTGGCACCGATCCTGCCTGAATTCCTGGGCGGCTCGGCCGACCTGACCGGCTCCAACCTGACCAACTGGAAGGAATGCATCGCCGTTCGTTCCGGCGTGCCGGGCAACCATATCAACTACGGCGTGCGCGAGTTCGGCATGTCCGCCATCATGAACGGCGTCGCCCTGCACGGCGGCTACATCCCGTTCGGCGCGACCTTCCTGACCTTCGCCGACTACAGCCGCAACGCACTGCGCATGGCCGCGCTGATGAAGCAGCGTGCCCTGTTCGTGTTCACCCACGATTCGATCGGCCTGGGCGAAGACGGCCCGACCCACCAGTCGGTGGAACACGTCTCCTCGCTGCGCCTGATCCCTAACCTGGACAACTGGCGTCCTGCCGACACCGTCGAATCGATGGTCGCATGGGGCGAGTCCGTGAAGCGTGCCGACGGCCCGTCGACCCTGATCTTCTCGCGCCAGAACCTGCCGTTCATCGAGCGTTCGGCTGAAGTCCTGGCCAACGTCGCCAAAGGCGGCTACGTGCTGTCCGACGAAGCCGGCGCCAAGGCCATCATCATCGCCACCGGTTCCGAAGTGGAACTGGCCATGAAAGCCGCCGCCGAACTGAAGGCTGCCGGCACCCCGGTACGCGTGGTGTCCATGCCGTCGACCGACGTGTTCGATCGCCAGGACGCAGCCTACAAGGCATCCGTGCTGACCAAGGGCATGCCGCGCGTGGCGATTGAAGCAGGCGTCACCGCATTCTGGTACAAGTATGTTGGCCTGGAAGGCGCAGTGGTTGGTATCGACACCTTCGGCGAATCCGCACCGGCCGGTGTGCTGTTCAAGCACTTCGGCTTCACCGTCGACAATGTCGTGGCAAAAGTCAAAGCAGTCATCTAATTTCTATCATCAGGAGTAAACAGCATGACGATCAAAGTAGCAATTAACGGTTATGGCCGTATCGGCCGCAATGTCCTGCGCGCTTTCTACGAAGGCGGCAAAAAGCAGGACATCCAGATTGTGGCAATTAACGACCTGGGCAACGCCGAGTCGAACGCCCACCTGACCCGCTACGACACCGCCCACGGCAAGTTCCCTGGTACCGTCACGGTAGAAGGCGACAACATGATCGTGAACGGCGATTCGATCCGCGTGTTCGCACAGCGCAATCCTGCTGAAATTCCATGGGGCGAGCTGGGCGTGGACGTAGTGCTGGAGTGCACCGGCTTCTTCACCACCAAGGAAAAAGCATCGGCCCACCTGAAAGGCGGCGCCAAGAAAGTGATCATCTCCGCACCAGGCGGCAAGGACGTTGATGCGACCGTCGTGTACGGCGTGAACCACGGCGTGCTGAAAGCTTCGGACACCGTGATCTCGAACGCATCCTGCACCACCAACTGCCTGGCCCCGCTGGTCAAGCCGCTGAACGACGCCATCGGCCTGGAAACCGGCCTGATGACCACCGTGCACGCTTACACCAACGACCAGGTGCTGACCGACGTGATGCACGAAGACCTGCGCCGCGCCCGTTCCGCCACCCAGTCCATGATCCCGACCAAGACCGGCGCTGCTGCCGCTGTTGGCCTGGTGCTGCCGGAACTGAACGGCAAGCTGGACGGCTACGCCATCCGCGTTCCGACCATCAACGTATCGATCGTCGACCTGTCCTTCATCGCCAAACGCGACACCACGGTTGAAGAAATCAACAAGATCATGAAGGACGCATCGGAAGGCGCACTGAAAGGCGTGCTGACCTACCAGACCGAGCCGCTGGTTTCGGTGGACTTCAACCACAACCCGGCATCGTCGAACTTCGACGCCACCCTGACCAAAGTGTCGGGCAAGCTGGTCAAGGTATCGTCCTGGTACGACAACGAGTGGGGCTTCAGCAACCGCATGCTGGACACCACCGTGGCGCTGATGAGCGCCAAGTGATCCCAGGCTTCAGCTGCAAGAGGAAAGCGCCCATCCGGGCGCTTTTTTTTTGAAAGTCGGGGTCAGCTCCGGCAATCGGACATTTCGCGTAGCGAATGTCCGATTGCCGGAGCTGACCCCGACTTTCATCCTGCGATGCGGGCAAGGCGGCGGGCTTCTTCGCGGACGGCGTCGCGCAGCTCGTCCGGGCCTTCGATCGTGAAGTCGAAGTTGAACGAGGCCAGCATGCGTGCGAACCAGCTGTAGCTGGTGGTGGTGGTCTTCAGCCGCACGCCGCCTTCGACTTCGGCCAGCGGGCCGATATAGCGGCCCACTTCGCGTGCGGCGCAGGCCAGGTCGGTGTGCAGCAGCACCTGTACCGGCAAGGGGCGCGGCAAGGTCGCCATCGCATGCTGCAGTTGCGCGGCGGCGTCGAAGCTGTCCGGCTTGTCGAACACGGCGCCGGTTTCACTCACTTCTGCGATGCGGTCCAGGCGGAACGAGCGGATCGCCAGCCGCAGCCGGCACATCCCCACCACATACCAGCGCGTATGACTGAACACCAGGCCGTAGGGATCGAACTCACGTTGCATCGATTCCCCATCCTGCGGCGTATAGCGGAAGCGCACCCGGTGCTGGGTCTGCGCGGCCAGCGCCAGTGCCGTCAGCTCGCCGGTCAAAGCAGGGCGGGCGGTGCCCGAATAGGCCCAACGCTGTTCCGGCGTGTCGAGTACGGCGGTTTCGCGCAGCGCCTGCACGCTGCCTTGCAGCGCAGGCGGCATGACGCGCTCCAGCTTGGCCTGTGCGCTGGCTACCGAAGGTGCTGTGTCGGCCAGGCGCAGCGAACGCACCGCCATCAGGCCGAGCGCCACGGCAGACGCCTCATCGTTGGTGAACATCAGCGGCGGCAGTTTGAAGCCGGGCACCAGCATGTAGCCGCCGTAGCGCCCGCGCTCGGCCGTGATCGGGATGCCCAGCTCTTCCAGCATGGCGATATAGCGGCGCAGCGTGCGGCGGTCGATGCCGAGGCGCTCCGACATATCGGCGCCCGAAATCTGCCGCTGGCTCTGCAGCAGTTCGAGGATGGAGAGGGCTTTGATCGCTGGTTTTGACATGATCATGCAATCATTGCACGAAATCAGGGCGGATATTGTCCTATATCGATCAGACAATGCCTCATCCCCAACAAGAACAATGAGGCAAGCAAATGGAAACCATCCTGTACCACGGCGCACCGCAGGGCTGCGCATTCGGCGTAATCGTCGCCCTCGAATGGCTGTGCCGGCCTTACCGGCTGGTGCAGGTTGACCTGCCGGGCTTGCCGGTGCCGGTGATGCAGACGGGTAACAAACTGCTGAATGATTGCCGCGCCATCCTGCGCCATGTCGGCCAGCAACGGCGCTACCTGCTGGGCTACCGCGCCGGCTCGGCAGAGGCGCGCAAGCTCGAGACGCTGCTCGACTATCTGCACGAAGGCTTCGATGCCGGTCCCGCCCGCATGGCGCAGACCTGCGCCGCGTTGGACGAAGTGCTGGGCGGCCAGGAGTGGTTGGACGGCCAGAAGCGCACCGTCGCGGATGCCTGCCTGGTGGCCGTGGTGCGCTGGGCGCAACGGGAGGCGGGCCTGGACCTGGCGGCATACCCGCAGCTGCAGCGCCATGTGGCCGAGCTGTATGGCGACCCCGCTGTGTTTTTCGCCGACGCCATCGAAACCCAGCGTCCAGCGGTCAGCAGCGGCCGCTACCTGGGCAGCACCAGCCTCGACGAACTCCCACTCGCAGCTTAAAAGTCGGGGTCAGCTCCGGCAAACAGACACGGGCTCAAGCGCTAGCGCTTGAGCCCGTGTCTGTTTGCCGGAGCTGACCCCGACTTTTATTTCAGAAGATACTGCTCCACAGCTGGCGGACGTTGGCGGCGTGGGTGGCGGCTTTTTCCATCGGGACGCGCGACTGGTCCTGGCCTTGCAGGCGTAGCTGGTGCTGCCATCTGCGCATGTCGCGATAGGCGTCGGCGACCAAAGCCGCCAACGCGGCATCGACCAGGCCCAGCTTTCCTGCCAGGTGCAGCAGGGCGATATTGCCGATGTTGCCGGTCAGCTCGCTGTACTGTGCGGCATGCTGCAGCACCAGGTATTGCACGATGAATTCGATATCGATCATGCCGCCTTCGTCTTGCTTGAGGTCGAACAGTTCGCTGCGGTTGGGACGGGCATCGCGCATCTTTTGGCGCATGGCCAGCACTTCCTGTTTCAGCGCGGCGGCGTCCGGCCGTTCCTTGCGCAGCACCTGGCAGCGGATTTGCTCGAAGCGTTGGCCGATGGCGGCATCGCCGGCGCAGAAGCGGGCGCGCGTCAGGGCCTGGTGTTCCCACAGCCATGCCGAGCTCTGCTGGTATTTTTCAAACGAGCCGACGCTGGATACCAGCATGCCGCTGGCGCCATCCGGCCGCAAGGCGGTGTCGATGTCGAACAGGATGCCGGCCGGGGTGTGCGATGTCATCCACGTGATGAAGCGCTGCGCCAGTTTGGCGTACAGGCCGGGCGCGTCCTGGTCTTCGTCGTCGAACAGGAAAATGACGTCGAGGTCGGAGACGTAGCCAAGTTCCTTGCCGCCCAGCTTGCCGTACGCGATGACGGCGAACTTCGGTACTTCCAGGTGGCGCTTGGCGACGGCCTGCCAGGCTGCTTTGACGACAGCGGCGACGATCACGTCGGCCAGCGCGCTCAGGTGGTCGGCCAGCTTTTCCACCGTGAGCGAGCCGGCCAGGTCTTGCGCCAGCAGGTGGAACAACTGGGCGTGGTGTACTTCGCGCAGGATGTCGAGCTGGCGTTCGGTGTCGCCGGGGGCGGTGGCCAGCTGGCGTTCCAGCTCGGCAGCCGCGGCGGCCGGGTCGAACACGGCGCTGAGAATGCGGTCGTCCAGCAGTTCGTCAAGCAGGATCGGGTGCTGGGTCAGGAATTTGGCGGCCCAGCCGCTGGCGTGCATCATGGTGATCACGCGCTCGAGCGTGTGCGGGTATTCGGTCAGCAGCGACAGGTAGGACGAGCGGCGCGAGATCGCTTCCAGGAAGTCGAGCAGGCGGCCCAGCGTGCCGAGCTTGCTGCCGGCGCTATTGCGTTCGGCGGCGCGGGCGATCTGGGGCAGGGCGGCATTGACCAGGGCTACCAGGCGCTGGCGGCTGGCGTCGGGCAGGCTGGCCAGCTTGGGCGCTTGCCAGGTGGCGATCAGGCGCTGCGCCGCCGCCGCTGGGTCTTCGTAGCCGAGGCTGGTGAAGCGCGCTTCGATGGCTTCGCGGTTGTCGGGATCGGCGCACTCGTTGCTGGTGGCGGGGTCGACGTCTTCGCTGCCATTGCCGCTCTTGTCGGCGAAGATGGCGTCGAATTGCTCTGCGACGTACTGGCGGTGGGCATCCATCCCGGCCAGCAGGGAAGAAATATCGGGCAGTCCCATCATCTGCGCTACGGCCAAGCGGTCGGCTTCGTTCGGCGGCAGGGTGTGGGTCTGGGCGTCGTCGATGTATTGCAGCCGGTGTTCCAGGTTGCGCAGGAAGGTGTAGGCCTCCATCAGGCGGGCTACGACGTCGGCGCCCAGCAAGCCTTTTTCCGGGAGCTGGCGCAGGGTGCCGCGGGTGGAGCGGCCGCGCAGCTCTGGATCGCGCCCGCCGCGGATGAGCTGGAAGACCTGGGCCAGGAATTCGATTTCGCGGATGCCGCCGCGGCCCAGCTTGACGTTGTGGCTGCGCTCCGGGTGCAGCCTTTCCTGGCGCGCCACTTCGGCGCGGATCTGGGCATGCATGGAGCGGATGGCGTCGATCACGCCGAAATCGAGGTAGCGGCGGAAACAGAACGGGCGCACGATGGCGTCCAGGGCCTTGATGTCTTCCGCGCGGCCGGTCACGGCGCGTGCCTTGACCCAGGCATAGCGTTCCCATTCGCGGCCTTGCACGATCAGGTAGTTCTCCACCATGCCCAGGCTGGCAGCCAGCGGGCCGGAGGCGCCGTTCGGGCGCAGCGCCATGTCGACACGGAAGGTAAAGCCGTCTTCCGTGATCTCCGAAATGGCGGCAATCAGTTGCTTGCCGAGGCGGACAAAGTACTCGTGGTTGGAGAGCTGGCGCTGGCCGGGGCCGGCCGCCGTGTCGCCGTCTTCCGGATAGACGAAGATCAGGTCGATGTCGGACGACACATTCAGTTCGCCGCCACCGCCTTTACCCATCGATAGCACGATCATCTGCTGCGCCACGCCCGATTCGGCACCGGTTGGCACCCCGTGGGCCGCGCGCAGGGCGGTGTCCAGCTCGGCCAGGTGGGTCTGGATCACGAAATCGGCCAGCCTGGTCATGGTGGTCACGACCTCATCGAGGTCGGCCTTGCCTTCCAGGTCGCGCCGGATCAGGGTGGCCAGCACCAGGTTGCGCAAGCGGCGCATGCCGCGCGCCAGCGGCAGCTCGCCCCGTTCGCTTGCCAAAACATCGGCAAAGTTCAGCGAGGCAAGCGATAATTGCGCCAAAGCATCTATTTTGGCCTGGCGGGATGGATCGGCAGCCAGCCAGCGCTGGTAAAAGCGGGAAGCGGAAACGAGTGCGGAAGTGCTCATTGACAGATGTTAGAGAGTGTAAAAAGCCTGCGAAACCGTGCCTATTGGAACATAGTTTAAGGGGGCGGTGCGGTAAAATGCTGTATTGATAAAGGCCTGGCTTGAGCGTATTGAAGGACAACCTGGTGGAGCAGATCGAGGCAGTCGAGGCCCCGCTCAAAGAGCGCTGGCATCGCCTGCAGGCGGCCTATCGCTTCTGGAACCTGGCCACCCATCATGTCCTGGGCTTCACCATCAAGCTGGTGCTGCTGCTGTATTTTGCCTTCACCATCCTGTTCCTGGCCCTGCGCTGGGTGATCCTGCCGAATATCGACCACTACAAAGGCGACATCGAACGCCTGGCCAGCCAGGCAGTTGGCAACCAGGTGGTCATCGACCGCGTCTACGCTTCCTGGAAGGGCCTGCGCCCGCAGCTGATTCTGGGCGACGTGGTGATGCGCGATGCGCGCGGCCAGCAGGCGCTGCACCTGCCCAGCGTGTCGGCCACCCTGTCGTGGTGGAGCGTGCCGGCCGGCGGGCTGCGCTTCGAGTCGCTGGAATTCCACCGTCCTGAAGTGGACGTGCGGCGCGAGGCCGATGGCAAGCTGTATGCCGCCGGCATCTACCTGGACCTGGAAAAGAAGGGCGACGGCAGGAGCGCCGACTGGCTGCTGTCGCAACGCGAAGTGGTGGTGCGCGATGGCCGCATCACCTGGACCGATATGCAGCGCGGCAGCGCGCCGCTGAAGCTTGACAATGTCACCGCCCTGATGCTGAACAAGTGGCGCCGCCACCAGTTCGCCTTCAAGGCCACCCCGCCTGCCGCCATGGCTGCGCCGCTTGATGTACGCGCCGATTTCAGCCACCAGCCGTTTTCCCGGATTTCCAACCTCAAGCTGTGGAAGGGCGAGATGTATGTCGAACTGCGGCGCGCCGACCTGGCGGGCTGGAGGCCTTACCTGCCGGGCAAGCTCGATGTACAGTCCGCCAGCGGCGGCGTGCGCGCCTGGCTCAGCATCGATAATGCGCGCCCGGCCGCCATTACCGCCGACGTAGCGCTGGACAATGTGGTGGCGACGCTGGGCAACGATTTGCCGCAGCTGGACGTGGCGGCCCTGCGCGGCCGTGTGACAGCAGCCGAAGAGCACGCCGCCACCCTGGTGCCCACACCGGGCACGCCCCCCGCCATCACGCGTACGCTGGAACTGAAGGATGTCACGCTGCGTACGCGCGACGGCGTTGAGCTGGCGCCGACCACCGCTTCGGCGCGCCATGTGGCGGCCACCAACCAGCCGACCTGGACCGAAGTAAAGGCTGCCGCGCTGGACCTGAAGATCCTGTCCGAACTGGCCACCCGCCTGCCGCTGCCGCAGGTGCAGCGCGACCTGCTGGCGGAAGCTGCGCCGCGCGGCCGCGTAACTAACCTGGTGGCTGAATGGCGTGGTCCGCTGTCGGCAGCCAGGGATTACAAGCTGAAGGGCGATCTCGATGCGCTGGGCATGGAGGCGCTGGCTGCGCGTCCCGCCGTGGCGCGTTCGGCCAAGGCGTGGCCGATGCCGGCGCTGCCCAATATTCCCGGCTTCGAGAAATTGAGCGGCCATGTGGAAGCTGGTGAACAGGGCGGCAGCGTAGCGCTCGATGCACCCGGCTTCACGCTGGCGATGCCGGCCTGGTTCGACGACGAGCCATTGGCATTCGAGCAGTTCAGGCTGAACGGCAGTTGGTCGCTGGCCGATGCCAGGCAAGTGGCGGTCAAGCTGGAACAGCTGGACCTGGTGCAAGAAGGCATGAAGCTCAAGCTGGCCGGCAGCCACACGCTGCCGCGCGGCCCCGGCGCCAAGGGCCTGGGCTTGTCGGACTTCAGCGGCAGCATCGACGACTTCAGCATCAGCCGCATCGGCCGCTACCTGCCGAAGCAGACGCCGGAACATACGCGCCATTGGCTGGTGGGTGCGCTGGAAGACGGCATGCTGACGGAAACCTCGCTGCGCCTGCGCGGCGACCTGGCGCACTTCCCGTTCAAGGAGGGCTCGCCAGACAAGGCCAAGGGCGAGTTCCGCGTGGCCGGCCGCATCGTGGATGGGCGCCTCAATTACACGCCGGGATATTTCGCCAAGGATGGCAAGACACCGGTGTGGCCGCTGGCGGAAAAGATCCGCGGCACGATCGTGTTCGACCGCGCGCGCATGGAAATCAAGGCGGAGACCGCGCGCACCCTGGGCGTGGCGCTGAGCAATGTGAAAGCGGTGATTCCGGACCTGGGCACCCATGACAGCATGCTGGACATCGACGGCACGGCCGCCGGCGCAATGCAGGACTTCCTCAAGTACGTGACGGCCAGCCCGGTGCTGGAGTGGATCGGCCATTTCACGGAGGACACCACGGCGACCGGCAATGCCAGGCTGGCGCTCAACCTGCACCTGCCGCTGTCGCATATCATCGACGCCAAGGTGCAGGGTAGCCTGCAGCTGCAAGGCAACGACGTGCTGTTGTGGCATGACATGCCGACTGTGGCAGGGACCACCGGCAAGATCGAATTCAATGAAAAGGGCGTCAACCTGAACAACCTGGCCGGCAACTTGCTGGGCGGCCCGCTGTCGGTGACGGGCGGCAGCCAGAAAGATGGCGGCATCCAGGTACGTTTGAGCGGCACGGCGACGGTCGATGGGCTGCGCAAGCAATACCCGGTGGCTGCCGTTCAGCGCCTGGCCAATCACCTCGGCGGCGGCACCAGGTTCACCGGCCTGATCACGGCCAAGGACCACAAATACGAAGTGGCGCTTGATTCGAGCCTGCAGGGCGCGAGCCTGGATTTCCCGGTGCCGCTGAAGAAAGCCGCTGCCGACAGCATGCAGCTGCACTTCCAGCTGAATGGCGGCAGTGCCAACGAGCAGGGTGTGGCGCGCGATGAAATCCGTGTTGCGCTGGGCGCCTCCTACGCTGCGCGCTACCACCGCCAGCGCGTCAACAAAGGTCCGTGGAAGCTGGTCAACGGCGGCATCGGCGTCAATGTGCCGGCCCCGGAACCGGACAGCGGCATGATGATCCATGCCAGCCTGAAGTCGCTCAATGTCGATGACTGGATCGACCTGGCGAGCGAAATCGCCGGCAAGGAAGAGCGCGACGCGCCAGGCAAACCTGCCGAGCAAGGCGCGGCTGAAGGCGGCGATATCTCGCAATATGTGGTGCCGGAGACCATGGCGGCCCGTGCTGTCGAACTGATCGTCGGCGAACGCAAGCTGGACAACGTGGTGGTGGGAACCACGCACAGCAAGGGCGTCTGGCAAGCCAGTATCGATTCGCAGCAGGCGGTGGGCTATGTCACGTGGAATGAATCGCCGACCGGCAAGGGCGTGGGCAAGGTCACTGCGCGCCTGTCGTCGCTGACCATCCCGGAATCGCAGGCGGCATCGGTCAAGGACCTGCTGGAAAGTTCGACCAATGCGCCGACCATCCCGGCGCTGGATATCGAGGTGCAGCGCCTGGAATGGTTCAACCGGCCGCTGGGCCAGCTGGAACTGCATGCGTACAACGCGCTGATCACCTCCGCGCGCGAATGGCGCATCAGCAAGTTGTCGCTGGTCAATGCCGACGGCGAATTGAATGGCACGGGTCGCTGGCAAACCAAGGACGGCCAACACAATACGGCGCTGAACTTCAATATGGACATCCATGATGCCGGCAAGCTGCTGGATCGCTTCGGTTTCAAGGATACCCTGCGCAACGGCAAGGGCAAGCTGAGCGGCGATATCGCCTGGAAGGGCTTGCCTTATCATATGGACTTGCCAAGCCTGTCGGGCACGCTGGCGCTGAACGTGGAGAAGGGCCAGTTCCTGAAGCAGGATCCGGGCGCGGCCAAGCTGCTCGGCGTGCTGAGCCTGCAGGCCTTGCCGCGCCTGCTCAAGCTCGACTTCAACGACGTCTTCTCGGAAGGCTTGCAGTTCGATGGCATCACCGCCAACGCCAGCATCAACCACGGCATCGTGAAGACGGATAACCTGAAGATGCACGGTGTGCAGGCCACGGTGCTGATGGACGGCACGGCCGATATTGCCAATGAATTGACCAACCTGCGCGTGGTAGTCATCCCGCAGGTCAACCTGGGTACCGCGCCGCTGGTGTATGCGCTGGCGGTCAACCCGGTGATTGGCCTCGGCAGCTACCTGGCGCAGCTGTTCCTGAGCGCGCCGGTGATGAAGGCGCTGACTTACCAGATGCAGGTGACCGGGCCATGGAAGGCGCCGGTCATTACCAAGATCGAAAACCCAAAGGAGCCAACGCCATGACCAAAGTCGCCGCGATCCAGATGGTGTCCACCCCTGTCGTGGAAGAGAATATCGCTACTGCCAGCCGTCTGATCGGCGAAGCTGCCGCGCAGGGGGCGAAGCTGGTGCTGCTGCCCGAATACTGGGCCATCATGGGGATGCACGATAGCGACAAGGTCGGCAAGGCGGAAGCGCTGGGACAGGGACCGATCCAGGATTTCATGTCGGCCATGGCGCGCGAGCACGGCATCTGGCTGCTGGGCGGCACGCTGCCGCTGGCTTCCGACGATCCCGCACGTGTCGTCAATACCACGCTGGTCTACGATCCGCAGGGCAAGCATGCTGGCCGTTACGACAAGATCCACCTGTTCGGTTTCACCAAGGGCACGGAATCGTATGACGAAGCGCGCACCATCGTGCCTGGCAAGACGGTTGGCACGGTTGAGACAGCGCTCGGCAAGGTCGGCATGTCGGTCTGCTACGACTTGCGTTTCCCCGAACTGTACCGTGCCATGGGCCCGCTCGACCTGATCGTGGTGCCGGCAGCCTTTACCTACACCACCGGCAAGGCGCACTGGGAAATCCTGCTGCGCGCACGAGCCATTGAAAACCAGTGCTATGTGCTGGCCGCGGCGCAGGGCGGCAGCCACGTCAACGGCCGCCGTACCTGGGGCCATTCGATGCTGATCGACCCGTGGGGCGAGGTCAAGGCCGTGCTGGCGGAAGGCGAGGGCGTTGTCAGCGGCGAACTGGACCCGGCCTTCGTGCATGGCGTTCGTGAGAGCTTGCCAGCACTGAAACACCGAATCCTCTAAAATCCGGCTTAAGTACCATTCAAAACAAGATTCCGATATGAAACCATTCGACCCCAATATGTCCGCCATGGCCGCAGCGAAAGACATCCTGCTGACGCCATTTGGCCTGGATGAAGGCAAACTGCTGAAAGCACTGGGCAGCATGTTCACCCATAAGGTCGACTACGCCGACCTGTACTTCCAGTTCACCAAGAACGAGGGCTGGAGCCTGGAAGAAGGCATCGTCAAGACCGGTTCGTTCTCGATCGACCAGGGCGTCGGCGTGCGCGCCGTGTCGGGCGACAAGACCGCCTTCTCCTATTCCGATGAGATTTCCGAGTCGGCACTGCTGGATGCTGCCGCTGCCACGCGCACCATTGCGCGCGCCGGCGCCGGCAAGATCAAGGTGGCCGGCAAGATGACGCCGGTCGGCGGCCGTTCGCTGTACATGCCGCATGACCCGCTGGTGTCGCTCGACGCCGCGTCCAAGGTCAAGCTGCTGGAGCGCGTCGAGAAGATGGCGCGTGCCAAGGATCCGCGTGTGGTGCAGGTGATGGCCGGCCTGGCCGGCGAATACGATGTGGTGCTGGTGGTGCGCAGCGATGGCGTACTGGCAGCCGATATCCGCCCGCTGGTGCGCGTGTCGGTGACCGTGATCGTGGAGCAGAACGGCCGCCGCGAAGTCGGCTCTTCCGGCGGCGGCGGTCGCTATGAATACGGCTACTTCACCGATGCGCTGCTGGACCAGTACGCGACCGACGCGGTGAAGTCGGCACTGGTGAACCTGGACGCGCGCCCGGCGCCTGCCGGCCCGATGACCGTGGTGCTGGGCCCTGGCTGGCCGGGCATCCTGCTGCACGAAGCGATCGGCCACGGCCTGGAGGGGGATTTCAACCGCAAGGGTTCTTCCACCTTCTCCGGCCGCATCGGCGAGCGCGTGGCCGCCAAGGGCGTTACCGTGGTCGATGACGGCACGCTGGCCAACCGCCGCGGCTCGTTGAACATCGATGACGAGGGCAACCCGACCCAGTGCACCACGCTGATCGAAGACGGCGTGCTGAAGGGCTATATCCAGGACACCATGAATGCGCGCCTGATGAAGATGAACGTCACCGGCAACGCACGCCGCGAATCGTTCGCCCACCTGCCGATGCCGCGCATGACCAACACCTATATGCTGGGCGGCGACAAGGATCCGGAGGAGATCCTGGCTTCGGTGAAGAACGGCATCTACGCGGTCAACTTCGGCGGCGGCCAGGTCGACATCACCAACGGCAAGTTCGTGTTCTCGGCCTCCGAGGCGTACATGATCGAAAACGGCAAGGTGAGCTATCCGGTCAAAGGCGCCACCCTGATCGGCAATGGCCCTGACGTCATGAACCGCATCACCATGATCGGCAACGATATGAAGCTCGATCCGGGTGTCGGAGTGTGCGGCAAGGAAGGGCAAAGCGTGCCGGTCGGCGTCGGCCAGCCGACGCTACGGCTGGACGGCGTGACAGTCGGCGGCACCGCCTAAAACAAGGGCAACACAAAGACCGGGTAAAATACCCGGTTTTTTTTGCCTGGGACGGATATCACATGAACAATTCGAACAACAAACCCTTCGTGATTGGCGTCGCAGGCGGCAGCGGCAGCGGCAAATCGACCGTCACGCGCGAAGTATTGAAATCCTTCGGCTCCGAGGTAGTCTCGGTGGTCCTGCAGGACGACTACTACCTGGACCAGACCCATATGTCGCCCGAAGACCGGCGCAAGGTCAACTACGACCACCCGGAAGCGTTCGACTGGCCGCTGATGGTGGAGCACGTACGCCGCCTGCGCGAGGGCGAATCGATCGAAATGCCGGTGTACGACTTTTCCATCGATAACCGCACTACCCAGACCATCACCGTTAAACCGGCGCCCGTGATCGTGATCGAAGGACTGTTCGCGCTGTATGACGCCGACCTGCGCAAGCAGATGTCCCTGAAAATCTTTGTCGACACCGCTGCCGACGTGCGCTTTATCCGCCGCCTGCAGCGCGATATCGCAGAGCGCGGCCGCAGCACGGAGAGCGTGATCAACCAATACATGGAAACCGTGCGCCCGATGTACAAGCAGTTCATCGAACCGACCAAGCGCCACGCCCACGTGATTCTTCCTCATGGTGCCAACGGGCCGGCGGTGGACATCATCACCACCAAGGTGGCGAGCCTGATCAAAGGCGAGTAAACAAAAAAAACCGCGCCCCGAAGGGCGCGGTTGTCTGGCACCAGGTGCCGTGCTACTTAGAACTTGTAGCGCATGCCGATGTTGAAGTAACGGCCCAGTGCGCCGCTGTAGTCCAGCGGGTTGTAGCTTTGCGCGCCGTAGGTCAGCGGATCCAGCGGAGCTTTCTTGTCGAACAGGTTGTTGATCGAACCGAACAGCTCAGCCTTGTCGCTCAGGCGATAACGGCCCACCAGGTCGAACGTGGTGAAGGACGAGATCTTGCAACCGGATGGTGCATCGTTGCCGTTAGCGAAGTGCGAGGCGCAACCATCAGGGTCATCCTTGAAGTTGATGTTGTCCAGCTTGTCGCGGTAGTTCATGTTCAGCGACAGGCGCAGAGCATCACGCTCCCAGGTGGCGCCCAGGTTCACGCGGTTGTCAGGCGTGCCCATGCAGTTGGTGGCATCGCAGTTACCGTGGGTACCAGCGAAGTCACGCTTGCTGCCATCCTTCTCCGTGCGTTCCATCTTGATCAGATGGGTCCATTTGGCGTCGATGGTCAGGGTGCCATTGCCGTCGCCCAGCGCGAAGGACTTGCGTGCATCCAGGTCGACACCGCGAACGATGGTCGAAGCCGAGTTCACGTAGTTGGCCAGCACGGCAGTGATCGCACCTGGGTCGCCAGGAATGTTGGTAGCGGTCGATGGGTCACGTGCAACGTGGCCAGCAGCGATTGCTGCATCGGTCTGCTCCTGGTTGATCTCGTTGGTACGTTTGATCTGCCACAGGTCGACCGCCAGGCTGGTACGTGGCATTGGATCCCATACCATGCCCACCGAGTAGCTCTTCGAACGTTCCGGCGACAGGGCTGGATTCGGGCTGGTGATGATAGCGATCGAAGCAGGGTTACATGCCGATGCTACGCCCAGGGCGCAACGTACCGGGTCGGTTGCGGTGGAGAACGCTGCCAGGCCGCCTTTGCCGTTTTCTGCTGCGCTTGGGGCGCGGAAACCACGCTCCAGGTTGGCGCGCAGTGCGAAGTTGCCGGTCGGAGTCCATTTCAGGCCCAGCTTCGGCGTGTAGGAATTGCCGACGTCAGAGAAATGGTCCCAGCGAATTGCGGTTTGCGCTTCCAGGGTCTTCAGCAGCGGAATCGCCATTTCAGCGTATACCGCGCTTTCGTTACGCTTGCCGTCATAGGCCGAGTAACCCAGGCCGATGATGTTGCCGGTGTCGGTGCCTTCGGTTGGCTGCAGGCGGGTCTCGGAGCGGCGGTATTCTGCACCGAATGCCAGGCCGACCGAACCGGCTTCCCACTTGGCGATTTCACGCGAAGCCTTGAAGTCGATTTGCGAGATGCTGGTTGCTGCATCGTTGGAAATGTTCGGCGACAGGGCGGCGTACAGCGCGCCCGAGTTGAGGCCGGCGTTCTCGCCGATGCGCCAGAAGCTGCCAGCTGGCAGGGCTGCGTAGCGGGCGTTTTTCATGGCGGCAGCGACGTTGGCTGCGCTCGGGTTCAGCAGGGCGAAGGTCACGTCGCGTTGCAGGTAGCCGCTACGCTCGTTGCTGACTTTGGTTGCCGAGTACAGGTAGGCAGTGTCGATATCCCAGCCGGCTGCCGTACCCTTGACGCCGATCAAGGCGCGGTAGAAGTTGGAGTCGACGTTGCTGACGCGTGGGCCGACGTCCGCAGCCAGGTAACGCAGGCGTGCGGCGCTGCCGAAGTAAGGGTTGTCAGGGTGGGCCGCGCCCAGGGCCACGGCGGCGTTGCTGACCGGGCCGCCTGGATAGCCAACGCTGCCCGAAATACCGGACGGGGTGCCGCTGGCGACCGACTCACTGCGGTAGGCGTTGCCTTCAAAATAGGCTTGCCAATCCTGGCTCAGGTTGATGGTGGCGCGGGTGAACAGGTTGGCAGTCTTTTGACGTGGCTGGATCTGGCCGTATTCCTGTGCGGCATCGGTCAGGCAGCCGCCCAGTGGGTCACCTTGCGGGTGGCTGGTCAGCTTGCTGCAGTCGGCGCCGGCGAAGGTGCGGGTGAAACCGGTGCCAGCAGCCATGTTGCCGCGGCTGTAGTAGTCCAGGGTTGCCGGGTTACGGACGTTACCGACGATGGAGCTGCCGGCCAGGTTGTTGTCGACGATGGCGCCAGTGCCACCCAGCGATTCCTGGGCGCTGAAGCCGAAGTCGCGCAGGTCGCTCTTGCCAACGGCGCCGCGGTCGCTGCGGTCACGGTTCCATACTTCGCGCTTGAGGCCGAATTCGGCGTTGAACAGCACGTTGTAACGGTCGGTGTCCAGGTCACCGAAACCGGTGGTCAGGGCCAGGCGGGTATCGCCGCCGTCACGCTCTTGCGACAGGCCTTGGCTGGCGCGCACGGTGGTGCCTTTGAATTCCTTGCGCAGGATGATGTTGACCACGCCGGCAATCGCGTCCGAGCCGTACAGGGCGGAGGCGCCGCCTTTCAGCACTTCAACGCGCTCGACCGCTTCGGCCGGGATCACGTTCAGGTCGGAGAACACTTTCTGGCCGTCATCAGCCAGGCCGTACGGTGCCATGCGGCGGCCGTTCAGCAGTACCAGGGTGGAAGCAGCGCCCAGGCCGCGCAGGGAGATGCCCGATGCGCCGGAGGCGAAGCCGCTACCGAAGGATGTCGGGACCGAACCCTGGTTGTCGACTGCCAGGGTTTGCAGCAGTTCGGCGACGGTGGTCTTGCCGGACTTTTCAATGTCCGCACGCGACAGCACCTGAATCGGGTTCGAGGACTCGGCTTCGGCACGGCGGATGTGCGAGCCGGTGATTTCGACGCGCTGGATCGGCGCGGGAGCCTGCTGGGCTTGGGCGGCCACAGAAGACAGCAGCAGCGGCGCAGCCAGGTAAGGCAGGCAGCGGCGCAGATTCACAACCAGTTTCTTTTGTTGCATTGGACAGTCTCCAAAAGGGGGGGATAACTCTTTTGCAAGAGATCTATCTTTTATAATATTTTTCTATTGACAAGGGAATAGGGCGTTACAAAAATTCTCCCCCGAAAATAACTTTCAAATACGAAGTTTCGCTGACGCAAAATAGGCTAAGTGCTGCGATTCCGCGCCCAAATGGAGCGAAACTGCCTGTGTATACGACTTTTAGGCCAATTTCTTCGATTCTTTTGGCTTTCCCGTGCAACGGCGAATATGTAACGATGGGTTCGCGTAAAAACAACAGAATTGCCAGCAGAAAGCAAAACAAGCCAACCAATGAACTGAACCCCAATTGTTGGATGCCAACAATTGGGGTTTGGTTCAGGAAGCGAATATTTATTTTCCTTACGTATAACTACGCAGCTATTTAGAAGCTGTAGCTGGCACGCAGGTAAATTGCGCGGCCGATCGGGTCGGAGTAGCGCGGGTCATAGCCTTTCTGGAACACCGTGCCCTGGTTGGTGAATGGCGGATCCTTGTCCAGCAGGTTCTTCACGCCGCCGGTCAGCGTTACGCCTTTCCAGCCGGTGTAGGTCGCGGACAGGTTCCACAACTGGTAGGAATCCACCTTGTTGAAGAACTCAGGCGCCACGAAGTTCTGGTCGACGTAACCCGATTTGAAATTCTGCGACAGGGTCGTGCTCCAGTTCCCGTCACGCCAGGTCAGCGAGGCATTGTGGCGCCAGCGCATGATCGGGCCATTGTCGCCGTAGGTGCCGACATTCTGGATGAACGCGCCGTCCCGCTCGTTCTGGTATTTGTAGCTGTGGACCCAGGTGCCATCCAGGGTGAAGGTGAAGCTGCCGTACTCGGTGCGGCCCGAGTTGACCGTTGCGCTCAGGTCGATACCATCGGTCTTCACGCGGCCCAGGTTTTCGTTCAGGTCCAGGATCGCGAACGGCGAGCCATCCGGGTTGCGCAGGAAGCGCGCCTGGTATTTCGCGTAGTCGCCGTAGATTGCTTGCTCCGGCAGCGCGCCGATCTTGTCCTTCAGGCGGATATTCCAGTAGTCCAGCGCGATGGTGGTGTTGCGCACCGGCTCGAAGACTGCGCCGAAGGAGAAGGTCTTGGATTTTTCTGGCGTCAGCGCAGTATTCCCGCCTTGCAACTTGAACTGTTGCAGGTCGCAATCGCGCAGCGGGTTGGCGCCAGGCTGTGGCACGCCGCCCGGGCACAGGATCGGATCGTCGTAAGTGTTGCTGGTGTCGTTCTTCGACTGCGGTGCGTTTTTCTCAAACAAGGTCGGGGCGCGGAAGCCGGTGCTGGCTGAGCCGCGCAGCAGCAGTTGCGGGGTTGGCTGGTAGCGAACACCCAGTTTCGGGTTGGTGGTGCTGCCCGCGTCACTGTAATGGTCGTAGCGCACGGCGGCCTGGATGTCGAGATCCTTGATCAGCGGCACGCTCAATTCCCCATACACCGCCTTCACATTGCGCGAACCGGTTTTGGACTGCGAGCCGGACAGGCCGGAGCTGGAGGCCTGGCCGGCGATATCCCGGTTGACGTTGAAGTCGGCGTCTTCCTTGCGGTATTCGGCGCCCAGCGCGACTGCCATGGCGCCGCCAGCCAGTTGCATCACGTCGCGCGAACCCTTGATGTCGAAGGTGGTGGCCTTGTTCTTGGCGTCCTGCACCTTGCCGCGCAGCGCTACGCTGGCCAGGTAGGCGCGGCCGGCTTCATTCTGCATGCCGAAAGGATTCAGGATGCCGTTCAGCACGCCAGCGGCAAAGCCGGCGTCCTGCACATAGCCGCCGGTGAAGTTTTCCTCGGACTTGCTGACCGAGTGGTTCAAGCCTGCCTTGTAGTCCCAGCCTGCCGCGATACCTTCCAGCGCCGCTACCAGGCGGTCGCCTTCGCCCTTGGAGTTGATCTGGCGCTGGCCGGCTTCCGTTGGGCGCCAGTTGACCGACAGTGGTTGGCCGGACAGGTTTGGCTGGGCCGGCACGCCGCCCGCATTACCCGGATAGTAAGGGCTGGTGATAGGCAAGACCAGGCCGGTCTGCGGCGGCGGTGCCGTGCGCGACATTACCTTGTTGCGCGAGTGCAGGTATTCCAGGCTGGCCGTGGTGTCGGCATTGAGTTTGAAGGCGGCCTTGCCGAAGAAGACCAGGCGGTCCTGCTTCGGCAGGTCGTCGATCTGGCGCGTATAGTCCTGGCGGCAGGTGCCGTTGGATGGCCGCGGGATCGAGAACGGCGGCAGGCAGCCGCTGGCAAAGCCGGGGTTGCCCGTCGCTTCGGTGACCGGATCGAAATAGTTGCCAGGGAAGGTTGTGCCGGAAGTGCCGTCAGCCACGGTCATGCCGCGCTCGGGGATCACGGCGGTCTTCGAGAAATCACGCTGCTGCGACGTCAGGACATCCTGCTTTTGCCAGTCCAGCACGCCCATCAGGTTCCAGCCGTCGCTGTCGAGGTTGCCGACGCCGCTGACGATATTGGCGCGGCGCTCCTTGCCGCCCTTTTCGCGCGGCAGCATGGTTTCCGCCGCGACGGTGGTGCCGGTCACGGAACGCTTGGTAATGAAGTTGATCACACCGCCGATGGCATCGGTACCGTAGATGGCGGAAGCGCCGTCGCGCAGGACCTCAACCCGCTCCAGCGCTGCCACCGGGATGATGTTCAGGTCGACACTGGCGCCGTCATACGGGTGGTTGGCGATGCGGCGGCCATTCAGCAGCACCAGGGTCTTGTCGCCGCCGAGGCCGCGCAGGTCGGCCACCGCCTGGCCGCCGGTCGGCAGGCCGCTGGCGTTGCCGCCCACGACGTTGCCGGCGCCCATGCTGGTCTGGTTGGACGGGATCCGGTCCAGCACTTCCTGGGCGGTGGTCAAGCCCTGCTTGGTAAATTCTTCGGCCTTGAAAACGGAAAGCGGCTGGGACGTTTCCGATACCAGTCGTTTGATGGAGGATCCGGTCACTTCGACCCGGATCATTTTTTCTTCGGGAGCCTGTTGCTGCGCCATGGCCGGCAAGACTGCCAATGCACCGAATGCTGACAACAGGGAATAAATGATCGATTTAGCCTTGATTGTAGCCAACGTACTTCTCCTCAAATAGATGGGATGTCGGGTCCGATGGAAGTGCCGGGCGTTAGGCACCTGCAAAGGTTGAAGGAATTCTATTTGAGATCTGATAACAAACGTCCAAAACTTCCGCCCGGAACTATTCACTGTTGCGCCTGCGCGTCTACTTCACTCGTGCAAGTTTCTGTCGAATATTGATACATTGCGCCCTGAATCGATTTAATAATATCAAGAAAAACAATAAGTTATTAATTTGGTATTAAAATTGCTACAATGCAGGGTTCATACGAAAAAGGAGTGGTTCATGAAGTACTTGGCTGGACTGGTTTTGACGGCAAGCTGCCTGTGTGTTGCCAATGCCGCGCACGCAATCGTCGCAAGCGCCACCAGCGACGCCGTCGCGCTGGCAAGCGCAGTCTCGGCCGGTGCATCGGGTTTGACGGTCAACGCAGCTGCCCTGAGCGGCCATGCCACTTCCAGCGGCACCTTCAGCAATGCCAGCGGCACTTACGGCATCGGCAGCGGCATCATGCTGTCGACCGGCGATGTGCGCGACTACGCGGACGGACCAAACCAAAAAGATACCAAGACCACCCAGTACGGGGTGCTGGGCACGGCAGCCCAGCACGCGATCCTGTCCCAAATCGGTGGCAACGACAATTATTTCGATGTCACCCAGCTCGATATCAATTTCACGACCGGCACCGGCAGCGTGTTTTTCCAGACCGTGTTCGGCTCGGAAGAATTCCCGGACTTCGTCGGCAAATTCGTCGATGGCTTCGGCTTGCTGATCGATGGCGTGAATATCGCTTTCGTTGGCGGTTTGCCGGTCAATATTGACCATCCATCGGTGCAGCAGTTTGATGGAACTGAACTGAACGGCATCCTCTGCCCGGATACGGCGACCAGCTGCAAGCCAGTGCAGAATTTTGCGTTGAGCGGCCTGAGCACGGACCGCAGCCATACCCTGACCTTCATCATCGGCGACCGCGGCGATGACCGGCTGGACACCACGGTCTACATCAGTGCCTTGAGCGGCACGCGTCCGGTCGATGTGCCGGAGCCTGGTGCACTGGGCCTGGCGGGTGCGGGACTACTGGCTTTGCTGGCGGCGCGCCGCCGCCGCAAGGCCTGAACGCCTCGCTTGCATTAGGCGATAACTGTTGTTATAGTGGATCGAAATCCACGGAACTCGACCCATGCAGCTGCACTTCTTTACCGGCTTTTTTTACTTTAGCAATTCCAACCCAAAGGCGGTGGAGTAGCGGCCGGTTCACGTAGCAGCAAAACGAGATCCCAGCAGATACCAAGACAAACCGCCAGCAATGGCGGTTTTTTTTTACCCGATTTTATTTAAGCCTCAGGAGAAACCATCATGCAACGTACCGACGACCTGCGTATTCGTGAAATGAAGGAGCTGACGCCACCGTCGCACCTGATTCGCGAATTTCCCTGCACGGAAGCGGCATCCAACACGGCTTCCGAAGCGCGCGTCGCGCTGCACCGCATCCTGCACGGCCAGGACGACCGCCTGATGGTGGTGGTCGGCCCATGCTCGATCCACGACCCGAAAGCGGCGCTGGAATATGCGCGGCGCCTGGCGCCGGTACGCGAACGCCTGAAGGGCGACCTGGAGATCGTGATGCGCGTCTACTTCGAAAAGCCGCGCACCACCGTGGGCTGGAAGGGCATGATCAACGATCCGTACATGGACAACAGCTTCCGCATCAACGACGGCCTGCGCATGGCGCGCGAACTGCTGCGCTCCATCAATGAGATGGGCCTGCCGGCCGGTACCGAATTCCTGGACGTCATCAGCCCGCAATACATTGCCGACCTGATCTCTTGGGGCGCAATCGGCGCCCGCACCACCGAATCGCAGGTGCACCGCGAACTGGCCTCCGGCCTGTCCTGCCCGGTGGGCTTCAAGAACGGCACCGACGGCAACACCAAGATCGCAGTGGAAGCGATCAAGGCGGCCTCGCAGCCGCACCACTTCCTGTCGGTCACCAAGGGCGGCCACTCTGCCATCGTGTCGACCAACGGCAATGAAGATTGCCACATCATCCTGCGCGGCGGCAAGACGCCGAACTATGATGCGGCCAGCGTGGAAGAAGCCTGCAAGGCGATCTCCGGCTACGGCCTGGCGGCGCGCCTGATGATCGATGCATCGCATGCCAACTCGTCGAAGAAGCCGGAAAACCAGGTGCCGGTGTGCGCCGATATCGCGCAGCAGGTGGCCGGCGGCGATACCCGCATCGTCGGCGTGATGGTTGAGTCGCACTTGGTGGCAGGCCGCCAGGACCTGGTGCAGGGCAAGGAACTGACCTACGGCCAGTCGATCACCGACGGCTGCATCGACTGGGACACCAGCGTACAGGTGCTGGAGAACCTGGCTGCCGCCGTGCGCCAGCGCCGCCTGCAGGGCGAGTAAGAACCGGCAGGTAATAAAAAACCCCGGCTGCGCAGTGCACAGCCGGGGTTTTTTTACTCAAGCTACTTCAGCAATCAGTACTTGTACTGTGCGCCAAGGTAGTAGGTGCGGCCGAGGGCGCTGGCGTAGCGTGGGTCGTAACCCAACTGGTGCGAACCGGTGTTACGCAGCGACAGCGGTGGATCGCGGTCGGTCAGGTTCTTCACGCCGAAGGTCAGCTCCAGGCCTTTCATGGCGCGGAAGGTGGTCTGCCAGTCGAAGGTGGTGTAGCTTGGCACGTCCAGCTGCACGTCCACGCACTCCGCTGCCGCGTCGTTGGTGTTGACCGCGCAGTTTTCCGCGTCGTGGTGCTTGTCCTTGTAGCCATTGCGGAAGTTGCCCACCAGGTTGTGGGTGAAACGACCGATGTCGTAGGTCAGGCTGGTGGCGATCACGTTGCGGAACTGCACAGTGTTATCCGAACCGTACACGTTCAGGCTCGATTCCCACGAGTCGTTGGTGCCTGGCGTGGTGTACTTCGAGTGGTAGATGTAGGTACCGGCCAGGCGCGCGGTCAGCTTGCCTTCCCAAACCTTTTCGCGGAACTGGAAATCGTAGTCCACGCCCTTGTTTTCCTGACGGCCGATGTTGATCGGCAGCAGTTTGATGGCCAGCTTGTCCAGGCCGGTGGAAGCCTTGTGCTTCACCGTGTACAGGTCGATGTACTTGCCTGGATTGTTGGCGATCAGGTCTTCGCTGACGCTGGTCACCGCATCGCGGATCTCAACCGACCACAGGTCCATCTTGGCGCTGAAGTTCGAGGTTGGCTCGAACACGGCACCCAGGGTCCACTGACGTGATTTCTCTGGCTTCAGGCCGGAGTTACCGCCCTGGAACACTTCCAGCTGGCCGCGGGTATCGCAGTACTGCGCCAGTGGGTGGTTCTGCAGGCCGTTGGCTGCGCTCAGCGGGCAGTTGTAGGTGCCGCCGGTCACGCCGAAGTCAGCCAGTGGCTGGCCGATCTGGGTCATGGAAGCAACTTTGAAGCCGGTGCCGTAAGCGCCACGGAACACCATGGACTTGCTTGGCTGCCAGCGGGTGCTGACCTTGAAGGTGCCGGCCGACTGGTTGCTGCCGACGTCGCCGCCATTGAGGTCGTCGCTCAGCTTGGTCACGCGGTCATAGCGCGCCGAGGTGGTGACGGACCATTCCTTGGTAATCGGGGTTTCCAGTTCGCCGAACACGCCGCCGCTCTTGCGCGAGAAAGCGTATTCCGGCTGGTCGTCGTCGAACAGGATTTCCGAATGGGCCACGGCCTGGTTGGCGCGTTGCGAGAACTTGGTCTTGCGGATGTCGGCGCCCACACCCAGCATGGCCGGGCCGGCTGGCAGCGAGAAGACTTCGCGCGAGCCGCGCATATCCCAGCCGTACACCTTGATGTCGGTGGTGTTGTAGTTGCCGACGTATTGGGTGGAGCGCAGCACGTCTTGCATGCCCTGCGGCATTTCGCCCAGTGCGTACGGGAATGGATCCAGCTTGCCGGCGGCGATCGCGGCATCGAACTTGTCGGCCAGAGGGAAGCCGCCCAGGTAGTTCTGTGGCTGCTTGTTGCGCGAGTAGATCACGGCCGAATTGATATCCCAGCCTGCGGCCTGGCCTTCGACGCCAGCGACGATGTTGGACGCTTTGCTTTCGTAATCATAAGCACGGCCGCCCAGGTCTTGCAGGCGGTACTTGACGGTCGCCGACGTCATGCCGCTCAACTGTTCAGGAGTCAGGTAAGGCTGGACGTACTTGGTGAACAGCGGGCTGCCCTGTGCCAGCGAGAATTCAGCCGGATAAGGAGCGATGGTCGCGTAGATATGCGACTTGTTGAACGACACGTCGGAGAACGCCTTCCAGCCGGTGTTGCCCAGTTTCAGGCTGCCGGACGCCCAGAAGCCGTCGCGTTTGATTTCAGGAGAGATTTCCACCGAGGAGGTGTAGTCGAAGTAGCACTGGCCGTCGCCCAGGTCAACGTGGGCGGCTGGGCACTTGCCGTTGAGTTTCAGGTATGGGTTGACCGAAACCGACTGCTTGTCGCCGGCGCCGTCAAGGTAGCCAACGGTGACGTTTGGCGGAATCGAGCGGGAAGAGCCGTTGAAGAACTGCAGCGGCTTGCCAGTCTTGGGATCGTTGAAGTTGATAATGCCGGTCTTGGCGAATTCGCGCTGGGAAGCCTTCAGGCGGTCTGAATTCTGGTGGCTGTACGACATGAACAGGCTGTAGCCGTCAGCTTCGTAGTCGCCGAAGCCTTTCGAAATCGACACGGTACGGTCGGTGCCGCCCGGGTGCTGCGGCTTGCTGTACTTGGCGTCGACGGTCAGCGGAGCTGCGCCCTTTTTCATGATGAAGTTCACCACGCCGGCGATCGCGTCGGCGCCGTACAGTGCGGATGCACCGTCGCTCAGCACTTCGATACGTTCAACGGCCGCCAGCGGGATGGTGCTGATATCGATGGTGGTGCCGGAGTTCGCAGGAGCGATACGACGGCCATTGACCAGGACCAGGGTGTAGGTTTCGCCAACGCCGTGGATGGAAGCAGTGGTCAGGCCGCCGCCGCCGCCGCCAACCGAGTCGGACGAGGCGGTGAAGCCTTGCATCACAGGCAGTTGCTGGATGAAGTCGGTGACCGAAGTCACGCCGGTGCGCTGGATGTCCTTCTGGTTGAATGTCTGAACCGGCAGCGATGCCTCGGCAGCGATGCGCTTGATCGAGGAGCCGGTGATTTCCACGCGTTGGATTGGCTGTTCAGCTGCTTCTTGTGCGAATGCAGCGTGCATGCCAAGCGCCAGGCCACCGGCGCAGATCACGCGGATCGAGCGCGACAGAATGGTTTCCTTCAACATATCTTTGATACTCCCAAGAATTACAAACTGTTTAAGGCCGTTACTGGCCCTTTAATTTTTGTTTGACGACAAACAGCGCAACTTGTGGTCCCTGCCTTTCGTCCGCGCTTATCAAATCATTCATTGACGAATTGTGTCAATCCATAGAAATGCCGAAGTTGTGCATGCAACTTCGCACTTGGTAGTAACGAGACGGTTCGATGAAGGCTGGGATTGGCCTTTTTTGAGCGATGTTGCGCGGGGAAGGGGTGTTTTATTCGACCGAATTGGCCGCGATGACTTGCCGAAATGCAGCTTGTTAACGGGCGGGGAAGTGTGCCCGATTTGCCACAAAACTTGGGTAAACAGTCAAAATCCCCGCCTTGGCAGGCGGGGACTTTTTAAGCAGGCGAATTAGAACTTATACGACGCGCTCAGGTAGAACTGGCGACCTAGTGCCGACGAGTAGGACGGGTTGTAGCCAACCTGGTGCGAGCCGGCGTTACGCAGGGTGAACGGCGGATCGCGGTCGAACAGGTTGATGATGCCGCCGGTGATTTCCAGGTTCTTCAGCGGGCGGTAAGCCGTCTGCAAGTCGAAGGTGGTATAGCTCGGCACCTGCAGGGTAATGCCATAGCATTCGCCCGGCTGGCCAGCCACGATCACGGCACACACGTCCGCGCTTTGCTCCTTGTCGGTGTAGCCGTTGCGGTAGTTGGCGCTCAGCGTGTGAGTCCATTGCGCCTGCTCGAAGCTGGTCGAAGCACGCACCACATGGCGGAAGCTGACCTTGTCGTTCGAGCCGTAGCGGTTCAGGCTCGATTCCCACTGGTCGTCGGTGCCCGGGGTGGTGTAGCGCGAACGCAGCAGCCAGGTGCCGGCCAGGCGGCTGGTCAGCTTGCCGTCGAACAGCTTGGTCTTGTGGGTGAAGTCATAGTCGACGCCGCGGTTCTCGACTTTGCCGATATTGATCGGCAGCAGTTTGATGGCCAGCACGTCGGCGCCGGTCGAGCCGATGTGCTTGGTGGTGAACAGGTTGGCGTACTTGGCCGGGTCGGCGAAGATCAGGCCTTCGGAGACCGACGTCACCTGGTCGCGGATTTCCACATTCCACAGGTCAAACGACATCGACAGCGCGTTGGTCGGCTCGAATACGGTGCCGATGCTCCACTGCTTGGACTTCTCCGGCTTCAGGTCCGGGTTGCCACCCTGGAAGGCTTCGAACTGCTGTCGCACCACGCCGTTGCAGTAGGAGGCCAGCGGGTGGCCGGTGCCGGTCAGCGGGCACTGGTAATTACCGCCAGTGACGCCCCAGTCTTCCAGCGGGCCGGCGATTTCCTGCATCGATGCGGCGCGGAAGCCGGTACCGGCCGCAGCGCGGAACAGCAGGTTCCTGGCCGCGGTGTACTTGGCGCTCAGTTTCCAGGTGGCGGCGTTTTCCTTGCTGCCGACCTTCTTGCCGGTCAGGTTGTTGTCGATCGCGCCGATCTGGTCGTAGCGGGCGGAGCCGGTCAGTTCCAGCGCTTTGCTGACTGGCATCACCAGCTCGGTGTAGGCACCGAAGTTGTCGCGCTCGTAAGAGCTGTCCACTTGCGGGTTGTCGAACAGGATCTGGGCGTTCTTCGCCACGTCAGCCTGCTTGACCTTGAACGAGGTGTTGCGGTAATCGACGCCAACGCCGATCTGCGCCGCACCGCCCGGCAGCTTGAACGCTTCACGAGAGGCGCGGGCATCCCAGCCCTTCATTTCCACGGTCTGGGTATTGTAGGTGCCGCTGAAGCCGGTCGACAGCAAGGTGTCGCGCATGGCTTGCGGCATTTCACCGAGGCCGTAGGCGAACGGATCGATGCTGCCGGCGTCAATCGCAGCCTGGAACTTGTCGGCCAGCGGGAAGCCGCCGACGTATTTCTGGGTCTGCTTGTTCTTGGAGTAGGTCAGGGCCGAGTTGACGTCCCAGCCGGCAACGGCGCCGTCCACGCCTGCCACCAGGTGGGTGGCCTTGGTGCCGTAGTCGTAGGTGCGGTTGCCCATTTCGTACAGGCGGTACTTGGCCACGACGGAGGTGGCGCCGGCATCCTGTTCGGCGCTCAGGTTAGGCTGGATGTACTTGTTGTACAGGGCCGAACCTTTGGCGATCGAGAAGTCGGCCGGATACGGGGCGATGGAGGCAATCACTTTCGCTTCGGTGTAGGCCAGGTCGTAGAAACCTTTGAAGCCAGTGTTGCCCAGCTTTACGCTACCGGACGAGAACAAGGCGTCGCGCTGCGTTTTCGGATTGATCTCGATGGTCGAGGCGTTGTCGAAGTAGCAGTTGCCGTCGCCGTAGAAGTCGGCATTGACCGCGGCGCACTTCCCGCCGTGGGACAGGGCGTATGGGTTCAGGTTGACGGTCTTGCTGACGCGTTCGCCGGTCGCCGGATCGATTTCGTTGGAGAGGTAGTTCACGCCGGCATTGGCTGGCAGCGAACGCGAGGAACCGTTGATGAACTGCAACTGCTTGCCGTTGGCCGGGTCGGTGAAGTTGATGATGCCGGTGCGGGCGAAGTCGCGCTGCGATGCCTTGAGCTGTTTCTGCTCATCGTGGCTGAGCGAGAAGAACACGCTGTAGCCGTCTTCGTCGATGTCGCCGAAGCCCTTGCTCAGGGAGATTGCGTTGCTGGCGCCGCCGCTCTGCTCGGGGCGCGAGTACTTGGCATTGATTTCCCAGTCGGTGGCACCCTTTTTCAGGATGAAGTTGACCACGCCGGCAATGGCGTCGGCGCCGTACAGCGCGGAGGCGCCGTCGGTCAGCACTTCGACGCGCTCGATGGCCGACAGCGGGATCGAGTTCAGGTCGATGGTGGTGCCGGAATTGGACGGGGCGATACGGCGGCCGTTCAGCAGCACCAGGGTGTAGGCGGCGCCGATATCGTGGATGGAAGCAGTGGTGACACCGCCGCCGCCGCCGCCGACCGAGTCGGCCGCGACGGAGAAGCCCTGCATGGCTGGCAATTGCTGGATGAAGTCGGTCACGGTGGACACGCCGGTCTTCTTGATGTCTTTCTGGCTGAACGACTGTACCGGCAGCGAGGATTCTGCAGCGATGCGCTTGATGCTGGAACCGGTGATTTCAACGCGCTGCATCGGCGCTTCAGGAGCTGCTTCCTGGGCAAAGGCGGCTGCGCTGCCGATGGCCAGGCTACCGGCGAACATCACGCGCAGGGAGCGCGACAGGGCTTTCTCGATGATCATTGATAAACGTCTCATTAATGAAATAGTGGGAGCGATATCAAACCACCGACTCAATAGCTTAGCAATAGATGTTTGATAAGTGAAACAAATTGAAACAATTAAGTTAGGCATAAAAAATCCCCGCCAGCTTGCGCGGGCGGGGAGCGGGAGTTGTATTTAATGCGCGATTACTTGAACTTGTAGCTGGCGGTCAGGTAGAAAGTACGGCCCAGCGGGTCGGTGTAGCGACCGTCGTAGCCAACCTGGTTGCCGCCGCCGGTGTCGCGGATCGACAGTGGAGGATCCTTGTCCAGCAGGTTGCGGATACCGCCGGTGATCGAGAAGTTCTGGTTGAAGACATACTTCGACTGCCAGTCGAGGGTGGTATATGCCTTGACCTTGCGGCCTTTCATGTCGACATAGCCGCCCAGGGTGCCGTCGTCGTTGACCGAGCGCACGCGGCCATCGTCTTCCGTGAAGTCCTTGTCGGCGTAGCCGGACTTGTAGTTCACGGTCAGCGAGTTGGCCCACTGCTCGCTCGACTTCAGCGAGAACACCAGGCGCGAGATCCAGCGGAAGGTCACGTCGTCGTACGAGTCGAAGCGGGCAATGCTGCTCTCGGTCTTGTTGGTGCCAGGATGGTCGGCATCAGGCACGGTCTTCTCGGCCTTCAGCATATAGGTCGCGCTCCAGTTCGTGGTCAGCTTGCCGATCGGGGTGGCGGCGCGGAAGGTCGCGTCCATGTCGATACCGCGATAGCGCGAGCTGGCCAGGTTCAGCGGCGACTGGGTCATGACCAGGACCTTCGATTTCTGGATCGGGTCGAAGTAGATGGTGGCGTACTTGCTGGCCAGGGCTTCGGTGCCGAACAGCATGTCCTGCGACAGGTTCTGGATCTGGTTCTTCAGGCGCACGTCCCAGAAGTCCACGCCCAGAGAGAGCGAGTCCATTGGCTCCAGGCGCATGCCGATCGAAGCCTGCTTCGAGGTTTCAGGCTTGAGCGCTTCGCCGCCGGTGGCCGGGTTGCCCACGGTCAGCAGGCCGTATTCCTGTACCCCGCGGCAGTAAGCGAAGCGTGGGTCGGCCGCGTTCTTGATCGGGCAGGCGAAGAAGTTCGACGAGCCGGCGTTCTTCAGCGGATCGGAGATGTCGTTCATGGTCGGCGCCTTGAAGCCGGTGCCGTAGGAGCCGCGCAGCATGACTTCCTTCGAAGGCTGCCAGCGTGCGGACAGCTTGAAGGTGGCCTTGGAGACGTCTTTGCCCTGCTTGCCGGCCAGCGACGGATTGCCGTTCACGTCGTAGCTGGTGTTGCGCTTGTCGACTGCGTCGTAGCTGTCGTAGCGCGCAGAGGCGGTTACATCCAGGCCTTTGATCACGGGCATTTGCAGTTCGCCGAATGCACCCCAGTTATTGCGCTTGGCATCCAGCGGCTGGGAGCCGGTGCCGCCGCCGATGACGGTGTCGGTCCAGCCCGGGTTGCCCGGGCCAGGGCCCATCAGGATCCTGCTTGGCGAGTCTTCGTACTTCTGCATGGTGTAGTCGGCGCCGAGGCCGAGGGCGGCATTGCCGCCTGCCATGGCGAACACTTCACGCGAAGCGTGGGCGCTCACGACATCGAGCTTGGACTTGGTGGTCGACAGGTTTTCGTGCAGCACTGCCGGCGCCAGGACGGCGGCGGAATTCGGGTCGAAGACGTAAGGGTTGTAGGCGCCGGACTGGACCAGGGCTTCGAACTTGTCGCCGCTCATGTAGCCGCCGGCGGCCTTGTCGGTCTGCTTGTTCTGCGAATGGGTATAGGCCGCGCCGACATCCCAGCCGGCGAACTCGGAGTCCAGGCCTACCGAGAAGTGCAGAGCCTTGGTGCCCCAGTCGTCGGTACGGCCACCCGCGTCACGCGCGCGGTAGTACAGGTAGGCGTCGGTCACCGCGTTCGGATCGATGCCCTGGCCAGCCAGCAACGGTTCCACCGATTTCTTGTAAGGCACGATGTAGACCGGGCTGATGGTCTTCACGTGGGTTTCCGGATCGGTGCTCATGGTGGTCAGCGGCTGCGCCGGTGCTGCATAGCGGGCGGTGCTGGTGAACTTGGAGTAGACGAACTCGCCGGTCAGGCGGGTCTTGTCGGAGATCTTCAGCGCGCCGGAGGTGAACAGGCTGTCGCGCTTCAGTTCCGGCAGCAGTTCCACGGTAGCCGCGTAGTCGTAGCGGCAGACGCCGCCGCGTGCGAAGGTGTTGGGGCCGTTGCACTTGCCGGTGTTGACCAGGTCCGGCGAGAAGGTCGCTTCGACGTCGGGGCCGTTGAATACATCGGCATTGGCCGGGATCGAGTTGATCGAGTTCTGCCAGGTGGCGTATTGCTTGCCGTCCTTGCTGAATTTGACCACGCCGGATTTGGAGAAGTCACGCTGGCTCGCGCTCAGTGCCTTGCTCTGGTCGTGGCTGTAAGCCAGCATGACGTTGAAGCCGTCGCTGTCGTAGTTGCCGAAGCCTTTGGTGAGCGAAAAATTGGAACTCTGGCCGCCTTTTTCCTGCGGACGGTTGTAGGTGGCGTCGATGCTCAGGTCGTTCTGGTTTTTCTTCAGGATGAAGTTGACCACGCCGGCAATGGCGTCCGAGCCGTACAGGGTGGAAGCGCCGTCGGTCAGGATCTCGACGCGCTCGACCGCTGCCAGCGGGATGGAGGCCAGGTTGACGGCGCTGCCGGTGCCGTATGGCGCCATGCGCTTGCCGTTCAACAGCACCAGGGTGTAGTCGGTACCGATCGAGTGCACCGATGCGCTTTGTACGCCGCCGCCTCCGCCGTTGATGGAGGCGGACGAGGTGATCATGCCCTGCATCGATGGCAGCAGGGCGACCAGGTCGGCCACGTTCTGCACGCCGGTTTGATCGATGTCCTTGCGGCTCAGGGTCTGGATCGGCAGCGCACCCTCCTGGGCGATGCGTTTGATCGACGAACCGGTAATCTCAACGCGCTGGATAGCGGCATCAGTTTGCTGGGCGAAAACTGGTGCGCAGACTCCGGCTGCCAGCAGGCCGCTGGCGCACGCCAGGCGGATTGCATATGACAGGGTGTTCTCTTTCATCATAATTCTTAGATCTCCCAGAAGTTGGACTGTTCTTTGCGTTTGCGCAAAACCTAGCAATAGGCTGTTGGTACTTTCTTGCAAGAGTTCTTTGCTTGCAATCTTTTTGAAATAAAAAGCCACAAGCTGTTACAAAAGCGCAACATTGAGCGTTTTTGTCGGAAAAAGGGAATGATGTAAGATGTCGGCGTTTTTGCGCAAAATAGCGGTTTTTGTAAGATGCTTAGCGAATGAAATGCAGGTGATTTGGTCCTGTATATTTCGCTTTGTAACTGTTTAGATACAAGAGGCTTGTGTACACAACTTGAGTAATCTTCAATCGTCGGGACAAAAAAAACGGCACCGAAGTGCCGTTTTTGTGTGCTTCAAGCCGAGCGGCTTAGAAGAACTTGTACTGGGCGCCGAGCTTGAAGTAGCGGCCAATGGCGCCGGAAGCGTCCATCGGGTTGTAGCTCATGCCACCGTAGGTCAGCGGATCGAGTGGAGCGATCTTGTCGGTCACGTTGTTGATCGAAGCGAACACCGTGAACTGCTTGTTCACGTTGTAGCGCGCCGACATGTCCAGGGTGGTGAACGATGCGATCTTGCAACCGTTGGTGCCTGGCTGGCCGTTGGCCAGCTTGGAGGCGCACAGGTCGCCGGCGAACAGGACGTTGTCCATGCTGTCGCGGTAGTTGACGATACCGGCAACGTTCCAGTCGCCGTAGTCCCACGATGCATTCAGGTTCATCTTGTTCTTAGGCGTACCGGCGCAGTTCGAGGTATCGCAGTTGCCGTGGGTGCCGTTGAACTGGTACACGGTGGTTGCGGACTCGTGGCGCTTCCAGGACGCGGTGTGGGTCCAGACGAAGCCCAGGTTGGCGCGGCCGTAGCTGCCGAGGCGGATGCGCTGCTTGATGTCCAGGTCGATGCCGCTCACTTCGGTGAAGCTGGAGTTGCGGTATGGCGCCTGGGTCAGCACCAGGGTGCCGGTGCCAGGGATCGCTACGCCGTTGACGACCAGGTTGTTGTCGTTGCGGATCGCGGTTGGCAGGGCAGCTGCTTCGTTGTATGGCAGCGGGTTGATCTCGTCGCTACGCTTGATCTTCCATGCGTCCAGCGCCAGGCTGGTGCCGTCGAACGGATCCCACACCACACCCAGGGTCGAGCCCTTGGAGGTTTCAGGTTTCAGGGAGCCGCTGCCGACCTTCACAGCTGCCACCGGGATCGCGCAATCGGTGGCGGTGGCGCCGCCGGCTGCCGGGGTGCCGCCTGGGCAGCGGATCGGGTCGCGCACGGTCGAGGTACCGGTCGATTGCGACAGCGGCGAACCTTCAGCTGGGCCAGGAGCACGGAAGCCTTCGGTGTAAGTACCGCGCAGGGCGAAGGACTTGACCGGGGTCCACTTGAAGCCGGCTTTCGGGGTGGTGGACTTGAAGTTGTCGTACTTGTCGTAACGTACGGCAGCGCTCAGTTCCAGGCCTTTCAGCACCGGAGCGGCGAGTTCGGCGAATACTGCCGAAACTTTGTTGTCGCCGAAGGCGGCTACGTAGGAAGAGTTGATCGAACCGTCCATGGAGCCGGACAGCGATGGGTTTTCCAGCTTTTCACGGCGGTGTTCGGCACCGACTGCCAGGCCCAGGTTGCCGCCTGGCAGGGCGAACAGTTCACGCGAAGCGTGGAAGTCCAGCACGTCCAGCTTGGTGGTCGAATCCGAAGTGGCGTTGGTCACCATGGCGGCATACAGCGCGGCCGAGTTCTTCGATGCATCCACGCCGAGGTAGTACCAGCCGTATTTGCTCGGGTCGCTCAGTGCGGTACGCACAACATTCATGTTGAGCATATTGCTGTAGTCCAGGTGCAGCTTGGACTTGGAATGGGTCAGGCCTGCGTCATAGTCCCAGCCTGCGACCGCACCTTTGACGCCCACGACGAAGCGGGTGAACTCATTGTTGGCCGAGCGGGTGCTCGGGCCGACATCGAACGCGGAGTAACGGACGCGGGTGGCCGCGCCGTACGGGTTCTGCGGGTGGTTCGCCGCCATCAATGGCAGGTTGCCGTAGTTGATGAAGCCCAGCGGATTAGCCGCGTTAGGCGGGAAGGCCACGGTCGGGGTGATCGATGGCGGGGTCAGGGTGAACGCGGTGTCGCGCTTCGAGTAGCCGGCTTCGGCATACACTTGCGTGTCGTTGTTCACTTGCCAGGTGCCGCGGGTGTACAGGTTGATCGATTCGATCTCCGGCTGCATATCGCGGAACTGGTCCTGGTGCCACAGGCAGCCGCCGTTGGCGCCGGTCTGGTCGACGGTGTTCGACAGCATCGAGCAGCCTGGCAGGCTGGTGTAAGCGGTAGTGGCAGGATTGCGGATCGAACCGGCCGGGTTCGGCTGTGCGCTGTTCAGGCCGGCGATATAGCCGCTGGCGAACTGGGTGCCGACCGGGAAGCCGTATGGACGCAGGTCGCCCTTGCCGATGTGGCCGCGGTCCTTGCGGTCGCTGTTTTTCAGGCGATCCGAATCCATGAACTCAGCATTGACGACCCAGTTGTACTTGTTGTCGTCCAGGTTGCCCAGGCCGTAGGTGATGGAAGCCTTGTTCTGCTTGCCGTCGTCGTAGCGCGACCAGCCGGTATCGCCCTTGACTTGCAGGCCTTCGAAGTCCTTGCGCAGGATGATGTTGACCACGCCGGCAATCGCGTCTGCGCCGTAGGTGGAGGAAGCGCCGTCTTTCAGGATTTCAATGCGCTCGACGATCTGCATCGGCACGGTCGACAGGTCGGTGAAGCTCTTCTGGCCGTCGTCGGCACGGGCGAACGGCGCCATGCGGCGGCCATTCAGCAGCACCAGGGTCGACGTCGCACCAAGGCCGCGCAGGGAAATCGCGGTGGAGCCTGCAGCGAAGCCGTTGCCGAAACCGGTCGGCAGCGAACCTGCGCCGTCAACGGTCAGGGTCTGCAGGTATTCGGCCACGGTGGCTTTGCCGGACTTCATCAGGTCTTCCTTGCTGATGACCTGGATCGGCGATGCAGTTTCCTGGGTCGCGCGCTTGATGCTCGAACCGGTCACTTCCACGCGCTGCATTGGCGCTGGTGCTTCCTGGGCAAAGACAGGGGCGGCTATGGTGGCGAGCATACCGCCGGCGCAAACCAGCCGTACGGAACGAGCCATGATTTTTTCCATCATGTTTGCTATCTCCAAAAATTTGGAATAAAAAGACGAGCTACAGCTATTGACTACTGCTTCGGCGCTCCCATTCGAAGGAACCATCTAGGTGATTCCTCGGAGAAAGATGAGAGCATTTGGGCTAACATTGCGTCAATTAAAAACTGGTAAGCGATACATTTTTCAGACGAACCGTCTCATTTATGAAACGATACTACGTGAACCACTTATAGAATAATTGCCAAGGATGATTTCATTTTTGATACGTCGCACCTGGCAAATGGCGCCGACTCTGCTGGGCGTGGTGCTGCTGGTGTTTTTGCTGTTCAACTGGGTTGGCGGCGACCCGGCCTACTTGCTGGCCGGCAAGATGTCTGATGCTGCCAGCATCGAAAATATCCGCCGCCAGCTGGGGGTGGACCAGCCTTGGTACGTGCAACTCGGCATCTTCCTGAAGCAGATCGCCACCTTCGATTTCGGCCAGAGCTGGGCCACGGGAGAGGCGGTGGCGGACATCATCACGAGCCGGCTCGGGCCTTCGCTGACGGTGCTGGTGCCGCTGACAGTGCTGGAGACTGTGCTTGGCATCGCGCTGGCGCTGGCGCTCGCCTTCCTGCGCGGCACGCTGGCGGACCGTGCAGTCATGCTGGCATGCACGGTGGGCATGTCGATCTCGATCCTGGTCTACATCATCGTGTTCCAGTACTGGCTCGCCTATCAGGCCGGCTGGTTTCCGGTGCAGGGCTGGGGCAGCAGCCTGCTGGAGAACCTGCGTTTTGCCGCACTGCCGATCCTGATCGGGCTGGCCGTATCGCTGGCGCCCACCTTGCGCCTGTACCGCAGCTTCGTGCTGGACGAAGTGGGCCAGGACTACGTGCGCACGGCGCGCGCAAAAGGCCTGCCTGAGCGGCGCGTCATGTGGGTGCATGTGCTGCGCAACGCGGCGATCCCGATCATCACCCATGTGATGGCCAACCTGCCGGCCATGCTGATCGGCGCCTTCCTGCTGGAGCGCTTTTTCGGCATCCCGGGCATCGGGCGCGAAGTGATCCTGGCGGTGGAGCGCTCCGATTTCCCCGTCATCAAGGCGATTACCGTCTACGTTGCCGTGGCCACCATGGTATTCAACCTGCTGACCGACGTGCTGTACCAGGCTGTCGATCCGCGCGTACAGCTCAAGTAAGGACCGCACATGCACGCAATTCATGATTCGGCCGGCCTGTGGACCCTGGCCTGGCGCCGCCTGCGGGCGGACCGGCTGGCCATGGCGGCGCTGGCGGTGGTGGCAGCCTTCCTGCTCCTGCTTGCGGCCTCCGCCAGCGGCATGGTGGCCGCGGGCTGGGAGGAGGAGGTCGCGCTCAATTACGCGCCGCCGACGTTTGCCGCGCCGCGCGCCGCGCCGCCGCCGTCCAGCGCGCCGGGCGTGCCGGACGCTGCGGACAGCGCACCGCCCGCCAACGAATTCGACCCCTTAGCCGCCGACCTGCGCGAGCTGCGTGCCACCCTGGGCAAAGCCGTCGCGGAGCCGGCCGGCGGGCGCGCGCCAAGTCTGCCGTTCGGCGCCGACAAATGGGGCCACGACATCATTTTGAAGACCATCAAGGGCGGCGAGACCTCCATCGTGGTGGGGCTGGCCGCAGCCACGCTGGCGGTCGGCCTGGGCACGCTGTTCGGCGCAGTTTCCGGCTTTTATGGCGGAATAGTGGATGATTTCTTCAACTGGTTCTACAACGTGTTCACCTCGATCCCCTCGATCCTGATGATCCTGACCGTGGCCGCGGTGCTGCAGCAGAAAGGCGTGCTGACTATCGTCCTGATCCTCGGGCTGACCGGCTGGACCGGCCCTTACCGCCTGATCCGCGCCGAGTACATCAAGCACAAGGCGCGCGAATACGTGATGGCGGCGGATGCCATCGGGGCATCGGCCTGGCGCAAGATGTTCAGCCACATCTTCCCCAATGTCAGCCACGTGGCGCTGGTGCAGGTGTCGATCCTGGTGGTGGGTTTCATCAAGGCGGAGGTCATCCTGTCCTTCCTCGGCTTCGGTGTGCCGGTCGGCGTGGTGAGCTGGGGCTCGATGCTGAACGAAGCCCAAAGTGAACTAATCCTCGGCAAATGGTGGCAACTGGCTGCTGCCTCCAGCGCCATGGCCTTGCTGGTGACGGCCTTCTCCCTGTTCGCCGACGCCCTGCGCGACGCGCTCGATCCCAAGGTGAAATGACATGCTGCTACAGGTCCGCAATTTGCGCATCCGCTTCCGCACCGACAAGAACAATACGGTCGAAGCGGTGAAGGGCGTTTCCTTCGATATCCCGCACAACCGCACGGTGGCCCTGGTGGGCGAATCGGGCAGCGGCAAGTCGGTCAGCTCGCTGGCGGTCATGGGCCTGCTGCCGCCGCAGACGACCTTGATCGACGCGCAAAGCAGCGCGCTGTTCGAGGGCCGCGAAGTGCTGCACCAGTCGGCTGCCGAACGCCGCGCCATGTGCGGCAAGGAGATTGCGATGATTTTCCAGGAGCCGATGTCGTCGCTGAACCCGGTGTTCACGGTCGGATTCCAGATCGGCGAAGTGCTGCGCCTGCACATGGGGATGGACCGGCGCAGCGCCCGCGTCCGTACGCTGGAACTGCTGGAGGAGGTCGGCATCGCCGATGCTGCGACCAGGATCGATGCCTACCCGGGCCAGATGTCGGGCGGCCAGCAGCAGCGCGTGATGATCGCCATGGCCATTGCCTGCAAGCCCAGGCTGCTGATCGCCGACGAGCCCACCACGGCGCTGGACGTAACGATCCAGAAGCAGATCATGGAGCTGATTGCCGGCCTGCAGAAAAAGCACCAGATGTCGGTGCTGTTCATCACCCACGACCTGGGCCTGGTGGCGGAGATCGCCGATGACGTGATCGTGATGCGCCACGGCGAAGTGCGCGAAAGCGGCAATGCGCGCGCCGTATTCGCCGAACCGGCAGACCTGTACACCCGTGCGCTGCTGCACTGCCGGCCGTCGCTCGACGCGCGCCCGCTGCGGCTGCCGGTGATCAACGATTACATGGAGGGGCGTTTCGGCGCCGCCGAACAGCAGCCGCAGCGTACGCGCGGCAGCGCCCCGGATGACGATATCGTGCTGGACGTGCAGGGCCTGAAAAAAAGCTTCTGGCTGCGCGAAGGCCTGTTCGGCAAGCGCGAACTACAGGCCGTCAAAGGCGTGTCGTTCAAGCTGGCGCGCGGCAAGACGCTGGGCGTGGTGGGCGAATCGGGCAGCGGCAAGTCCACCGTCGGCCTGACCCTGCTGCGCCTGCATCAGGCGACAGGCGGCAGCGCCCTGTTCGAGGGACGCGACCTGCTGGCCATGAGTGCCAGGGAATTCCAGCCGTTCAAGCGCCGCATCCAGATCATTTTCCAGAATCCGTATGCCTCGCTGAACCCGCGCTTCACTGTGGGCCAGATCCTGCTGGAGCCGATGCGGCTGCACGCCATCGGCGCCAGCGACGCGGAGCGCACGCAGATGGCGCTGGCGCTGCTGGAGAGGGTAGGGTTGCCGCAGCAAGCCTGCCATCGCTATCCGCACGAATTCTCAGGCGGCCAGCGGCAGCGCATCGCCATCGCGCGCTGCCTGGCGATGAAGCCTGAAATCCTGGTGTGCGACGAATCGGTGTCGGCACTGGATGTGTCGGTGCAGGCGCAGGTGCTGAACCTGCTGCAGGACCTGCAGGACGAATTCGGCCTGTCCTATATCTTTATCTCGCACGACCTGTCGGTGGTGAAGCACATTTCCGACCAGGTGATGGTGATGCACAAGGGGGAAGTGGTGGAAATGGCCGATTCCGATGAACTCTATCGCAATCCCCGGCATCCCTATACGCGTTCGCTGCTGGCGGCCATTCCCAGGGCTGCTTGATCGGCCCATGTAAAGCTGGCACACTGGCCATCTGCGCTGCATACCGCAGCGCCCCGGCCGGAGCAGGTCTTTGCGTTCGAACAAAGTTGCCTCCATCGCATTATTGGTCAGCGTGGCGTTGACGACCATCGTCAGCGCCGTGCTGCTGGTGTTCGCCGCCTACTCCTACAATTCCGCGAGCAGCAAGCGCTGGCAGGAGCTGCAGCGCGTGCTGAATATCAGCGCCGACCAGCTGGCTCTGGGTGTGGCCATGCCGGCCTGGAACTTCGACGACAAGCAGGTGCTGTCCATCATGCGCGCCAGCATGAACCAGCGCGACCTGCATGCGATCGTGTTGTACGGCAGCGGCAGCAAGCGTGAGCAGGTGGTGCAGCGTGGCGCAGGCGACAAGCTGGAAACCAGCCTGCCGCTGGCGACCATGCCCGACATGCTGGTGGCCCAGCGCCCGATCGTGGTCGATGGCGCCACCATCGGCACCATCAAAGTCTTCGCCACGCCCGCCTATATGCGGCAGGACCTGCAGGACCAGCGCCGCTCCAACCTGGTTGCGATCCTGGTGCTGGCGGCGGTACTGGTCACCAGCCTGTATGGCTTGCTGTGGTTCCTGATCCTGCGGCCGCTGAAGGCGGTCGGCCAGTACGTCATGGGCGACACGCCGCAAAAAGCCTGGTTCTACGGCGAACTGCGCACCCTGAAGGACTCCATCCACAAGATGTGGGAGCTGCTCGATAGCCGCTACCGCTCCATGCGCGAAAGCGAAGAGCGCCTGAGCGTGGCCACCCGCGCTGCCCGCATCGGCATCTGGGACTGGGACGTGATCTACGATGAACTGATCCAGGACGACGAGATCATGCGCCAGTATGGCTTGGGCACCCGGCTGGGAGGGGGCAATTACAAGGCCTGGCTGGAACGCGTAGTGCCGGAAGACCGCGAGCGCGCCCGCGCCGAGGTGGCGGCCGCCCTGACCGGCGAGCGCGACTTCTCCCTGCAGTTCCGCGTGCGCCGGCCTGACGGCACCCTGCGCCACCTGCGTTCGATGGCGCGTTCCTTCCGCGATGTGCAGGGCAAGGTGGTGCGCATGGTGGGCGTCAGCATCGACGTGACCGAGGCCACCGAAAGCGAGCAGGAATTGCGGCGCCACCGCAGCCACCTGGAAGAACTGGTGAGCGAGCGCACGGCGGCCCTGTCGGTCGCCGTCGCGGAGGCGCAGGCGGCCAGCCGCGCCAAGAGCGTGTTCCTGTCCACCATGAGCCATGAACTGCGCACGCCGTTGAATGCCGTGATCGGTTTTTCGCGCCTGATGGCGCAATCGAGCACCATGACGGCCGATGAAAAGCGCAATATGGCGATCATCCATCGCAGCGGGCAGCATTTGCTGGCTTTGATCAACGACATCCTCGAGCTGTCCAGGATCGAGGCCGGCGGCGTCAGCGTGCAGCGGGAAGCGGTCGATGTGGCGCAACTGCTGCGCGATGTGTGCGATATGGTGGGCGAGCGCGCCGCACAGGCCGGGGTGGTCCTGAAACTTGAATGCGGCGCCTTGCCGCGCGCCTTGACGATGGATGGCGCCAAAGTGCGCCATGTGCTGCTCAACCTGGTCACCAGCGCGCTCAAATTTGCGCACGATGGCACGGTCAGGCTTTCGCTGCGTCCGACCGTCCTGCCGGGCGGGCGGCACGGCCTGGCATTCGCGGTGCATGCCGCGCGGGCCGGGATTCCCGAGGATCCGGGCCTTGGCCTGGCCATTTCGCGCCAGTACGTGCGCATCATGGGCGGTGAACTGGAAATCGAGGCAGCGCCGCCGCCGGGCGAGGGAACGGTATTCCGCTTCACCATCGAGGCGGAAGAAGCCGATGCCGGGGCGCCGTTGGCGCGCCTGCCACAGTTAGCGCCAAAGCACCAGGGGCGGCGCATCCTGGTGGTCGATGATGGTGGCGAGGGGCGCCACCTGTTGCGCAGTATGCTGGTGCCGGCCGGCTTCGACGTGCGGGAGGCGTCGGATGGCGTGGAAGCACTGGACGCGATTGCGGCATCGCAGCCGGAGCTGGTCTTGATGGACTGGCGCATGCCGGTACTGGACGGGCTGGAAACGACGCGCCGCCTGCGCGCCGACCACAGCCTGCCGCAGCCGCGCGTGGTATTGCTGACGGCGTCTGCCTTCGGCGGCGAGCGGCAGCAGGCGCAGGCGGCCGGCGCCGACGACTTCCTGCATAAGCCGGTGGAGCAGGACAAGCTGTTCCGCATGCTGCAGCAACTGCTCTCGCTGCAGTATGTCGAGGGGGTCCTGCCTTAGCCCCCCGTTTTGCGCTACCATAGGCGAACTATGGCTAACCTAATTACCTTGTTGCAGCAGTATGGTGTCCTGATCGTCTTTGCCGTGGTGCTGGTCGAACAGATGGGGTTGCCAATTCCTGCCTATCCAGTGCTGATCGTGGCCGGTGCCCTGGCCATCGATAACAGCAACAGCGCGCCGTTTCCCGTGGTACTGGGCGTTGCCATGCTGGCATGCCTGCTCAGCGATTTCTTCTGGTTCCGCGCCGGCCGCCGCTTTGGCAAGCGCATCCTCAAGCTGCTGTGCAAGATCTCGCTGTCGCCGGATTACTGCGTCAGCCAGACGGAAGACAATTTCCGCAAATGGGGCCCGAAGTCGATGGTGGTGGCCAAATTCATCCCCGGCTTCAATACCATTGCGCCGCCGATGGCCGGCGCGCTCGGCACGGGCATGCCGACCTTCCTTGGTTTCAGCCTGCTGGGTGGATTGCTGTGGAGCGCCACCGGCCTGCTGATCGGCGCCTATTTCCATGCCGATGTCGATAAAGTACTCGACGTGCTGTCGACCATGGGATCGACGGCGCTGACGGTGCTGGTAATCCTGCTCGGCCTGTTCGTGCTGGCCAAGTTCATCGAGCGCCGCCGCTTCCAGAAGGCGATGCAGACCGAGCGTATCAGCATCGCTGAACTGAAGGAACTGCTCGATTCCGGCCACGACCCGGTGATGGTGGATGCGCGCAGCGCTACCGCGCAAATGCTCGACCCGCCGGTGCCGGGAGCCTTGCTGGTGGGGGCGAGCGACCCGCTGGCCGTGATCAAGTCCTTGCCGAAGGACCGCCACATCATCGTCTACTGCAGCTGCCCGAACGATGTTACTGCCGCCAAGCTGGCGAAGCAGCTGCATTCCCACGGCTACAAGCGCGCCAAGCCTTTGCACGGCGGCCTCGATGCCTGGAATACCGCTTTCCGCGGCGAAAGCGAATCTGCCGTAATTGCCGAACATGTGCCGGACGGCCTTACGCCCGCAGATTCCCGCCATTAAATCGTGAACGCCGACCTGCCGCATGCCCTTCCGGGCAGGGCGGCGCTTGCCTGCCGGGGATGGGGTGAGTAGTCATACTACCTGCGATATATCCCGCTATGTAGCATCCGAACCTAATTTACCTCGTTCTTGTACTCAAACTACAAAGAAATCCTTGCGTCCTGGCTAACATATCCCTTAGCATTAAGGCTCAACTTAACTGCTTGCGCCCATGACTGTTCAGACCAACTTCGCAACGCCTGCCACCTTCCCAAGCCCGCGCCTGCTGGCCGACGTCGGCGGTACCAATGCCCGGTTTGCGCTGGAGCTGGCGCCTGGCAGGATTGATAACATCCATGTGCTGTCCGGTGCCGCCCATGCAACGCTGGGTGCGGCGCTGAAAGCCTACCTGGCGCTGCCGGATGTGGTGGCCGCAGCCGGCCTGGGTGTGCGCCATGGTGCGATCGCGATTGCCAATCCGGTCAATGGCGATTACGTTAGGATGACCAATCACCACTGGGAGTTTTCGATCGAGGCGCTGCGCCTGGAGGTTGGCTTTGAGGTGCTGGTGGTGGCCAATGATTTCACCGCTCTGGCGCGCTCGCTGCCGCTGCTGGCGGAGGGCCAGAAACGCCAGGTCGGGGGCGGCCTGCCGCAGGCCGGCGCGCCGCTGGGACTGATCGGCGCCGGTACCGGCCTGGGTGTGTCGGGCCTGATCCCGTCGGCGTCGGGCTGGACCGCGCTGCTGAGCGAGGGCGGCCATGTCAGCTTCCCGCCCATGAATCCGGAAGAAGTGGCGATCTTGCAATATGCATGGACAGAATTCCCGCATGTGTCGGCAGAGCGTTTGCTGTCAGGCGTGGGGATCGAGCTGATTTACCGTGCGCTGGTGGCCCGGCGCGGCCATGATGAGCCGGTGCTGCCGGCGCCGGAAATTGCGCGCCGGGCGCTGGCTGGCGAATGCCCGCTGTGCGACGACGCGATCGAACACTTCTGTACCATGCTCGGCACCATTGCCGGCAACCTGGGCGTGACCCTGGGGGCAACCGGCGGTATATATATTGGCGGCGGCATCGTGCCGCGCCTGGGCGATCGCTTCGATCGCTCCGGCTTCCGTGCGCGCTTTGAGGAAAAAGGGCGCTTCAATCAATACCTGGCGGCCATCCCCACCTATGTAATTACTGCCGAGTACCCGGCCTTTGTTGGTGTTTCGGCAATACTGTCCGAGCGCCTCGCCGGTTAAGCGAATTCAGGCTTTTACACTTCTTCCCGGTTTTATCGGGTACAATTGCCCAAGTTGGATGAAGCGGCGCCTGTCGCCTGCCTTGTTTTCGCCCTGAAAACGCTCTCCACCTGAGACTCTCGCCCCGGCGCGTAGCGGTCCGGCGCCTTCTTACTAAGTTACACAACCAGCTTGTAGTGTATGGATAATGCAGAGGCTAAGAAAGTCCTCGAAGCTGCGCTGCTATGCGCCCGTGAACCCTTATCGATCCACAGCCTGAAAAAGCTGTACGTCGAAACCGACGACCAGGGCAATCCGCTCGGCGCCGGCATTGGCGCCGATACGATCAAGGAATTGTTGGAAGAATTGCGCCTGGATTGGCAGGGGCGCGGCATCGAGGTGGTCAGCTTGTCCAGCGGCTGGCGCTTCCAGAGCCGGCCTGAAATGAAGATGTACCTGGAACGCCTGAATCCGGAAAAGCCGCAGAAGTATTCGCGCGCCACGCTGGAAACGCTGGCCATCATCGCTTATCGCCAGCCGGTTACCCGCGGCGATATCGAGGAAATCCGCGGCGTTGCGGTGAATTCGCAGACGATCAAGATGCTGGAAGACCGCGGCTGGGTCGACACTGTCGGCTACCGCGATGTACTGGGCCGCCCGGCTTTGCTGGGGACCACCAAGCAGTTCCTGGACGACCTGGGGTTGGAATCGTTGTCGCAGCTGCCGCCCCTGCAGCAGATCAGCGATACGCAGAATGAAAATCCGCTGGAAGTGCTGGAGGCTCGCCTCACAGAAAACTTCGAGAAGGCGGCGCAGGAAGCACAAGCAGCAGAAGAAGAGAAAGAGGCGACGCCGGTCGAGGCGCCGTCGGTAATAGACGACCCGGCGCCCGATAACGTCGAGCCCTTTGCAGAAACGAATAATGAACAAGCCTGATAACACCCCTGAGACCGGCGCCGCCGACACCGCACCCGCCAAGCCGAAACGCCGCACCAAGGCGCAGATTGAGGCGGATAATGCCGCCGCTCTGGCTGCCGGCGAAGCGCCAAAACCAAAGCGTCGCACCAAGGCTGTTGTGGCAGCTGAAGCCGCAGCCGAGGCCGGCGAGCACGGCGCTGCCAGCGCCGAGGCTGCGCCGCTGAAGAAGCCACGCGCCAAGAAGGCCGTGGCGGCGGAAGCCGCGCCGGCGCTGGATGCCGCTGCGGCACCGGCCGCCCCGGCGCCGGCAGAAACCGCGCCAGCCGCTGAGGGTGAGGGCAAGGATCGCGGCCGTGCACCGCGCGGCCCGCGCCAGATGCGCGAACAGCGCGCCCAGCGCCAGGCTGAGAAGGCTGCTGTGGCTGCTGCCGTGGCATCTGAATCGGCCGGCGAGCCGGCCCCGGCCGCGCCTGCGGGCGCCGAAGGCACTGAAGCTACCGCAGCCACCGAAGGCGGCACCCCGTGGCCATCCGCTGTGCCGGCTGAAAAACGCCACGGCAAGCATAAGGGCAAAGGCAAGCACGGCAAGCCGGCACATGGCGACGGCCAGGGCGCGCCAGTCGGCGAGGCTGGCCAGGGCAGGACCCAGGGCGGCCAGGGCCAGAAGCCGCGCGTGCACGGCGCTTTCGGCAACAAGATGAAAGCCAAGGACAAATCGTCCGAAGCCGATGCCGTGTTCTCCTTCGTCACCTCGGACGCGTTCGACCGCGACGAAGGCGGTTCCAGCAAGCCTGCCAAGGCTCGCCGCGACCTGACGGCAGAAGACGATGCACCGAAGTTGCACAAAGTGCTGGCGGAAGCGGGCATGGGCTCGCGCCGCGACATGGAAGAATTGATCGTCGCCGGCCGCGTGTCGGTGAATGGCGAACCGGCCCACATCGGCCAGCGCATCCTGCCGACCGATGCGGTTCGCATCAACGGCAAGCTGGTGCAGCGCAAAGTGTCCAAGAAGCCACCGCGCGTGCTGGTGTATCACAAGCCGGCCGGTGAAATCGTGTCGCACGACGACCCGGATGGCCGTCCATCGGTGTTCGACCGCCTGCCGAACATGAAAACCGGCAAATGGCTGGCCGTCGGCCGCCTGGACTTCAATACCGAAGGCCTGCTGCTGTTCACCACCTCCGGTGACCTGGCCAACCGCCTGATGCATCCGCGCTACAACATCGACCGCGAGTACGCCGTGCGGACCCTGGGCGAGCTGGAAGAGGGTATGCGCCAGAAACTGCTGGCCGGCGTCGAGCTGGAGGACGGCCTGGCGCAGTTCACCAAGATTGCCGATGGCGGCGGTGAAGGCGTCAACAAATGGTACCGCGTGGTGATCGGCGAAGGCCGTAACCGCGAGGTGCGCCGCATGTTCGAGGCGATCGGCCTGACCGTGTCGCGCCTGATCCGTACCCGATACGGTGCGCTGACCCTGCCGAGCAACCTGAAGCGCGGCCGCTGGGAAGAGATGGAAGAGAACACTGTGCGCGACCTGTTGTCGGCGGTGGGCTTCAAGAAGGAGGGCGGTGCAGGCGCAGGCGAGGCTGCCAAGCCGCAGGGTGGCCAGGGCAAGCGCGAGCGCGAGCGTGAGCCGAACGGCAACCGCATGGATGTGAGCAACAAGAATGCCGATCCATTCCCGCAGGCGCCACGTGGCGGCCGTGGCCAGGGCCAGGGTCAAGGAGGCTACTTCGGTGCTCCGCGGCATGGCGGCGCCGGCTTTGGCGACCAGCAGCCGGGCGGCTTCGGCCGTGGTGCAGGTGGCGGTGCCGGCGGCAAAGGCAAGGGCAAAGGCGCCGGTCCGGGTAAGGGGCAAGGGCAGGGCCTGGGTAAAGGACAAGGGCAGGGCCAGGGCAAGGGCGGCCCACGCCAGCCTGATCCGCTGATGACGACGTTTGGTTTTGCCAGCCAGGGCCATGGCCAGGGCCAGCAGCGCCGCGGCGGCCACCAGCCGCGCGGCGGGGCATCCGACCACGGCATGCCGCGCCGCCGCAAAGGCTAACGCAGCCCGGCAAGGTGTTGGATTTTAAGCGCCTTGCTATTGTTACACCCGCTCCCGATGTGGTATGCGGCATTGCAGCGAAATCAATATCACGCTATAATGAGCAGCCTAGTTAAAGTTCTTCGCAGTTTATTTTGCTGAGAGTGCTTTCATCTGGCTGCAGTAACGAAAGATGGGCAGTTGCCCATTTTTTTTTGGTTGAACCGTTTTAAGTATCTGGAGATTTTCTTTGCAACTGCTTGAATTGATTGAAAAAACCGTCGCTGGCCTCGGCTACGACCTGGTCGATTTCGAACGGGCCGAACGTGGTTTGCTGCGCATCTATATCGATTTCACGGCAGAAGAAGCAGAAGAAAAAGGCCTGATCACGGTCGAAGACTGCGCCACGGTGAGCCACCAATTGTCGCACGTGCTGACGGTTGAGAACGTTCCTTACGAACGCCTCGAGATTTCGTCGCCTGGCCTGGACCGTCCGCTGCGCAAGTTCGCCGACTTCGTCCGCTTTGCCGGCAGCGAAGCCATCGTCAAGCTGCGCATGGCCATTCCAGGCACCGCGAACCGTAAGTCCTACCAGGGCATCCTGACGGAGCCTGATGGCGAGCAACTGGGTATTGAATTTGAAGGTAAAGAAGGTCCTGCGGTGCTGAATTTCACGCTCGCGGACATTGACAAGGCACGCTTGGTGCCGCAGGTGAATTTTGGGAGCCGCAAAGCATGAGTCGCGAAGTATTGTTATTGGTTGATGCGCTGGCGCGCGAAAAGAACGTCGACAAGGAAGTCGTGTTCGGCGCGCTCGAGTTCGCACTGGCGCAAGCCACGAAGAAGCGCTATGAAGGCGAAGTGGATATTCGCGTTTCGATCGACCGTGAAAGCGGCGAGTTCGAGTCCTTCCGCCGCTGGCACGTCGTGCCGGACGAAGCGGGCCTGCAGCTGCCTGACCAGGAAGTGCTGCTGTTCGAAGCGAAAGAACAGATCCCGGACATCGAAGTCGATGAATACATCGAAGAGCCGATCGAATCCGTGGAATTCGGCCGCCGCTTCGCCCAGGATACCAAGCAAGTGGTCCTGCAGCGCGTGCGCGATGCTGAACGCGAGCAGATCCTGCAAGACTTCCTGGAGCGCGGCGACGCGCTGGTCACCGGCACCATCAAGCGTATGGAACGCGGCGATGCGATCGTCGAATCCGGCAAGATCGAAGCACGCCTGCCGCGCGACCAGATGATCCCAAAGGAAAACCTGCGTATCGGCGACCGCGTACGTGCTTACATCCTGCGTGTTGACCGCAATATGCGCGGCCCGCAAGTGATCCTGTCGCGCACCGCGCCAGAGTTCATCATGAAGCTGTTCGAACTGGAAGTGCCGGAAATCGAACAAGGCATGCTGGAGATCAAATCCGCTGCACGCGACGCCGGCGTGCGCGCCAAGATCGCTGTGCACACCAACGACAAGCGCATCGACCCGATCGGTACCTGCGTCGGCATGCGCGGCTCGCGCGTGCAGGCCGTGACCGGTGAACTGGGCGGCGAGCGCGTGGACATCGTGCTGTGGTCGGAAGATCCTGCGCAATTCGTGATCGGCGCGCTGGCACCAGCCAACGTGTCCTCTATCATGGTTGACGAAGACAAGCACGCGATGGACGTGGTGGTTGACGAAGAAAACCTGGCCATCGCCATCGGCCGCTCCGGCCAGAACGTGCGCCTGGCTTCCGAGCTGACCGGCTGGAAGATCAACATCATGACCGCGGAAGAATCGGCCGACAAGCTGGCTACCGAAACCGCTGCAGTGCGCGCACTGTTCATGGAAAAACTGGATGTGGACCAGGAAGTGGCCGACATCCTGGTGGAAGAAGGCTTCAGCAGCCTGGAAGAAATCGCTTACGTGCCGATCTCCGAAATGCTGGACATCGACGCGTTCGACGAAGACACCGTCAACGAGCTGCGCACCCGCGCCCGCGACGCCCTGGTAACCGAGGCGATTGCTTCGGAAGAGGGCCTGGAAGGCATGGAAGAACAGCTGGTTGGCCTGGAAGGCATGGACCGCGTTACCGCGGGCAAGCTGGGCCTCGCAGGCATCAAGACCCTGGCAGCATTTGCCGGTCTGGCCTACGACGAGTTCGGCGCCATCCTGGCCCTGTCGTCGGACCGCGCACGTGAACTGATTACGAATGAGTTTGAGAATGTGACCGACGATGAAATGAAGCTGGTCGACGGTAAGTACGATGATCGTGCCAAGGCGCTGCAAGCCAAGGCATGGGCATCATCCGAAACGGCCAAGGCCTGAGTCATGGCCTGAACAGCAGAAGCAGCTTTAATTATCATCGAGACACATAGAAAAGAGGACTGAATGGCGAGTAACAACGTAGCCCAATTTGCCACCGAACTGAAGATGCCTGCAGATTTGCTGCTGTCGCAGCTGCGTTCTGCTGGCGTCGACAAGATTTCGGCGTCAGATCCATTGTCAAAAGATGATAAGGACAAGCTGCTGGAACATCTGCGCCGTACCCACGGCGCAGGGGCAGAACCGGGCGAAAAGAAAAAGATCACCCTGACTCGTAAAGAGACCACGGAGATCAAGCAGGCCGACGCCTCCGGCAAGGCCCGCACCATCCAGGTCGAAGTACGCAAGAAGCGTACCTTCGTGCAGCGCGACGACCTGACCACCACCGCGACCGCCAAACCGGCCGCACCGGTGATCGACGCCGCCGAGCAGGCGCGCCGTGAAGAAGACGCACGCCGGCAGGCCGAGCTGATCGCTCGCCAGGAAGCGGAACTGAAAGAGAAGCAGGAGCGCCTGGCCAAACTCGACGAGGAAAAGGCTGCACAAGCCAAGGCCGCCGAAGAGGAAGCCAAGCGTGTAGCGGAAGATCAAGCCAAGAAAGCCGCCGCCGACAAGGCCGCCGCCGAGAAGGCTTCTGCTGCCGCTGCCGCCGGCGCCGCCCAGAAAGCTGCCGCCGACGAAGAAGAAAAGAAACGCCTGGCTGATGCCGAAGAATCCAAGCGCAAGCACGAAGTCGCCGCCAAGGAAGCCGCCGAGCGCGCGGAAGCGACCGAACGTGCCCGTAAGGCTGTTGCAGACGAAGTGGCCCAGATCAAACTGATGATGAGCCAGCCGCGCCGCGTGATGAAGGCTCCCGAGCCGGCACCCGCAGCGGTTGTTGCCAAGCCGAAGGTTGCTGAAGGCACGCTGCACAAGCCAGCCGACAAGAAGCCTGCGACGACCGCAGCTGCTCCTGGCGGCGACAAGAAGGATGCCAAGCCTGGCGACAAGAAATCCATCAAGTCGGCCAACGTGGCTTCGACCTGGCAGGATGAAAAGCGCCGTGGCGCCCCAGGCGGCGGTGCCGGCAAAGGCCGCGGCGGCAGCACCGGCGGCAACGCCGGCGGCCGCGACGGCTGGCGTGCTGGTGGTAGGGGCGGTCGCCGCGGCGGCCATCACGATGACCGTGAAACCAACTTCCAGCAGCCGACCGAAGCGATCGTGCATGACGTGCACGTGCCGGAAACCATCACCGTGGCCGAACTGGCGCACAAGATGGCAGTCAAGGCATCGGAAGTGATCAAGCAGCTGATGAAGCTGGGCCAGATGTGCACCATCAACCAGGTGCTGGACCAGGAAACCGCGATGATCGTGGTGGAAGAGATGGGCCATAAAGCCTTCGCTGCCGCTGAAGATGATCCGGAAGCACTGCTGGCCGACCAGGGCGAACACGCCGAGTACGAAGCAACCCCGCGCGCACCAGTGGTGACCGTGATGGGCCACGTCGACCACGGTAAGACCTCGCTGCTGGACTACATCCGCCGCGCCAAAGTAGCGTCGGGCGAAGCCGGCGGTATTACCCAGCACATTGGCGCATACCACGTGGACACCCCGCGCGGCAGCATCACCTTCCTGGATACCCCGGGCCACGAAGCCTTTACGGCAATGCGTGCCCGCGGTGCGAAAGCAACCGACATCGTCATCCTGGTGGTGGCTGCCGACGACGGCGTGATGCCGCAGACCAAAGAAGCAATTGCCCACGCCAAGGCCGCAGGCGTACCGCTGGTAGTGGCGATCAACAAGATCGACAAACCGGGCGGCAACGTTGACCGCGTGACCCAGGAACTGGTGGCCGAGCAAGTGGTGCCGGAAGAATACGGTGGCGATTCGCCATTCGTGCCGGTGTCGGCGAAGACTGGCCAGGGCATCGACGACCTGCTGGAGCAAGTGCTGCTGCAAGCCGAAGTGCTGGAACTGAAAGCTCCGGTCGAAGCGCCTGCGCGCGGCCTGGTAGTGGAAGCTCGCCTGGACAAAGGCCGTGGTCCCGTGGCCACCATCCTGGTGCAATCGGGCACCCTGAAGCGCGGCGACGTCGTGCTGGCTGGTTCGTCCTTCGGCCGCGTTCGTGCGATGCTGGACGAAAACGGCAAGTCTATTTCCGAAGCTGGTCCGTCGATCCCGGTAGAGATCCAAGGCCTGACCGAGGTGCCGGCTGCTGGTGAAGAAGCAATGGTCATGGCTGACGAGCGTAAAGCCCGTGAGATTGGCCTGTTCCGCCAAGGGAAGTTCCGCGACGTGAAGCTGGCCAAGCAGCAAGCGGCCAAGCTGGAGAACATGTTCGACCAGATGGCCGAAGGCGAAGTGAAGAACCTGCCGCTGATCGTCAAGACCGACGTGCAAGGTTCGCAGGAAGCGCTGGTTGGCTCGCTGCAGAAGCTGTCGACCTCCGAAGTGCGGGTACAGATCGTGCACGCAGCGGTGGGCGGCATCACGGAATCGGACGTCAACCTGGCGACCGCCTCCAAGGCAGTCATCATCGGCTTCAACGCCCGTGCCGATGCACAGGCGCGCAAGCTGGCCGAGACCAACGGCGTCGACATCCGCTACTACAACATCATTTACGATGCGATCGAAGAGGTCAAAGCGGCGCTGTCGGGCATGCTGGCTCCGGAGAAGCGGGAAACCGTTACCGGCCAGGTCGAGATCCGCCAGGTCATCCTGGTCTCCAAGGTTGGCGCGATTGCCGGCTGCCTGGTTACCGATGGTGTGGTCAAGCGCTCGTCTTCCGTACGCCTGCTGCGCAACAACATCGTGGTGTGGACCGGCGAGATCGACTCGCTCAAGCGTTTCAAGGACGATGCGAAAGAAGTTCGTGCCGGCCTGGAATGCGGCCTGAACCTGAAGGGCTACAACGATATCGTCGTCGGCGACGTGCTCGAAGTGTTCGAAGTGCAGGAGATCGCCCGTACCCTGTAACAGCAGGACGGCGCGATACACGGCGGGTGCTTCCCGCCTCGCGAGAGCGGGGCAGGGCACCCGCCTTTTAGTTTTATCGAAAGCAAATCATGGCTAAACATAGCAAATCGATCCCCCAGCGCGGCCTGCGCGTGGCGGATCAAATCCAGAAAGACCTGTCCGAACTGATCGCCTTCGAAGTGAAGGATCCGCGCGTCGGCATGATCACCCTGTCCGAAGTGCAGCTCACCCCGGACTACGCGCACGCGAAGGTGTTCTTCACCACGCTGAAAGACGATCCGGAATCGATCAAGAACACGCTGGCCGGCCTGGCCGCTGCTGCCGGCTACCTGCGCAACCAGTTGGGCAAGCGCCTGCATATCCACACGCTGCCGCAGCTGCACTTCCAGCATGACATGTCCGCCTCGCGCGGCATGGCGATGTCCGCCCTGATCGACAAGGCCAACGCCACTCGCGCTGCCGACTTCGACGAGAACAGCGAAGAAGAATGACTGAAGCACGTGTAAAGCGCGTGCGCGATGCCGTTGACGGCGTGCTGCTGCTCGATAAGCCGGTAGGCCTGTCCAGCAACGACGCCCTGATCAAGGCCAAGCGCTTCATGAACGCGAAGAAGGCCGGCCACACCGGCACGCTCGATCCATTCGCCACCGGCTTGCTGCCGCTGTGCTTCGGCGAAGCGACCAAGTTCTCGCAGGACCTGCTGGAAGCCGACAAGACCTACCTGGCCACTGTGCACATGGGCGTGCGCACCGATACCGGCGACACCGAAGGCCAGGTGCTGGAAACGCGCGATGTCAACTGCACGCAAGCTGAAATCGAAGCCGTGATGGCCCGCTTCCGCGGCCCGATCAAGCAGGTGCCGCCGATGTATTCCGCCTTGAAGCGCGACGGCAAGCCGCTATACGAGTACGCCCGAGAAGGAATCACGCTGGAGCGCGAAGCGCGCGAGGTGGTGATCCACAAGCTGGAACTGGTTTCGTGGGAAGCGCCTTTCCTGAAGATCGAAGTCACCTGCAGCAAAGGCACCTACATCCGTGTGCTGGGCGAAGACATCGGCGCGGCCCTGGGCTGCGGCGCACACCTGAACGCCCTGCGCCGCACGCAAGTCGGCGCCCTGACCACCGACAAGATGGTCACGCTGGAAGACCTGGCAGCCCACGCTGCACCGCGTGAGCTGCTGGCGCCGGTGGACGCGCTGCTGTCGTCCTTCCCGCGTATCGTGCTGGATGCAGATCTCGCCAAGCGCTTCCTGCACGGCCAACGCCTGCCGCTCGGCAAAGAGCCATCGATCGCCGTGCCGACGCCGTATGAAGGCCGGGTACGCATTTACGACGATGCAGGCCGCCTGCTCGGCACTGGCATCTTTGGCGAATACGCCATCCTCGCCCCCGAGCGCCTGATCGCTGCAGCCAGCGGCAACTAAGCGTAGCAAGGCGGCTGTTGGTATCCATTGCCTGAGCGCGACGAAGTTTAATTACTCACGCGCAAAACACTTCGGAAAGGGACGGCGCATCGCACAGATTCCTGGTCCATTGCTCAAGGTCTCCCAGCGATGAGCTTCGAATTCGTTTTATTGCCCCATCGGGCAATTGCCCGAAGCGGACTGTCAGCAGGCGTTCCACTATTTGGCGTTGTCCGTCCAGCACCCCTTGTGCAAGACCTTGCTCAAGACCTTCTGCGCGGCCGTTTGCAAGGCCTTGTTGATGGCCATGACTTAGTCCTTCTTCGCGCGCCTTGTCCCTGATCTTCTCGGCAAATCTTGGCATCAGTTCCATGTCTATGTCCATGTCGCACTTTCGCTATTTAATAAGTCATCGGCTTGGCGATCCCAGTCCAGTAGCTTGAAGATTGGAGAGCGGAGCTGTATTTCACCGTCCAGGATTGGCAGCGAGATCGAAACGGCCGCCAATGACTAAGCAGTTGGCCAACAGAATTCGATGCATTCAAACAGGAACGCGTCGATTGCTTTTTCCAGAGGGAATCGTGATCTTGCATGACCGCTTTGAGCGGACGTGCACAGGAGCGTTGCGTGAGGATGAAGGCGGATTGATCTGCCTCAAAGAACGGGGCGGCGAATAATGCCGCCCCGGTACATCAGGACTTGGCCATTGGCTGCTGGCAGTCACGCCAGCTGACTGCGTTGCCCAACTCGTCGAAGATGACGGGCAGCGCCGCCTTCGCTTTGCTATGCACATCGTGGAACAGCAGCACGCCGTGCCGCTTGATCAGCATCAGCGCGATCATGCGGTTACTCACGTCGTCCGCGCTGACCTGGCTGCTCCAGTCCTGCGAGTCCAGGTTCCACAGCGCGACCTGCAGGCCCTGCTGCTGGAAGAACGATGCACTGTCCGCAGGCCGCTGGCCATAGGGCGGGCGGAAGTAGGGCAGCACGTCGCCTTTGGCGAAGGTCGCATTCAACAGCCCGTGGGTACGGGTGATCGAATCCTGCCACTGGTCCCACTTGGCGTGCGACTGGTGCTGCCAGCCATGGGAAGCCATGCATTGGTTCTTGTACGAAGCCGCGACCTTGGCCGCACCGGCCTTGTTGACGCGGTTCTGCAGGTTCTCGCCGAGCACGAAGAACACACCGGTCTTCCTGGCGTTTGCCAGCATGGCCAGCGTGTCGTCCGTATTCGCGCCTGGCGAAGGGCCGTCGTCGAAGGTCAGCAGGAACTGTCGGTCTTCCAGCGTGTCGCCATTCCATTCGTGCGGGCCGAAGCGATCGATCTCGCTGCTGATCTTCGGGAACAGTGCGGCCAGGCGCAATTGCTCGGCAAGATAAGCGCGGGTGAAGGCGGACAGGTTGGCGTGCCAGGCTTGCTGGCCGGCCGGTACCGACTTCTGCCAGGTATCGGCCTGGCGCAGAAGGGTGTCAACGCTGTCGACCTGCGCTACGCAAGTCCAGTCGCCGCCGGCGCAGTCGCGCGCCGCACGCTGGTAGTTCGTCAGCGCCAGCGCCATTTCCGACTTCAGCCACTTGTCGACCGAGGCGCGGTTCAGGCTCTTGATCTTAAACGACGCCATCATGTCGGCATCGGCCATCTTGTGCATTTCCTGCAGTGCCGAAGCATAGGTCAGGATCGATGCACGCGAAGCCTTGTCGAAGCCGTTGCGGCTGTTCAGGGTCTCCGTCCACAAGCGACGGTCGGCCTTGGCCACCGCAGCCGGGCCGACGGCGAAGGCAGGCATGGCAACCGCGGCCAGCGCGGCGGCCATGCACAGGGAGGGCAGCGCTGGCCAGCGCATTATTTCGCCCCGTTCTGCTGCATGCGCGCGATGGCCTTGTCGTAGGTCGGGTTGCTCTTCTCCGCCTGCGCCGCGCGGTATTCGCGCAGCGCGTCATCCCACTGCGATGCCGCTTCGTAGATCTTGCCGTTGTTGTAGTGCGAGCTGGCGCGCACGGTAGGTGCAGTCGAACCGCTGGCCAGTGCAATGGCCTTGCGGTTGGCCCACATGGCTTCCGCCGTGCGGTTGGCCTTCTGGAACGCCAGGCCCAGGTTGCTGTATGCCTGGCCGTAGTTGCCGTTCAATTCAATCGCTTCCTGGTACAGGCGGATCGCTTCGTCCAGGTTGCCGGCGTGGTAGGCCGCTTCGCCCTGGCTGTTCAGGCGTTTGGCGCTGTCCTGGCTGCTCGCGCTGTAATTCACGGCTTGCAGGTCGGCTGCACGGCCAACACCGGAGAACTCGGAGGTTTGCAGGCGGTCATGGCTGGTCACGCCTTTCAGGGTGTTGAAGTCCTGGAACTCGCCATCTTCGGTCACCGCGAACACGGTCCACAGGTTGCCGGTGCCGGTGGTCGGCACGTAATAGGTGCGGATCAGGGTCTGGCCGACGTACACGAAGACCTTGGCGCCGCTGTTGGCCAGGTTGCGGGTGTTCGGGTTGGAGCCGTCGGTGAAGTCATGCACGGCGTAGACATAGCGCTGGCCGACGTGCTTGCGATCGATGGTGATGGTCTCGGGACCGAAGCCGTTGGTGTCGTCCACATCCAGCTTGGCGTCGGTGCCGCGCATCTGCATGAAGTAGACGTGGTTGTCCGGGTAGACCACGTGGGAATCCAGGTCGGCCGGGCTGGCGCCCCAGTTCAACACGATACGCATGCCGTCCAGGTTATTCATCACCGGGCTGATAGCGTAAGTCGAGCCGTTGCACGGGCACTTCACCACCAGGTTGGAATAGCCCGGCTTCTTGACGATCATCAGGGTCGAAGCGTCGTCGGCGAAAGTTGGCGCCAGCTTGACTTGGCCCTGAGCGTCAGTGTTTGCGCTGACCGATTGTTCGCCGTTCTTTTGCAGCGTGACGGTGGCGCCGTCGATCTTCTTGTCCTTGACCGTAGCGCTCAGGATCTGCACGCCGACCGGTGCGGCGGCGGCGGCGCCAGCCACCAGCAGGGACAGGGCGGCCGTCAAAACGGTGTTCGTCAAACGCAATTTCATGTAGTGCTCTCCAGGCAGTTCATAGGGCTCAAATAAGCGTGATTGCTTATTTTCTAATAATACCCTACGGAAATCAAAGATGGGGAGCTTCTAGCTTGCGGCGCAGCATGCTATACTAGTGGGTTCAGTGCTCCCGCACTTGCAGAATTCCTGTCCACACACAAATCATGTCTAATACTAAACGCGCAATTCGCAACATCGCCATCATCGCCCACGTTGACCATGGCAAGACCACCCTGGTGGACCAGCTGCTGAAGCAGTCCGGTACCTTCCGTGAGAACCAGCAGGTTGATACCCGCGTCATGGACTCCAACGACCTGGAGAAAGAACGCGGCATTACCATTCTGTCGAAGAACTGCGCCGTTGAGTACGAAGGCACCCACATCAACATCGTCGACACCCCAGGCCACGCCGACTTCGGCGGCGAAGTGGAGCGCGTGCTGTCGATGGTCGACTCCGTGCTGCTGCTGATCGATGCGCAGGAAGGCCCGATGCCGCAGACCCGTTTCGTGACCCGTAAGGCACTGGCCCTGGGCCTGAAGCCGATCGTGGTGGTGAACAAGATCGACCGTCCGGGCGCGCGCGCCGACTGGGCGATCAACCAGACTTTCGAACTGTTCGACAAGCTGGGCGCAACCGATGAACAGCTGGACTTCCCGATCGTGTACGCCTCGGGCCTGAACGGCTACGCCGGCCTGGACGAAACCGTGCGTGACGGCGACATGAAGCCGCTGTTCGAAGCCATCCTGAAGTACGTGCCGGTGCGCGACGACAATCCGGACGGCCCGCTGCAGATGCAAATCACCTCGCTGGACTACTCGTCCTACGTCGGCAAGATCGGTATCGGCCGCGTGTCCCGCGGCCGCGTGAAGACCGGCCAGGACGTGGTGGTCCTGAACGGCCCTGATTCGACCCCAATCAAGGGCCGCATCAACCAGGTGCTGAACTTCAAGGGCCTGGAGCGCGTGCTGGTGGACGAAGCGGTTGCCGGCGACATTATCCTGATCAACGGTATCGAAGAAATCGGCATCGGCTCCACCGTGTGCGCACCGGATACCCCGGACGCGCTGCCAATGCTGACCGTCGACGAACCGACCCTGACCATGAACTTCATGGTCAACAACTCGCCTCTGGCCGGCCGCGAAGGTAAGTTCGTAACCTCGCGCCAGCTGCGCGACCGCCTGGACAAAGAACTGAAGGCCAACGTTGCACTGCGCGTGGCACCGACCGACGACGATACCGTCTTCGAAGTATCGGGCCGCGGCGAACTGCACCTGACCATCCTGATCGAAAACATGCGTCGCGAAGGTTTTGAGATGGCTGTGTCGCGTCCGCGCGTGGTGTTCAAGATGGTGGATGGCGTGCGCCATGAGCCGTACGAAAACCTGTCGGTTGACGTGGAAGAAGCCAACCAGGGTGGCGTGATGGAAGAACTGGGCCGTCGTCGTGGCGACCTGCAGAACATGGAATCGGACGGCAAGGGCCGTGTGCGCCTGGAGTACCGCATTCCTGCGCGTGGCCTGATCGGCTTCCAGGGCGAATTCATGACCCTGACCCGCGGTACCGGCCTGATGTCGCACGTGTTCGACGCCTACGCTCCGGTTGACAGCTCGAAAGGCGAACTGGGCGGCCGTCGCAACGGCGTGCTGATCTCGCAGGACGACGGCGCTGCCGTGGCCTACGCAATCTGGAAGCTGCAGGATCGCGGCCGTATGTTCGTGGTCCACAACGACCCAGTGTACGAAGGCATGATCATCGGTATCCACTCGCGCGACAACGACCTGGTGGTCAACCCGATCAAGGGCAAGCAGCTGACCAACGTGCGTTCGTCCGGTACCGACGAAGCAGTGCGCCTGGTGCCGCCAATCCAGATGTCGCTGGAATACGCAGTGGAATTCATCGATGACGACGAGCTGGTGGAAGTCACCCCGAAATCGATCCGCCTGCGCAAGCGCTACCTGAAAGAGCACGAGCGCAAGCGTGCCAACAAAGAAAACGCGTAATGCATGAAGAACCCGCCGCAAGGCGGGTTTTTTTTTCTTCGGAGACCAGATGATCAAGCAAATCCTCTTTACCACGGCCTGCCTGGCGGCAGCTGGCGGCGCCGCTGCGGGCGACATGTTCAGCGATTTGCGCAGCTGGGAGCTTCGCACTGCACCGGCGGCGGACCTTGCTAGCGCTATCGGCGTGCGTCCCGATGGCGTGCTTGCAGTGAGCGGCGCGCCCTCGGGCTTCTTCGCCACGACTGCCAGCTATCGCAACTACCGGCTGCACGTCGAGTGGCGCTGGCCGGGCAAGGAGGGCAATGCCGGCGTTCTGCTGCATATCAGCGAGGGGCCGATGGATCGCGTCTGGCCTTTGAGTTTACAAGTGCAGACCAAGTCCGGCAGTGCCGGCGACGTGCTGCCGATGGCCGGCGCAACGTTCGCCGAGCCGCTGACGGGCGACAAGCCGGCCGTGAAGGCGCGCATCGCCGCCGGTTCCGAGCTGCCTTCAGGCGAGTGGAACAGTGCCGATATCGTGGCGCGCAATGGCGTGATCGAGGTGTCGGTTAACGGAGTGGTACAGAATCGCGTGACTGGCACATTGCCACGCGAAGGACGGATTGGCTTCCAGCTTGAGGGCACGCCGTACGAGTTGCGCCATGTGGAATTGACGCCACTGGAGTGAAGCACGCTGGGCACATGAGCGTGGTAACCTGTATGTCCCAAGCCGGAATCGACGAGGAGAACCCGCATGGCCGAACCTAGCAACCTGGCCGCACAGGCCGTGGAATATTGGACCGACACCTGGCAGCGCTCGATCCTGTTCATGGACGTCCTGTATCGCCGCGGTACCGAGCGCAATGCGCGCGAGCGCGAGACCGCGCCTCATGTGCTCAATTTCGAATTCGAGACCCTGCTCGATGGCCGCACGCTTGCGCGGCCGGTGAACTATTCCCTGATGCGTATTATCCCGCCGGAAGGCGTGGAGATCGACGACACCAAGCGACCTTTTATCGTCGTCGATCCACGCGCCGGGCACGGGCCGGGCATCGGCGGCATGAAGCAGGACAGCGAAATCGGCGTGGTCCTGAAGGCCGGCAATCCCTGCTACTTCATTGGCTTCCTGCCGGCACCGGTGCCCGGACAGACGATTGAAGACGTCTGCCACGCCGAAGCGCAGTTCATCGAGCAGGTGGCCTACCTGCACCCGCAAGCCGAAGGCAAGCCGGCCCTGATCGGCAATTGCCAGGCCGGCTGGCAGATCATGATGACGGCCGCACTGCATCCCGAGCTGGCCGGCCCCTTGGTGCTGGCCGGCGCGCCGCTGTCGTATTGGGCCGGCGTACGCGGCAAGAACCCCTTGCGCTACCTGGGCGGCCTGACCGGCGGCACCTGGATGACGTCCCTGGCGGGCGACCTTGGCAACGGCAAGTTCGATGGCGCCCACCTGGTCAGCAATTTCGAGAACATGAATCCTTCCAATACTTATTGGAAGAAGAGCTACCACGTGTACGCCAATGTCGATACCGAGGAAAAGCGCTTCCTGGAATTCGAACGCTGGTGGGGTAATCCGGTGCTGCTGAACGCGGAGGAGATCCAGTTCATCACCGATAACCTGTTTGTCGGCAATCGCCTGAGCAACGGCACGATTCATGACACCGCGGGCCGCCGCATCGACTTGCGCAATATCCGCTCACCGATCGTGGTGTTCTGCTCCTGGGGCGACGACATCACGCCGCCGCAGCAGGCGCTGGGCTGGCTGCTCGATCTGTATGAGGACGACGCTGCGCTGGTGGCCGGCGGGCAAACGGCGGTGTACACGCTGCACGAATCGATCGGGCACCTGGGCATTTTCGTGTCAGCCTCTGTGGCCAACAAGGAGCATGACGAATTCACGCGTTCCATGGACTTGATCGACGTGCTGCCGCCGGGCCTGTACGAAGCGGTGTTTATCGACAAGGCCGGAGAGGGCGTGCATAGCCCCGAGCTGGCCGATGGGAATTACGTGGTGCGCTTCGAACGGCGCGACTTGAACGAACTGCGCGCGCTGGGCGGCAACGATGATGAGGACGAGCGCCGCTTCGCCACGGTGGCGCGCCTGTCGGAGATCAACCAGGGCCTGTATCGCACTTTCGTCAGCCCGTTCGTGCAAGCCGCGACCAATGAGCAATCGGCGGAGTGGATGCGGCGCATGCATCCCTACCGCATGCGTTATGAGCTGTTCTCCGACATGAACCCGTTCCTGAGCGGGATCAGCGCACTTGCGGAACAGGTGAGGGAGCAGCGCAAGCCCGCCGCGCAGGATAACTTCTTCCTCAAGCTGCAGGAGGCGGCTTCGGAACAGATCGTGGCAGCGCTCGAGCAGTACCAGGTGATGCGCGACCAGTCGGTGGAGCAGTTCTTCCTGTCCACCTATGGCCAGCCGCTGCTGCAAACGTTGCTTGGCTTGCGCGCCGATTCGGCCAATATCCGCCGCCGCATCGGGCGCGATATCGCGCGCGAATCGGTGGTGGCTGCGCGCCGCACCGAAGCTGCCAAGCGGCTGGCCAGTGGCGGCGAGCGCGAGGCGGTGGTGCGTTCGATCCTGTATATCGCCCGCAGTCCCGAGGTGCGCGTGGCCGACGAACGGGCCTTTGGCGTCCTGCGCGAGTTGCGCGCGCTGCTGCCGGCCAAGGAACGCATATCGCTGGCGCGCTTCAAAGAGGTAGTGCAGGAGCAGAACATGATCCTGCAACTGGACGAAGAACGCGCCATGTCGGCCCTGCCTAAACTGCTGGCCGACGCCGACCGCAAGCGCGCGCTGGTAGGCATCCGCCAGATCATGACCGCCTCCGGCTCCCTGACGGGCGAAGCCGCCCGCCGCCTGTCCCGCGTCGAAGAACTCTTCGCTTGAAAGTCGGGGTCAGGTCTAGCAATCGGACATTTTGTCCGATTGCCAGACCTGACCCCGACTTTCGCTATAATATGCGGCCCCGTTTGTTGAGCTTTGCATTATGACCACCTCGATCGCCCCCAAGCCTTCCCGCCGCCTGTCCGTGGCGCCGATGATGGATTGGACCGACCGCCATTGCCGCCATTTCCATCGCCTGATCTCGCAGTACACCTGGCTGTACACGGAGATGGTGACCACCGGTGCGCTGGTATACGGCGATGTGGAGCGCCACCTGCGCTTCAATGACGAGGAGCATCCGGTGGCGCTGCAGCTGGGCGGATCCGATCCGAAGGATCTTGCCAGCGCCGCCAAACTGGGCGAAAAGTGGGGCTACGATGAAATCAACCTCAATTGCGGTTGCCCGTCGCCGCGCGTGCAGAAGGGCGCATTTGGTGCCTGCCTGATGACCGAGCCGGAACTGGTGCGCGATTGCGTCAAGGCGATGAAGGACGCGGTCGACATCGAAGTCACCGTCAAGCACCGCATCGGCATCGATCACGAGGAAAGCTACGATTTCGTGCGCGATTTCGTCGGCACCGTGGCGGAAGCCGGCTGCACGACCTTCGTGGTGCATGCCCGTAACGCGATCCTGAAGGGCCTGTCCCCGAAGGAGAACCGTGAGATCCCGCCGCTGAAATACGAATACGCCTATCAGCTCAAGAAGGATTTCCCGCAGTTCGAGATCCTGATCAACGGCGGCATCAAGACCCTGGAAGAAGTCGACACCCACCTGCAGCATGTGGATGGCGTCATGCTGGGCCGCGAGGCCTACCACAACCCTTACCTGATGGCTGCCTTCGACCAGCGCTACTACGGCGCGGCTGAAGAGCCGCGCAGCCGCCAGCAGGTGCTGGAAGCGATGATGCCGTATATCGAGGAACAGCTGGCGAAAGAGGGCGGCAAGGGCTTGAAAATCAACACCATCACGCGTCACATGCTGGGCCTGGCGCAGGGCTTGCAGGGTGCGCGCCAGTATCGCCAGACCCTGTCCGACGCCAAGAAGCTGGCGGCCGGCGATCCCCGCATCTTGCTCGAGGCTTTCAGCCGAACCAAGTAAACACAAGTTGTCCTGCGCATTCACTTCCGATTTGCGCTGCTGCTGAGCTGTTTCCCCGAAGGAAGTTCAATTGCTCACACGGTAAGCAAAATTTGCTTGCCGTGTGGAAACCTCGAGTCTATAATTTCCCTGATTCACACATGCTATTTACGGTTCCTACCGTGTGTTTTAGGGATGAAATACGACAGGTTTCATCCCACGGCGATAGCGGTCTTTGCATTCGCAGTCATAGTTTGCTACTGTCGCTACTTGCGTAGCAGCAAGGGTCAGTGGATTCGGTAAATGTTTGACACCGTTATCCTTTAGGCAATCGAAAATCTTTCTAAATAAGAGCCGAAATGAATTTGAGTAAACTGAAGGTAGGGGCCCGTCTTGGCCTCGGTTTCGCACTGGTACTGGTGTTTCTCGCCATTATCACTGTCGTCGGCATCTGGCGCATGGCTCAGATTCAGGACCGCCTGGATCATGTCGTGAGTGTGAATGCCGTCGCGACCCGCCTGGTGATCGACATGCGCAACAACGTTGAAAACGTCAGCGACCTGAAGATCCTGACCCTGATGTCCGAGCCTTCCGACATGGAGCCGGAACTGGCGCGCATCAACAAGGAACTGAAGGACTACCAGGATGCCGACGCCAAGCTGGCCGCCGTGTACGCCAAAGATGCCACCCCTGAAGAAAAAGCGCTGCTGGCGCAAGTGAAGGCGCAGGAAACGCTGGTGCTGCCGGCCGTGAAGAAGGCGTCCGAACTGTGGCTGGCCAACGATGCCCTGGCTGCAACCAAGATCTACCTGAAAGAAATCAAGCCGGCGCAGAAGAAGTGGACCGAAGCACTGGGCCAGCTGGCTTCGCTGGAAGACAAGATCAACGAAGAAATGAAGGTTGAAGCTGCCGAAGGCTTCTCCTCGGCACGCCTGTTCATGATCGTGGCTGGCCTGGCCGCCATGGTGGTGTCGATCTTCGCGGCCTGGGTCATCACCCGCGGCCTGCTGAAGCAACTGGGCGGCGAGCCTGACTACACCGCTTCGATTGCCGGCGCCATCGCCAACGGCGACCTGTCGGTGAGCATCCACACCTCGTCCACCGACAAGGATTCGCTGCTGGTCGAAATCAAGGAAATGCGCGACAGCCTGGTGGACATCGTCGGCCAGGTGCGCCAGGGTACCGAAACCATCGGCACCGCTTCGCGCGAAATCGCCGCCGGCAATATCGACCTGTCGTCCCGTACCGAAATGCAGGCTTCGAACCTGGAGAAGACCGCTTCCGCCATGGAAGAACTGACCTCCACCGTGAAGCAGAACGCCGACAATGCACGTGAAGCCAACCAGCTGGCGGCATCGGCCTCCGACGTGGCGCTGAAAGGCGGCCAGGTTGTGTCGCAAGTGGTTGAGACCATGAGCTCGATCAACGCTTCGGCCAACAAGATCGTCGACATCATCGGCGTGATCGACGGCATCGCCTTCCAGACCAACATCCTGGCGCTGAACGCCGCTGTTGAAGCAGCACGTGCCGGTGAGCAGGGCCGCGGCTTCGCTGTGGTGGCATCGGAAGTGCGTAACCTGGCCCAGCGTTCCGCTGGCGCTGCGAAAGAGATCAAGTCCCTGATCGGCGACTCCGTCGAGAAAGTGGAGCGCGGTTCGAAACTGGTGGGCCAGGCTGGCGTGACCATGGATGAAGTGGTTGCTTCCGTGCGCCGTGTGACCGACATCATGAGCGAAATCGCCAGCGCCTCGCAGGAACAGAGCGCCGGCATCGAGCAGGTGAACCAGTCGATCATCGAGATGGACGCGATGACCCAGCAGAATGCCGCGCTGGTTGAAGAAGCCGCTGCCGCTGCGCAGTCGCTGCAAGACCAGGCTGGCGAACTGTCGCGCGTGGTGTCGATCTTCAAGCTCGATGCTGAAGCTGAATATGCACTGACCGCCGCCAAGCCGGCTGTCACCCAGACCGCTGTGGCCGTGGTACCGAAGGCGCCAGCGAAACGCGCGCCTGCTGCCAAGCCGGCCGCGGCACCAGCACCTAAGAAAGTTGTCGCCGCCACTGCCGGCAGCGACGAGTGGGAAGAGTTTTAATTAATCGGGTACAGACCCGCAGTTTTTCATAATTTTTGATTGGGATTTGAAATGAACAAGCGTCTGATTGGTTTTGTCGCAGCATCCATCGTTTCCGCTTCCGCGTTTGCGGGCGAAACCCCGGCAGTATTCGATGCCAAGAACTGCAAGGCTGAATACCCGAAGGCTTCCCTGCTGAACGAAGAACAAGGCCAGGTCACCATGTCCTTCCTGGTTTCGGCTGGCGGCGAAGTGATGGATTCCAAAGTCGATAAATCCAGCGGCTTCAAGAACCTGGACAAGGCTGCGGTCAAGGCCATCAGCGCTTGCAAATTCAAGCCAGGCACCAAGGATGGCGCCGTAGCCCAGACCTGGACCAAGGTCGACTACGTCTGGTCCCTGTAATTCATTTCTTTCTCATTCAGTAGGGGAACATCATGATGACCAAGTTGAGTGTTATGGCTGTAGCGCTCGCAATGGGCGCATCGGCCTTCGCGGCCGAAGTACCGGCATCGTTCGATGCCAAGAATTGCAAGGCTGAGTATCCAAAAGCGTCCCTGATGAATGAAGAGCAGGGCACCGTGAGCATGTCCTTCCTGGTTGCCGCCAACGGCGAAGTCAAGGATTCCAAGCTGGACAAGTCGTCCGGCTTCAAGAACCTGGACAAGGCTGCAATGAAGGCGCTGAGCGCCTGCAAATTCAAGCCTGGCACCAAGGACGGCGCACCGGCCGAAACCTGGACCAAGGTGGACTACGCCTGGAAACTGGACTGACCTGGTGTTCCTGTATAAGAAAACGGCCCCTCGCGGGCCGTTTTTTGTTAATCTGCGGGTATCACGTCTGGGTAGCCCGTATGAAAGTTCTGTTTCTCATTCCACTAGCCGGCATTTTGCTATCCGGTTGCGCCATGTGGCGCAACCCGAATGACCCGGCGCGCAACAAGCAGTATGTTGTTGTCGTAAATTCAATGACATGGCCGAATGCCGCCAGCGGCAAGGTGGATGGCACGCGCACCGTCTGGCAGTTGCCGGAATTAAGCAACAATGAGGAAATCTTCCCGCTAGCCCAGCTCAAGCACTGCCCGGATGCCCTGCCTTGCGCCTGGGGCGTGCTGCTCGCCTCGCGCAACGTGACGCGCTATAACTACGAACCGGGTGGCGTTACGCTCGACCTGGGCCTGAATGTCGATGTGCACCGCCGCCAGCAGGATCGCCGGCGCAACTTCCATACCTCGATCGCCGTGCCGGCGGATGTGCCTGCCCTGAGCTACCAGCACGTGCTGCAGGAAACGGTGTCCCTGCCATACGGCAAGGTGTACCGGGTCGATATGGATTTCGGGATCACTTACCAGCTATGTGCCCAGCGCGTCGATGCGGCAGGTAAACCGGTCGACAAATGCGATATTCCGTATATTTGAGTTGCTCGCGGTAAGCATTTGTAAAAGCTGCGACATGCGCCCGAATTTTCCCTATAGTTGAATCCTGGGAAGGAGAATGCCATGAAAACTTTGATGATCTTGCCGGTACTGGCCCTGGGCCTGGCCGGTTGCGCCCAACAGCCGGTGCGCTATGCCTCCAGCAATCCATACGAATGGCGGACGGTGTCGGTCACTCCGGTGGCGAACGGTACCGCAGCGCGCTCTGGCGCCCCGGTGAGCTATTCGAGCGAGCCGGTGTATGTGGAACAACAGCCTGTGTATGCGGCGCCGCAGCCGGTGTACGTAGCGCCAGCGCCGTATTACGCGCCAGCGCCGGTGTATGCTTACCCGCCGGTGACCATCGGCTTTGATTTCCTGTTCACCAACGGCCACCGCCACGGCTATCGTGGCCGCCGCTGGTAATCAGTGGAAGAAAAGGGGGATGTGCATCAGCACGTCCGCCGAGCACAGCAGCCAAGTTGCCGAGGCCACCAGGCTGAGCAGCACAGCGCTACTGGTGAATGGATGGTGGGACATGGGATGCTCCTGCCTAAGATCATGATCTCATCTTAATCAAGTGCAAACAAAAAAGGCATCGGAGAGTCGCCGATGCCTTTGTAGGACTATTGCTCGTCCGCTATTTCTTGCCCCACAACACCACGGCTGCTTCCGGTGCGGTATCCAGGGCGTTCGACAGGTTCAGCCAATCGTTCAGCCGGTCCGGCTCTTTCAGCGTGATGCCGGCGCCGTCTATGTAGCCAACCTGCTCCAGGAACTTGGCATCCATCTTGGCTTTGGAAACGGTCGGCGCTACGGCGACCATGCGGTCGTAGGCTTTGCGCGCCTTGTTTTCCCATTTATGCAGGGAAGAATCGTCGAAGCGGTTGGCTTCAAAATAGATCGTCAGCGAACCGTCGGGATTGCCGAAGCCGACAATGCCGGCGCCTTTGCGGATGGTGCTGGAGTTCGCCACGTCGAACAAGTCGGTGGGGACGAACACGCCGGCGCGGCCACCAAGGGCTGGCAGGCCTACCGGGGTGTCCTTGCTGTAAGTGGATAGATCTTTCAACTCAGACATGATTTCTTTCGTAGGCGCAATATTCTCTGAGTCGTTATTTTATCCCCAAAACAAATGCCGCAGCACAATGGCCGTTGCTTATATTTTTGTGTTGTACCGCAGGCGCGACCGATGCGTCGGACGCAGCAGGATGCGCTCCGGCGGCTCGCGCAACAGGCCGTACGCTGCGTCAGTGAGTGCTTCCAGCGCGGGCGGTTGACAGCCTGGCGCGGCGCTGCCCAGCCACACCAGGTGCGGGCCATCGCCGCGTACAGGCAATTGCGGGAAGTTGTTCGGCATGTCGAGCGTGACCAGGGTGCCGGCTTCGTGCCAGCCGCCTTCGCGCCAAGCGGCGAAGGCCGGTGCGGCCAGTTCAGCAAATTGCTCCACCTGGCCGGGTTTGACGCTGCACAGGATGGCGACCACATCGCCCTGCGCGCCTTCAGGTTCCAGCACAGGATCGACAGCGGGCATTGCCGGCACGCCGCTGCCGGGCCGCCAGGGGCGCAGCAGCAGGACGTTATCGCTGTCGGTCATCAGGCCGTTCAGCGTAGCCTTATGCTCCTTCCATACCGGGCCGTAGTAGAAGGCGGCGTTGACCACGGCGCGCTGCTCCCAACTGGTGAAGCCGCGCATCCAGAGGAAGCTGTTCGGATTGCCGCGCTCCGTGAACTGGCCGAGCGCCAGCGCGCCCAGTTGCTGGAAGGCTTCCGGGAACAAGGTTTCGAAATAGCGCGAGAACGCTGCCTGCCCGCCTTCTACAGTCGTGTAGCGGCGGAATTCAATGACTGGGTAGGTATCCATGCATGCCAGCTTAGGCGGCAATGCGGTCGGATCAGGCCCTATTTGCGGGAAGTGCCGCAACGTCGCGCCAGGTCGGGCCATGTGAGCCGAGGACGACTGGCAGTTTGCTGATTGCTTCCAGTTCGCGCAAGAACGCTTCGGCATTGGCGATAGGTGTGGCTGCGTAGTTCGGGCTTGCGGCGTTTAGCTGTTCGCATAGTGCCGCCGTGTGTGACAGGTCGAGGTGCGCGGATGGCGCGAGGTCGTGGACTTCGTGGCCGTGCAGGTTGTAGCTGTGGGCCCAGCGCAGGCCTGGCGCGCTTTCGAATGCGTCGAGGTGGCTGACCAGCAGGCCGTCGATACGGCGCGCGGCCGCGAGCGCATAGCGCAGCAGGACGGCGTCCGGGTGGCCTCGGCGGAAGCGGCCCTGCCAGCCGCTGTCATTGTTATGCGGCTCTGCCAGCCTTCGCAAGGCGTGGTCCTCCGTTGGCATCGGGCCCTGGCCGTGGCGGGTGAAGTAGCTGCGCATGGCGCCGAGATGCGTGATGCGCTCGGAAAGGCCGTAGCCGGCCAATGCTGCTTCGGCAGCAGCGGGACCGGTGCTGCTCCACGTTGTATGGGGGTGGAAGCCGTGCCATTCGTCGAGCAGCATGCCTTGCGCGCCTTCCATCACGATGTTGCCTGGACGGGCCAACTGCGCGGCGATCCGGCCCGGCGCGCAGGGCGGCACTGCGGCGATGAGGCGTCGCGCGTGCTCGAGCCACAGCAGGCCGAATCCAGGATCGTCCAGGATTGCCGCATCTTGCGGGTTGAGCGCCGCGGCCTCGCCGGACAGCGTGGCGCGCAAGCTTTGGCGCATGGCTTCCAGCTTGTCGTGGGCGCGCCAGGGATGCAGCAGGTCGGCATAGCGCAGTGCTTGTTCGGGCCGGGCCAGCGCATGGCCCACCGTTTCACCAAAGCCTACGCCGCAGCTGCCGTGTGCGGCGGGGCCACGCGCACGTTCACGCAGGCGGCCGGCGGCTTCGTGGTAGGGCGTGGTGACGAGGCAGCGTGCATCGATGGACAGGCGATCCAGCGCGTCGCCGACACCTGCTCGCTGCAAATAGGCTTCCTCAACCAGCAGGGCAGTGGGGTGAATTACGACCGGCGCCGACAGGACGGTCGCGACGCCGGGATTAAAGGTGCCGGCGCCGAATTGCGAGAAAGTGTGATGACGGCCATCAGGCAGGACCACGTTGTGCCCCGCTTGCGCGCCGCCATTGAAGCGCACGACGGTGTGCGCCGACTTCGCGCGGCAAAGGTAGTCCGTGAACAAGCCTTTGCCGCAGTCACCGAAGGCGAGTCCGATGACCGATACGATCCTGCCCTCAACCAAACAGACGCCTCCACCATGGACGTTCGCCGAGCGCCACGGCAGGCGACGACACCGGAATGTCATGCGCTGTGCCGCCATCCAGCAAGGCTGCGTATGGGCGCAGGGCGCGTACGATGGCGGAAACGCGGCCGCCATCGATACCTTCTCCTGTCAGCACGGTTGGCAGCGCGTCCAGCTTCGGCAAGGCGCCTTCAGTCAGGGCTACGATAGAAGCTGCGACGGCGCAGGCATCCTGTGGGTCTTCCATGCAGATCACATGGTCGCCCAGCAGCTCGCGCCAGCGCGCCTCGCAACGCTGGCGGCGCTGCAGGTCAGGAATCAGGAAGAACAGGTGGAAGGTCTCGGAAGCGGCGGCAATCACCTCTTCGATCGGCAAGTCCTGGTCCAGGCGGTCGCCAACCAGGGCTTCGATCTGGTGGCGCGACACCGCTGGGTAGGGCAATTCGTCGCCCGTCACGAACAGGTAGCCTTTCTTGCGCCGCTTGGCCCAGCAATCGAGGTCGGTGTGCTGGGCTGCCATGTAGAAGGCCAGTTCATAACTTTCTTCACCAGACCCGCCGCCGCCGCCTTCGATGTAGCTCCAGGTCAGCCACTGGTCCATCAGTTCCGCGGTCGACTCGAATTGACCGACCTGCAAAGGCGCGTGGTCCGATACGGCATCGCCGATTGCCATGAACTGGATTTGCGGGTCAGCGACGCCGCAGGCCATCAGCAGGCGCATGAAAGTCGGCAGCTCTTTGGTGGCCAACTGCTGCGGGATATCTCCCATCGAGCCGGTTACGTCGAGCGCGAAGACGATGCCCAGCGAATTCGGGTGGTCGGCATTGTCGCGCGACTCGCGCATCTTGATGTCCTTGGGGTTCATCAGCGGATGGCAGTTACGTTGCTGGAATACTTCGGTGCGCGAGGCGGACGCCCGGTCTGCGACCAGGGCGGCGTGCGCCGAGAAGGAGTAGTTACCGTGTCCCATTTGGCTCCTTTGGATACGATTAATGTGTTGGTTGGAAGTGAAGGAAACGCGGCGCGCCGAATGCCGCCGCTGCCGCGCTGGTAACCTCGTGGTGCAGGCCGGCAGCGCCGCGCGCGCGCAGCCAGCGAGCGTCGGAACTGGCGCGCTGCAACAGTTCCGCCAGCGGCGCCGGCAGCGATGCCGGCAGGGCAGGGGCGTCATCGCCGGCATGCTGACCGGCCAGCAAGGCGCGCATGCTCCACGCCAATTGCATCAGGTCGCGCGACTCGTCGCCATGGCGTTTCGCGCGCGACCAGCCGACCATGAATATGCCGTGGTCGGCCGGGTGCACCAGCATGTGTTCCAGGCTGACAGCGCCGTGGTTCCAGCCGATGCTGTGCACATGCGCCAGCACCTCGAGCACGCGGCGCCACATCCAGACTACATGCCGTGCATCCAGGCCAGTCCCGTAATGACGGTGGACTTCGGCCAGGCTGCCCCAGTAGCCAGGCGGGTGACGCAGCACGTGCACCGTGCCGCCATTGCCATCCGGTCCCAAGGCAATGGATTCCGGCAGGCGCTGCGAGAAGTAGGCGGAGCCGGAGGAGGTGTCCGCCTGCAGCTGGCGCAGGCCATCACGCTCGAGCTCCAGCTTTGCGGCGTCGGCGAATTTGAGGACGACGTGTTCACCCAGGCGTCCGCAGCGGCGCGCCAGCATGACGCGTGAAGCGGCACCCTGGTACAACTGGCGCACGATGCGGTAGCGCCGTTCGCCGCAGCGGGCGTCCTGGCCGGCGGGATCGTTCTGGAAGCGCTGCAGCGCTTCGTGGAAACGGGCGATGTCGACCACCGAATCGGAACGGGTGACGGTGGCGTCGCAATAAGGGCAGGCGACTGTGCGCCAGATTGCCTGGCGCGGCAGCACCCCGCCACATTGCGGGCAATGCAAAGACTGGAAATCCACGCTGGTCCTGGAGGGTTGTCTGAAATTAATTATATTTCAGGAATGCAAAGTTACCAACCTCAGGATTTTACGCCGATCACCTTTACGGCTGCTGCCAGCTCTTCGCCGCCATAGCCTTGTGCCACGGCCCGCTCAAGCAATTGCGCAATGACCGCCGGCAGCGTTGCGTCGAGGCCTGCTTCATGCATCGCGCCAAGGATGCGGCGCGTGGCATCGACCGAGATCGAAAGCGGGCTTTGTGTGACGGCGAAATCGCCGCTGGCTATCACCTTGGCTTCATGCCGCAGGAATTCGCCGAACGAAGGCGACATGGCCTGCACGATAGCGCCGTAGTGCTCGAGGTCAAGGCCTTCCCTTTGCGCCAGTGCCGCGCCTTGCAGGAAGCCTGCCGTTGCGCCGTACACGAAAGACAGCGTCGCCAGGTCCATGGTGGCCGCTGCCGCGGCGCGTTCACCGAGCCAGACGACGTTGCCGCCCAAGGCTGCCAGCACTGCGTTGGCCGAATCGGCTACGGTGCGCGGGCCGGAAAGCAGGATCGTGGTATCCGGCTTGCCCATCTGCTCCGGAGCAACCTGGATCGCGCCGGACAGGTAGGCCATGCCGTGTGCACGCGCCGCTTCGAACGCCGCCGCTGCTTCCTGCGGACTGAAGGTGGTGAACTGCAGCAGCGCCTTGCCTTTCAATGCGTGCCATACGCCTTGCTGCGAAAGGATCTCCATTGCCGCCGCGTGATCGTGTACGCACATCACGGCGAACTGCGCGCGGCTGGCGGCATCCGCCGGCGTTGCTGCGAGATGGGCGCCGGCTTCGGCCAGGGCTGCGGTCTTGCCGGGGGAACGATTCCAAACGTGGACTTCAAAGCCTGCCTCGAGCAAAAGGCGGGCGAGGGTAGAGCCCATCTGGCCAAGGCCAATGATAGCGATGCTTTTCATTTCAAACTCCTTAATGTGGGTGGGAGTTGCCATATCTTGGGGTACCATAAAGCTCGGCAAGTACCTACTTTTTTGTGGGGTACTTCCCATTTGGTAAGTTTTGTGGAGATTCAATGGCTGCGAGCAAACCTTATAACTGCGGCATCGGCCCGGCCTTCGAGGTCATTGGCGGCAAATGGAAGGCGCTGATCCTGTACGAACTGCAGGCGGGACCGGTGCGTCCGGGCGGCTTGCGCCGCGTGCTGGGCGACATCACGGAGAAAATGTTGATTCAACAACTGCGGGAAATGGAAGCTGACGGCATCGTGCGGCGCGAGGTGTTCCCCGAGGTGCCGCCACGGGTCGAGTATTCGACGACTGAGCTGGGTGCGGAGCTGAATGCCGCGCTGGGACCGGTCGCGCGCTGGGGCGAGAAGTTTGCACAAACAAAAAAGGCCTGATAGCGAACTATCAGGCCTTCTTCATGAATTCGGTGGGGTGGCTGATGGGGCTCGAACCCACGACAACAGGAATCACAATCCTGGACTCTACCAACTGAGCTACAGCCACCACTGAAAACTGCTTTTCTATCGCCCCGTAGCGCGACAGAGCCGAGATTATATAGGGACTCCGATAATCTGGCAAATATATTTCAAACGACCACTGATTCGACCTTGGGGTGCAGGCCAAGCAGGTTGGCGAACTGCTGCTGCAAGGCTGCTGCGTTGCCGCTGGTGTAGCCGTGCAGGTGGGCAGGCGTGCCGCCCGGACGCAGCAGGCCGGCGCCTTCCAGCAGGCGTGCCAGCTGGCGGGCTACGGCGTCGCCGGTGTCGATCAGCGTGACCGCTGCGGCGTCGCCGCGTTCCGCAACCAGCTGCGCGATGGCGTCCCGCACAAACGGGTAGTGGGTGCAGCCGAGGACCAGCGTATCCGCGCCTTGTTCCAGCAGCGGCTCCACATAGCCCTTCAGCATGGCAGCAGTTTCTTCACCGGTCAGGTCGCCCTGTTCGATGCGTTCCACCAGGCCGACGCATGGCTGCAGCAGGAAACGCGTGCCGCTGGTGCCGGAGATCTGTTCGCGCAGCGCCAGGAACTTCTCTCCGCGCAGCGTGCTTGCCGTCGCCATGACGGCGACCGTGCCATTGCGGGTGGCCGCGGCGCCAGGCTTGAGGCCAGGTTCCACGCCAACCACCGGCAGCGCAGGGTAAGCCGTGCGCACTGCCTTGATGGCCGCCACGGTGGCGGTATTGCAAGCCACCACCAGCGCCTTGGCGCCCTTCTCAAGCAGGAAGGCTGTGACGGCGACTGCGCGCTGCACCAGCCATTCGTCCGTCTTCGCACCGTAAGGCGCAAAGGCGGAGTCGGCGAAGTACATCACGTGCTCGTGCGGCAGCTGCGCGTGGATATGGCGCAGCACGGAGAGCCCTCCGACGCCGGAATCAAAAACGCCGATCGGCGCGTCGGCGGAGGAGGGGATTGGATGGATCATTTATGCTGGCTGCGCCGCTTTCAGGGACTCGATCTTCACCTGCCATTCTTTCGGGCCGGTGTTGTGCACGGACGTGCCGGTGGAATCGACGGCTACGGTGACTGGCATGTCGACCACGTCGAATTCATAGATCGCTTCCATGCCCAGGTCTTCGAAGCCGACAACCTTGGCGCCCTTGATCGCTTTCGATACCAGGTAAGCAGCGCCGCCGACAGCCATCAGGTAGGCCGACTTGTGCTTCTGGATCGATTCGATCGCGGTCGGGCCGCGTTCCGCCTTGCCGACCATCGAGATCAGGCCGGTTTTTTCCAGCATCATGTCGGTGAATTTGTCCATGCGGGTCGCGGTGGTCGGGCCGGCTGGGCCAACGACTTCGGTGCCGACCGGATCGACCGGGCCAACGTAGTAGATTACGCGGTTGGTGAAGTCCACCGGCAGCTGCTCGCCCTTGGCCAGCATGTCCTGGATGCGCTTGTGGGCGGCATCGCGGCCGGTCAGCATCTTGCCGTTCAGGAGCAGGGTCTGGCCCGGCTTCCAGGAAGCCACTTCTTCCTTGGTCAGGGTGTTCAGGTCGACGCGCTTGGACTTCTCGGTATCTGCAGCCCAGGTGACATCAGGCCAGTCGGACAGCTTCGGCGGCTCGATGTAGGCCGGGCCGGAACCATCCAGCACGAAGTGGGCGTGGCGGGTGGCCGCGCAGTTCGGGATCATGGCGACCGGCTTGGAGGCGGCGTGGGTCGGGTACATATTGATCTTCACGTCCAGCACGGTGGTCAGGCCGCCCAGGCCTTGCGCGCCGATGCCCAGGGCATTGATCTTGTCGCACAGTTCGATACGCAGTTCTTCCAGCTTGTTTTGCGGGCCGCGCTTTTTCAGCTCGAACATGTCGATGTCTTCCATCAGCGATTCTTTGGCCAGCAGCATGGCTTTCTCTGCGGAGCCGCCGATACCGATGCCCAGCATGCCTGGCGGACACCAGCCGGCGCCCATCAGCGGCACGGTCTTCAGCACCCAGTCCACCAGCGAGTCGGATGGGTTCAGCATGACGAACTTGGTCTTGTTCTCGGAGCCGCCGCCTTTGGCCGCAACGGCCACTTCCACGGTATTGCCTTCCACCAGTTCCATATGGACCACGGCCGGGGTGTTGTCCTTGGTGTTCTTGCGCTCGAAGTGCGGGTCGGCCACGATGGACGCGCGCAGCTTGTTGTCGGCGAAGTTGTACGCGCGGCGCACGCCTTCGTTGACGGCGTCGGTCACGGTGCCTTTGAAGCCTTCAAAGCGCACACCCATGCCGATCTTCAGGAAGACGTTCACCATGCCGGTGTCCTGGCAGATCGGACGCTTGCCTTCCGCGCACATGCGGGAGTTGGTCAGGATCTGGGCGATCGCATCTTTCGCTGCCGGGCTTTGCTCGGCTTCGTACGCGCGCGCCAGGTGCTGGATGTAATCGGCTGGGTGGTAGTAGCTGATGTACTGCAGCGCGGCGGCAACAGATTCGATCAGGTCGTCTTGCTTGATGATGGTCATGATTGGCTCGTTGGCTAATTAGTGTTGCTTGGAATCGTGGTGCGTCAGGGTGGTGATGCGATCGGTGTACGCAATCGCCATTGCGGACAGCAGGAATGCGATGTGAATGACGGTCTGCGCGATCAGGACCTTTTCGTCGTACGCGTGGGCGTTGATGAAGGTCTTCAGCAGGTGGATCGAAGAGATGCCGATGATCGCCATTGCCAGTTTGGTCTTCAGCACCGAGGCGTTCACGTGCGACAGCCATTCCGGCTGGTCTGGGTGGCCCTCCAGGTGCATGCGCGAAACGAAGGTCTCGTAACCGCCCACGATCACCATGATCAGCAGGTTGGAAATCATCACCACGTCGATCAGGCCCAGGACCACCAGCATGATGGTGGTTTCGGTCAGTTTGGTCGGCGCCTCGGTTCCCTTGACGGTTACCGCTTGCAGGATGTGGTCGAGCGAGGAAGCGTTGCCAAGTGCTGCGCCAATCAGGTCCTTCAGCTCGACCCAGAAATGGAACACGTAGACGCACTGCGCCAGGATCAGGCCCAGGTACAGTGGAAGCTGCAGCCAGCGCGACATGAAGATAAAGGCGGGGATCGGGCTAAGGCGTTTGCCGTTGGGGTTCAGTGGTTCGGTCATCTGCGGTTATTGTTCAAGCGTTGAAAAACAGCCGATATTCTACACGCGCAGGGCAACGCAGCAGCGGCAAGCGCATTGCTTCACTGATGGGGGGGTGCTAAAGTACAGACTTTTGTCTATTTTTTAAGCCAAGATGAAGCTTGATTGGTTACAAGGTCTGCGCGGCCTCGCCGTGTTGGGCGTGGTATTTACGCATGGTCGTTATTTACTGAGCGGCACGCCGAACTTTGTTCTGGCTGATGCCTTCTTCCGGCCCGGCGCAATGGGTGTTGACCTGTTTTTCCTGATTAGCGGCTTTATCATGGTGTACACCACCCAGAACGCCAGCGGCGTGCGCAACGCGGCCGTATTCGCGGTCAAGCGTTTTGCTCGCATTTGGCCTGCTTACGCAGTGGTGACCTTGCTGTGGATTTTCGTCAGGCGCGATGGCCTGTCGTTCTTCCAGGATGCAGAACAGCTGCGTTTCCTATTTAGATCCCTGACTCTCCGGCCTCAGGTGCCTGAACAGGCGCCTTACTTCGGGCTGGTGTTTCCGTTGGCGTGGACGCTGGCCTTCGAAATGTACTTCTACATCGTCTTTGGCATTAGCATGCTGGCGGGGCGCCTGCGGTGGCTAGTGCTCGCCAGTTGGATGCTGCTGACCCTTGTGCTTCTGCCCCTGAACCATGGAGGTCCCACGCTGAATGTGCAGCAGTTCCTGCAATTTCGCTCCGGCTATATGCAGTTGGTGACCAACCCGATTATTTATGAGTTCCTGGCAGGTGTGGTGATTGGTCTGCTTTACCTGAGCCCACGCGTGCGCTTCCCGAACGTTTCGGTGGCGTGGCAGGCCGTCATCTGCAGCGTTGGCTTTGTACTGTGGTGGGGCTGGTCCGGAGTTGGCGATTTCCATGGCCCCGCAGGGTGGGGCTGGCCCTTGGCAGTTATGCTGCTTGTGCTGGCTGTTGCCAGCAAAACCGTCACCCTGAATATGCCGCGCTGGCTGGTGTGGACCGGCACCGTGTCCTACTCGATGTACTTGACGCATTATCTAAGCCAACTGGTCTTGATTAGCTGGCTGGAGAAGCGCGGGCTGCATACGCAAAGCTGGAATGAGATCTTCCTCGCGCTGTTGCTGGCGATCCCGGTTGCATCGGCTTCGCACTGGCTGCTGGAGCGCCAGCTGGGCGGATGGACGCGCCGCAAACTGGTATTGCTCGTGGACCGCGTGCTGCCAGCGCCGCCTGTACCAGAGGGGCTGGATGTGATTAAAATGGCAAAAGTAGCGCCTCGAAAAATGTAAGGGCGCAGTAAGCGACAAGCTCTATTGTTGCAAGCAAACCATCACTAACCGGAGACAAGCATGACCAACCAGGGCGCCGACCAACAGGGACCAATGGAATCGCGTATTTTTGCGCCGCCAGCGGCATTCGTCGAAAAGGCCGCAGTATCGGGCATGGCCGCCTACAAAGCGCTGTGCGACGAAGCGGAGCGCGACTATGAAGGCTTCTGGGCGCGCCTGGCGCGCGAGCACGTGGAATGGCAAACGCCGTTCACCCGCACGCTGAACGAAGACAACGCGCCGTTCTACAAATGGTTCGAAGACGGCAAGCTGAATGTCTCGTACAACTGCCTGGACCGCAATATCAAGAACGGCCTGGGCGACAAGACCGCGATCATCTTCGAAGCGGATGACGGCCAGGTGACCCGCGTCAGCTACCAGCAGCTGCACGACAAGACCTGCAAGTTCGCCAACGGCCTGAAGGCACGCGGCATCAAGAAAGGCGACCGCGTCGTGATCTATATGTCGATGTCGGTTGAGGGCGTAGCGGCAATGCAGGCTTGCGCCCGTATCGGCGCCACCCACTCCGTGGTGTTCGGCGGCTTCTCCGCCAAGTCGCTGCAGGAGCGCATCATCGACGCCGGCGCTGTCGCCGTGCTGACCTGCGACGAGCAACTGCGCGGCGGCAAACAACTGCCGCTGAAAGCCATCGTCGACGAAGCCCTGGCCATGGGCGGCTGCGACACCATCAAGAACGTGGTGGTGTACAAGCGCACCGGCGGCAATATTGCCTGGACCGAAGGCCGAGACATCTGGCTGCACGATCTGGTTGAAGGCCAGGCCGCCACCTGCGAACCTGAATGGGTGGACGCGGAGCATCCGCTGTTTATCCTCTATACCTCCGGCTCCACCGGCACCCCGAAAGGCGTGCAGCACTCCACCGGCGGCTACCTGCTGTGGGCCGCGCTGACCATGAAGTGGTCGTTCGACCTCAAGCCGGAAGACGTGTACTGGTGTACCGCCGATATCGGCTGGGTGACGGGCCATACCTATATCGCATACGGCCCGACCGCCGTTGGCGCGACCCAGGTTGTCTTCGAAGGCATCCCGACCTTCCCGCACGCCGGCCGCTTCTGGGAAACCATCGCCAAGCACAAGGTCAATATCTTCTACACCGCACCGACCGCGATCCGCTCGCTGATCAAGGCCTCCGACGTCGATCCGAAAGTGCATCCGAAGAACTTCGACATTTCCTCGCTGCGCCTGCTGGGCACTGTAGGTGAACCGATCAATCCGGAAGCCTGGATGTGGTACTACAAGAACGTGGGCGGCGAGAAGTGCCCGATCGTCGACACCTTCTGGCAGACCGAAACTGGCGGCCACATGATCACCCCGCTGCCAGGCGCCACCCCGATGGTGCCAGGCTCGTGCACCTTGCCGCTGCCAGGCATCATGGCCGCGATCGTGGACGAAGCAGGGCACGACGTACCGAACGGCAGCGGCGGCATCCTGGTCGTCAAACGCCCATGGCCTTCGATGATCCGCACCATCTGGGGCAACCCGGACCGCTTCAAGTCCGGCTACTTCCCTGAGGAGCTGGGCGGCAAATACTACCTGGCCGGCGACGGCGCAATCCGCAACGCCGAAACCGGCTACTTCACCATCACCGGCCGTATCGACGATGTACTGAACGTGTCCGGCCACCGTATGGGCACGATGGAGATCGAATCTGCGCTGGTCGCCAATCCGATGGTGGCGGAAGCCGCCGTGGTGGGCAAGCCGGATGAAACCACCGGCGAATCGATCTGCGCCTTTGTAGTGTTGAAGCGCGCCCGCCCGACCGGCGACGAAGCAAAGCAGATCGCCACCGAACTGCGCAACTGGGTAGGCAAGGAGATCGGCCCGATCGCCAAGCCGAAAGAGATCCGCTTCGGCGACAACCTGCCGAAGACCCGCTCCGGCAAGATCATGCGCCGCCTGCTGCGCGTGCTCGCCAAAGGCGAAACCATCACCCAGGACGTCTCGACGTTGGAGAACCCAGCCATCCTCGAGCAACTGAAAGAAACCTCCTAAGCCTGAACGGGCGGGTCAGACCCTTGGGTCTGACCCAGGTTTGCCGGGTTTAAATAGAAACCCTTTGCACTCTTGCATAACCCTGCTATAATTCGGGCCTCTCGCGATAAGCGTGAGAATGTAGGAGAGATGGATGAGTGGTTGAAGTCGCACGCCTGGAAAGCGTGTATAGGTTCATAGCCTATCCGGGGTTCGAATCCCCGTCTCTCCGCCAGAATGTGCGTAAGTAGTTGATTTACTTGCGAAAAAAAGCCAGCTTAGATAGCTGGCTTTTTTTTTGGGCTTTTTCGCAGAGTTATTGGGTTAACTTTGGGATAAATCGGTCATTCCCCTGCTCCCCTCAGCTCAGGCCGCTGTGTGAATTCTGACCCATCAATTTTCGGTCAGCGCCAACACCCTGAAAGCTGTTGCAACGTCAGAGTTTAAGACGCGACCAGCGAACCAGGCCGCCACGACTCTCAGTGCGGCATTTCAAAAAGCCGGGTTGAAATAGCAAGGGAAAGTAAAAACCGGCGCGGGGCCGGTTTTTACAATGAGGCCGTTATCGCCACCTGCATCTTCGCCAGCTCTCTGGAGTCGTTTTGCCCATCGATCCATTTGGCATAGACTTTGAAGAAAATTTCGAGGCTGTGGCCCAACTGACGGGCCATGTATGCCGGGTTCGCGCCGGCCATCAGGCCAATTGTGGCGAACGTGTGTCGCGTGTTGTATGTGCGCCGGTGCCGGATGCCCAAGCGTTTTAGCGTTGTGGTCCAGAACGCTGCGCGGGTAACCCGGTGGTAGATCCAAGGCTCGTTATAGTACGGGTCGTTGAACACCTTGCCCCCGACTATGGGTATATTTTCTTCTGCGCGACGAGTGCAGCCATGGCTTCCCTCGGCAGCTTCACGATGCGGACGGTCGAAGTCTAGGTCGCGTCCTGTTCTTCGTCATATACGTTCACGACGTCCACCTTGACCTCACCTTTGTTGAGGTCTACGTTTGACCATTCCAGCGCAATCGACTCTGATGTACGCAGACCGGAGAAGAACTGGAATTGGGCGTAGTTGAGGATTTGCTCGCTGTAGTGCTTTCCAATGCTGGTCAGGATCTTATGAACTTCGTCCAAGGAGAAGGGGTCAGGCCCAGGCGCCTGGAAGCTGGCGTGTTCCAGGCCGCTGCAGGGGTTTTCCTTGATCTGCTTGTCCATCACCGCCAGTTCGAAAACGCGCTTGATGATTGAGAGCTGATTGTTCCGGCTTTTATTGCTTTTCCAGGTCTCCATCTTCAATGCGGCCTTGATCTCAGAGTGGACGAACGCATTGACCGACAAAGTACTTCTGACAGCGTCGCCAGCAGGGCACCGTTTGGCCATGCGCACGGCGTTGATGATGCCCTCTTGGCGAGCCAGTACAGTTTATCGCTGGCTCGTCCTTGGCTTGAAGTTCTCATCGACCACCAGGGCGGTAGTGCCGGGCGGCAGGACTTGCAGCGACTTCAGGAATTCAATCAAGGTGTCCTGGTCATATTTACTGGCGGCCTGGTAAGCCTTGCGCGAGGCAAGGGCTTCGCCTGCATGTCCCAGTACCGCTTCGCGCATGGTGCTGTACATGCCGTGATGGAAATACGGGCCGGAATTGGCAACACCCCATAGCCGGCGCGTCAGGAAGCGCCGGTTACCTTCGGGGAACTTGGGCGCCCAGACAGGCCAGTTCATGTCCAGCGATTCGAGCGGCATGGGATCGGACGGGTCGGAAATGTCGTGCAGTTTGAAGTCGGTGTAGGCCGGCACCATCATCACCAGGTCGTCGGGATGTTCGGGGGCCAGGCGCGGCAGCGGCAGCGAAGGATCGTTCAGGTCGACCTGGACGGTCCTGGCATCGCCCGCGCGCAGGTTGCCAACCGGGTTGAAGGGGCCAGGTTCAGTGAAGGTCCAGCCTTCGCGGCTGAGCGGCAGGGCCGGCACGTGGCAGCTTGCGCAGCCGAATGAATTGAATTTCGCCTGGCCGTGCACGATCGCTTGCGCAATTTTGGGATTGCCTGGAATGACCTGGCCCGGCACCGCCATGGCAGCCTGGAAGATGGAAGCAGCGGTCACGTCGGCGCGGGTCAGCTCGTTGCTGAAGCCATCTCCGTCCTGGTCGGTATTGGCGCCGAAGCGTTCGGTCGACTGCATGCCATGATGGTGGTTGAACGAGGTGTTGGTGAAGTCGCGCAGCGATACCGAATTGCCGGCCTGGTGCCAGGGCCTGATCAACAGCGTGGGCGGGTCGATTGGCGTGGCCGTGATCAGGCTAAGGCGCGGCAGTCCGGTAACCTGGCTGACATCCCACAAGCCGTCGCTGCGCCGGGTCAGCTTGCCGAAACTGACCCCTTTCGCGGTCAGTGCCCGCGTTTCGCCGCGCTTCATGCTGTCGCGGATGCGCTGCAGGTCGGCGGTGATCTCGCGTGCCAGCATCTCGATATAGCCGGCGCCGAACATGCCCGGCGTATGGCGAGAGTTGCCGATGCTGGCCAGAGTGACCGGCTTGCCGCGTTCATCGAGCGCACCGCGCGTCGGCACCAGGTCGGTCCGCTCAAATGTTGCGAAGTCGAAGCGCTGGCCCTGCACGAACACATTCGCCACGAAATCGCCGCTGCCGCCTGTCACGCCGAACGGCTGGTTGTGGCAGCCCATGCAGGAGTTGGCATCCGGGCCGGAAATGCGGTTGAAGCCGCGCGCACCAACCAGCGGCATCGACACATCGGACAAGCCGCGGCCATTGCCCTTGGTGAGCGGGCGGCCGCCGCCTTCGGCCTTGGTCCAGTTGGCGGAGAACACGCGGCGCCCATGTTCGAGCAGCCGTTCCAGCGGCGCCGTGTACTCTTCGTCGTCCTGCATGTGGACGGGCAGGCCCAGCTCAAGGCCGATCTCGGTCTGGCGCAAGGAGGCGTCGACCAGCACGCTGGTGGCGGCTGCGCTGGCGGCAAGTGCAGCCAAGGCCAGTGCGGTGAGTAATTTCCTTTGCATCGCCGGTCCCCTTATTTCTTCTGTGGCGCCTCGGGCGACACCAGTTCGATTTGCAAGGCGCCGCCGTCGGCAGCGGAGCGGCCGGTGCCGCGTCCGAGCATCATGCCGTCGCGCCAGACTTCGACGTTGATGCCGCCGGCCGGCACGCCGCTTAGCGTGAAGCGGCCCTGGCCATCGGTATTGGCCATGCCGAGATACCTGGCATTTGCCGAAGAGCGCACCCGCACTTCGGCATTGGCCAGGGACTTGCCGGCAAGGATGCGTCCCGGGCGCTGTGCCGCGGCGCGTAACTGTGCCGGCGCGGCCTGCTGCGCCGCTGCGCCGCCGCCGGACAGGGCGGTAGTGGCAGCGCCCATTGCCGGCAGCACGGTGCGCACGCTATAGCCGCCGCCTGGCGCCGGCGTCAGTACGACAAAACTGTTATCCAGGTCGAACGGGCTGGCGCCGGTAAAGTACTCGTAGACCGCAGTGGCGGCCGGGACTTCCAGCGTCGGCGTGGCACTGAAATCGACCTGCTGGAAGGGTGAATTCGGGCCCGGCGTGATGCCGGTGATCGCACCGCTCCTGAGTGCCGTGATGCCCTTGAAAGCGAATACGATGCGGCCGTCGCGGAACAGCTGGATCTGCAGGGTATTGCTGCCGCCTTCACCGTATTGGCGGGTGCGGTCGTACGTGACGATGAAGCGATCGGGCAGGGTGTCGTTGATCAGCACGCCGCCGCCGCCGATCAGGTCGTCGAAGAAGGCGGAAACGCGCTTGCGGTTGCTGAAGTCCGCCACATTCTCGGCGTAAGTGTCGTCGCCCGAGCCAAAGGTAATGTAGCCATTGGTGCCGACATAAGCGGTGTTCTCGTTCTGGCCGTAGAACGGGAACGGGAAGGGCAGGCTACGGCCGGTGTAGCAGTCGTCGCAAGTGGTCCATAGCGTGCCATAGTCGGTTTCGAAGCGGACGTCGATGACGCTGATGCGCCCTACATCGGTCTGCCCGCCCAGGACCGGCGCCACGGCCGCCGATGAGCCATTGCGCATGGCGCCGCCTGGCGGGGTGTAGGACGCTTGCAGCACCAGGTTGCCAAGCACGGTGGGTACGCCGCTGATGGCGAAGCGGCCGTCGGCACCGCTGGTGGCGCTGCGGCCACCCGGAGCGGTGACCAGGGCCCCCGCCAGCGGCGTGCCTTCGGCATCGGTTACCTGGCCGATCGCCTGGGTCAACGGGTCAGGCGCTACGCTGACGGTAACCGCCTGGGCGCTGCCTTCATTGCCGCCCAGGTCGCGCGCCACCGCACCCAGCTCCAGGCTGGAGACGCCGGTCGGCACGGTGAAGGTGTACTGGTAGGGCGCGCCGGTGCCGGTGAATGCCGGCTGGCTGTTGACCAGGAAGCGCACCGAGGCGACTGTAATGTCGTCCTGGGCGTCCACCGCAATGGTCAGCGGCGCTCCTTCATAGACCAGGGCACCGTTGGCCGGCGCGGTAATGGCGGCTGTCGGCGGTACGCCGGCCAGGTCGATGCGTGGCTGGTACTGGCCGATGTACAGGCGGCTGTCGCCGCTGCTGCCGCCGCGTGCCAGGCTGTTGCGGTCGGCGGCCAGGTAGATGTAGCTGTCATCGGCGGCAATGCCCATGCCGTTGTCGTCGCGGGCGCTGAAGTTCAGGATCGCGCGCGGCTGCAATACCTGCGGGTTGCTGGTGTCGACGATAGGAACGCCGTTGACGAAGAGCACGTCCGCCCCCAGCGCGAAGTTGCCGCTCAGGATCACGTTGTTGAGCAGGCCGCCGAGCGACTGCTGCGTGCGCGACAGGATGGCCGGGGCTGCCAGGTTGGCGATGTCGACCGAGGTCATGCTGTTGGCGTAATCGGCCACGATGGCTGTATTGCCGCGCAAGGCAACGCCGCGCGCATCGCCGGTGGCCGCCGTGCCGCGCAGCAGCGGCGCCGACACGTTGCTGACGTCCACCAGTTTCAAGCCGGCTTCGCCCATTGCCACGGCCGCCAGGTTGCGGTTGGGATCGAGGTCCAGGTTCCAGGCCGTGCCGCCCAGGCCGATGGTGCCGGCCTGGATCATGGCGCCGGGATTGGCCACGCTGACGAGGTACAGGCTGCTGCCCGATACCACGTAGGCCATGCTGCCGCGCACCTTCACGCCCATCGCGTTGCCCACCGCTGCGAAGGTGCCCAGCAGGCGCGGTGCGGCTGGCGTGGACACATCCACTACCTTCAGGCCGCCGCTGGTGGCCAGGTAGGCGATGTTGCCGGCCAGGGTGATGTCGTTGGCGCTGGCACCGAGGTTCAGGCTGGCCAGCAAGGTCGGGGTGCGGCGGTCGCTGCCGAGTGCCACCACGTGCAAGCCGGCCGAGCCCGCTGCGACATAGGCGAATTCACCGCCCACCGCCACGCCGTTGGCCAGGCCGGGAATAGCGACGAAGGACAGCGCTCCCGGCGCGAAATCCTGCACGGTTCCCAGCACGGTGGCGGAATGGCCGTTGTTGCTGACCGTGATGGTGCAGCTGCCCGCAGTGCTGGCGTAGACCCGGCCATCGGGCGCGCCGAAGTTGCAGGAGGCGACATTGCTGCTGGCGTATTGCGTCTGGCGCGCGCTGCTGGTGAGGTTGATCTCGCTGCCGTCGATCAGCGTCCCGGTCACGGTCAGCTGCACGCTGGCGCTGCCGGACAAGGAGTTGACGACCAGGGTGAAGTTGCCCGGCGTGACGCGGACGCCGGCCAACGCTGCGCCCAGGTTGACGCTGGCCGGGTTGGTCGGGTCGCTGCCGGTCTGGATCTCGATGCCGTCGCGTACGCCGTCGCCGTCGGTATCGGCGAGCAGCGGACTGGTGCAGAAACCACGGGTGCAATGCGCTTCATCGCCGTCGCTGAGGCCATCGCCGTCGGTATCGGGATTGCGGGGATTGGTGCCGGCGCGGTATTCGTCCACTGCGGTCAGGCCGTCATGGTCCAGGTCGAGCAGGGCGTCGGCCCCGTTGTTGGGATTCATGCCGAGGCGCAGTTCTTCATCGTCCGGAATGCCGTCGGCGTCGCTGTCGGCGCCAGACAGGGCGACGCGCAGCTGGGTGATGCCTTGCGTCCCTTCGTTGGTGGCCTGGATCGCCACGGTGCCGCTGCGCACGGCGGTCACCAGGCCGCTGGGGCTGATGGTGGCAATGGCCGGATTGCTGATGCCGTAGCTGGTGCCCGTGGCCGTGACATCGACCTGGTTGCCGGCCGGGTAGGTCGCCAGCGCCTGCAGCTGGGTGGTAGCGCCAGCGCTGGTCAGCACCGGCGCGCCCAGGCTGACGCGCAGGCTGGACGGGATCGGGGTGGTGGGGCCAAGCAAGATGGGCGGCAGGGAGACCGAGCCGTTGGCCGGAATCGTGAATTCGCTCGACTGTCCATACGAGGTGACGCCGCTTTGCACGCAAGTGGCGCGGGCCCGTACCCTGCCGAAATTGGCCGGCAGGTTGGGTAATACCCAGGTGCCGTCTGCCTTGACCTGAACATTGCGGTTAAGGACGCTGACTGTGCAGTTCTCGTTGAGTCCATTGGATTGCGCATACGCAGGCATGCCGGAGAGCAGTAGGGTGCACGTTAACGCCGCTGCCAGTGCATCTCTCACGCCGTCAAATAAGAACTTCATCGCGCCCCCCGGGTTCGGTTTATTTTGTGCTGCCCAGCGCCGCAATGACTTCGGCATCGTCTGCATCGTAAATATCGAGTTCGTTCTGGAACATGGTGGTCGGCTTGCTGCCATCGATTTCGCGCATGACGAAGATGATGTACTTCTTCCGCAGCTGCACAACCACATCGGCCAAGCGGTAAGGATTGTCAAGGCCGCCGACAGCGACTGGCACCACGAAGAACTCTTTGAGGTAGTCCGGCGCCTTCAGCAGGGGCGCACGCGCGTTTGCCAGCGCATTCTGGTACTGGTCAAAGACCACCAGGCTGCCGCTGGCCTTGCGCTCGACATCGCGGCTCAAGGACAGCGCCTGGCTGTCCGAAAGCGCCGCTTTTCCTTCCGCGGGGCGGTAGGTGACCAGTTTCAGCGGGATGGTTTTGCCGGCGACGGCTTTGCCGTGATCGAAGCGTTGGCTAATCTGGAATTCCAGCTCTTGCATCCCCCTGGCGTTGTCCAGGACTTCCATCTTATGGCCCGGTTGCGCGGCGATGAAGCGGCCTTCCGCGATAAACGCAGCGTTGCCCATGCTGCGCTGGACCTTTTCGGCGGTCGAAAGAATTTGCTTTTTACCGCCCGGGTAAAAGACGTCCTCCGCAAGGACGGCCGGTCCTGCGCTGCAGATGATTATCATGAGTAGTCCTTTGATCAATCGTTTCATGCCTTCCTCCTCTTCGATCAATACGTTACGCCACTTGGCACTTCCACCGTCACACCGCCCTGGCATTGGAAGCCATAACGCATCTCCCCTGCGAAATCGGTATGCGCCGCCTGGCGTGCCACCATGGCGCTCCAGTCGGCGGAGAGCTGTGTCACTGCGGCGGTTTTTGCCTGATTACATGCCTGCATTGATGCGTACTTTGTGCCGACGATGCCTTTTGCCCCGTTGATGACTGACATCAGGAGGCTGGCGTGCTTCAGTTCATGCGTCGTGGTGCGCGAAATATTGGCGGCGGTGCGCGTGATCGCGCCGCAGCCGGCAACTTGCGCCTTGGTGTGAATGGTGACACGCCAGGCGGCTTTTGGGGTGATGTCGCCGTTCATTGCCGCCTGTTCGCTGCCGCCGGCACAGATGGACGCGCAGCTTAAGGCCTCATCGTAACCAAAACCGGTATTGGCACCGAACTCGCCAAGTGCGACCGCATCGCCATTGTCGTTGCTCGCCGCTGGTGTTGGCGATGCAGGCGGTGGCGGAATTGCCGGACTATCGGCCACCGGCACGCAGGTGCTGCCCTGGCATTGCTTGCAGGTGGGGCAGGTGCCGGCGGAGCCGGAGGTGTTCGGGTCGCCGCCGCAGTGCCAGCCTGCCTTGATCACGCCGGCACCCGGATCGGAAGTGATGGTTGCGCCGTCCTCGCTTACCGTGGCGCTGCCGATGGCGACGAAACTCGCCAGGTCGTGGTCGTAGGAATACATCTCGGTCACGGCGCGCGGAGGCAGGCCGTCGACGTTGGGCATGGTCATGCGCGCGGCCGGGCTGAAATGGGTGCCGACCGGCTGGATGGTGACCACGAAGCGCGGCTGCTGGCCGAAGCCGGGCGCCATCGGCACCTTGTCCATATTGACCGGTGTGACCGATACGCAGCCGCTGCGCGAGCCGCCGGCAAAGGTGGCCGAACCGGGCGCGATGGCCAGGGCAAAGCCGGGCACCTCGGGCAGGGTCAGTGTGCCACCCGTGGTTTCGTTGACGCAGATGCGGTTGTTCGGGTTGATTTCGGGCAGGAAGACCGGCATCCCGAGGGTATTGTTCTGGCCCGCGACGGTGATCATGTCGAAGTCCAGCGTCGGCCAGGTGCCGGGGCGAGCGGCTGTGCCGCCGTCGGCCATCAGCTTGAACACGCCGACCGGTACCGGCTGCATTACGAACTGGCCTTGCGCGTCGGTTTGCACGGGCGTCGCCATCTCCTGCGGGATATTGCTGCGGTTGCCCTGGGTAATGTGCAGCAGGCGCATGGTAACGCCGGGGAGAGGGTTGTTGCTGTTGTCCAGCACCACGCCGGTGATGCGGGTTTGCGCCGCCGGTCCCGGCACCAGGCCGGTAGCGCTGAAGGCAGCCGCGAAGCCGGGGTTGCCGGTGAAATTGGCTTCCACCACGTTGTTGCCGACACCCTGGTCCGGTCCCAGGATCAAGGTCGCGGCAATACGTCCATCGCTGTCGCTGGTGGTCTGGTACGTGGCCTGGTGCGTCGCGCCGAATCCGCCACCGCCGCCTTTCACCTGGAAGGTGACGGGAATGTTGGCGAGCCGGTTGTTGTGGGCATCGGTGACGATGGCAATCAAGGGCAGGGGCAGGGGCTGGCCTACCACACCGGTCTGGGTATTGCCGGAGTCGACCACCATGAGTTTGGGGCCGCCGGGTGCGCCGATGGCAACGAAGTCGACGGTAGCCTGGCTGCCGGCGGTACTGGCCTCGACCAGGTTGCCGCTGCCGGTGCGCCGGCCCAGGCGGTAGAACACCTTGGCCTTGCCTTCGGTGTCGGTATTGACGGCCAGCGCGGAGAGCGCGCTGCCCGGGGCCGTGCCGGCGGCCAGTGTGCCGTCCAGCCCGACGACCCTGAACACGACAGGCTGGTTGGCGAGCGGCGCGCCTTGGGCATTGGTCAGCGCCACCACGAGTGGCGCGGGCAGCAGGTTGCCGGCCGGGCCGCTCTGGTTGTTGCCCGACACGAGCCGGAGCCCGCCGGCTGCCGCCAGCCGGGTCAGCGTGGTGCTGGTGGTCGCCCGGTTGCCGGCGCGGTCGGTGACCGTGGCCTGGATGGTGTTGGCGCCGGGACTGAGCGGCACTTCGCGTGCCGTAAAGCTTCGGTTCAGCACTTCGGCGCTGATGCCGTTGACGGTGACGGTAGCCTGCTGCGGATTGACGGTGCCGACCACGATGTCGTTGACCATGCCGCTGACGGTGACGCTGGCGGCATTGGTGCTGCCGTTGGCGGACGGCGAGTAAATTTCGATTTTCGGTGCGGTGGTGTCGAGCGTGACCAGGATGCTGCTGGTGGTGGTGCTGCCGCCGCTATTGGTGGCGACGGCCGTGATGGTGTTGGGCCCCTCATTGAGCGGAACGGAGGCGTTGAAGCTGGTGCCGCTGAGAATGGCGGCGATGCCGTTCAGCGTGACCTGGGCGGCCGGGTCGCCGACCTTGCCCGAGACGGTGACCACCGGCGTGTTCAGGTAGGCTCCGCTGGCCGGCGCGGTGATCTCGACGCTGGTGGCGGTGCCGGTGATCGCTACGCTGAGCACGCTGGAATACACCGCCTGGCTGTAGCCGGGGAAACTGCCGGCCACGCGATAGCGCACGGTACCGGGCGCGTTTTCAAGGATGGTGCTGAGCAGGCTGTAGATCTTGTCGGCAGCTTGCGCATCGCCTTCCGCACCGTCGTCGTGCAACTGGCCCAGGTTCGCCAGCACCGCGCCGTCGCCATCGATTTTCTGCAGCACGAGGGAAGTGGGCGGGACTTCGGACTCGACGCTGGCGCTGGCCAGGCCGATCACAGCGGCGCCGGCCGGGGTGCTGGCGACGCTGAAGCTGGCGGCCGTGATCTTGGGAGCGCCGCTTGCACCCGTTACCGCCAGCGTAAGCGGGGCCGAGAGGGTGCGCTTGATTTCGCGCTTGTAGGCGGCCGAGACCTGGAAGCGCACGCTGCCTGCATTCGCCTCGTTGAGCTGCATGTCCAGCGTGTACAACTGGTCGTTTGCAATGGCGTCGCCTTGCCGCCCATCGTCATGCAGCACGCCGACGATGCTCTGCACGCTGCCGTCGGCGTTCAGCCGCTGCACATTGGCACTGCCTGCAATGTAATTCGGATCGCTGATCGCCACGACGACCTTGACGGTGGCCGGCATGGCTGCCGCGATGCTGGCAGGGCTAAGCACGGGCGTGCCGAGGCTGCCGGCCGCGGCCTGGCCGGACAGCAGGGCTGCCCCCGCCAGCACGGCCGTATGGATCGCAGAATAAACGATTCTCATGCTTGCTCCTTGGCGCATCCGCGACGGGCGCGGGCGCAATGCTTTGCTTCAGATGGATTGCCGGAATTCGCCCGCAAGGGCTTCAGGGGTGACGGAACTTGCTGCGTCGGCGCAGGATGAGGGCCAGCCCGCCAAGGACCAGTGCCAGGCTGGCCGGCTCAGGCAGGTCGGTGGCCGGGGTAGTGACGCTGAGGTCGTCGAGCAGGAACGAAAAGCCGTCCGCTGCGGCGCTGATTTCGAGGCGGGCGATCAGGTCGCCGGCAGCGGCAATGCTCAACAGCTCGTTCGCGACGCTGCCCGGATCGCCCGTGCCGTCAGCCGCATTGCTCAGGAAAGCAGAGCTGGTTTGTGCGAGCAGCCTGTTGCTGCTGTCGTAGGCGGACATTGTCAGTCCGCTCAAATAAGTAAAGTAGCCCGACACGGCTTGGGCCGGGGTGGCAAACGTGATGACGATAGGACCGCCGTCGTCAAGGAGGGCGTTGGTTCCCGAATGGGGTGGAAAAGAGAATTCGTTAAGGCTGACGCCGCTTTTCAGGATAGTCGCATGCGTGAACTGCAAGCCGCTGTACTGGCTGGTCAGGCTTGTGCTGTCGGCAAAGGAATCGAAGCTGTAGGACAAGGTACCCGCCGAACTGCCGGCCATGGCGCCGAGCCAGGCAAGGCCGGCCGTAAGCAGTTTTCCCACATTGAGGATGCGCTTGTTCATACCAGATCCCTAAGAATTGATTTTGCGTGCTGGGAGCCTTAAGCAGAAGTTATGCCAGATTGATAAGTATTTGATTGAAAAGAAGTCGTTTGACTTTCATTGTTTAATTTGTAAGATCAAACGACACTTGCTTTCAAATCGACCGTTAGGGTAAACGCGGAATTGCGCACGCCCGCATTCAAGCGGGCTTGCGCGGCCTGCTTTAGTTTGACGTCACGTGCGTGCACGTCCAGGAAACATTTGAAGCGATCCAGGTCTTCTTCCAGTCAATAGCAGATTGCTCGCGGCAAGCCTGCTCCGAGGAAAACTTCGTATCTTCATAGCGCTGATAAATATAGCCATCAAGCGGACGCCACACAGCACCGTACCAGTAATCTTTTGGATTGATAACGTTGCTGAATTGCTCTACAGGTCGATTCGCTGAGGTGTCTTTATAGTCGACCACAGTTGATCCATCCGTGTTGAGGGAGCGAATCCAAAGCGATTTGCTCTGGTTTCCCACGCTGTCAACCGGCGTGCAGATGCGCACCTTGGTCGTCGAAAATCCCATGGGCAAGGTCATGCAGAAATACGGATTGGGGGCACCGGCGACCACAGACCATTCAGCAGTCGCGGTGTAATCGGGTGTCGGATCGCAATAGTGCGCGAATGCGCCAGCGCGGAACGCCTCGCTATAGCCGGTTGTGCGCAAGCCCGAGAAGAGGACGCCTGAGGAGTTGGTTGACGTCGGCAGTTCGCTCTTGTTCGCGACAGAAATGCACTCTTTAAATGCGTTGTTATCCGCGCCGTAGGCAACGCCGAGGGGCGCCATATTTGCGTCGAGATGGAACTTCCAAAGACTCTGCCTTACCAGGCGGCCGCTGGCGTCAATGCGCTGCAACTGGATGATCCTGGTATTCGTGACGCTTTGTGATTTGCCATTGGTCACAAATGGATAGGATTCTTCGGCTTTGATAATCAGGGTTGCCGTTGCCAGCGAGCCGTCATTTGACGACAGTGGGATCGTCTGATCGGTCTGGATAAAATTCTTGAATGCTTGACTCGCGTTGATGGAGGCAACTACAGGGGGCGCAGGGGTTGTGGGAGTCAGAGGCGCGCCCGTCCCGTTAGAACTGTTTGTTGTGCCGCCACCGCCGCCACATGCACAAAGTGTCGCAAGAATAATCGCTGATACAGTAAATCGTTTCATAGGGTTCCAGAAAAAGTTTTGTCTTGGCGGCAATGATCATAAGACTATGTTGCTTATTTTGCAAGTAACACCGGATCGCAATCCACGAGAATTTTCTTTGTGGCAATATATCGTTTTTAGCAATCCGATTACCGTCATGCGAAATTTTGGAAATACAGTCCTGTTCTGCGCCGCTCTTTTGGGCGCAACGGCGTCTTATGCCGCTCCCAGATTCAAAACTGAGGCTTCACAATTAAGCGCTCAGAAAAGGGAACTGCTTTCCGAGACAATGAAAGTGCTGGACGACTGGAGCGGTGAGAACGAGAAGCTGGTTGCCGCAGGTGTGATGATCGACAGTTTGATCAAATCCGATCCGGACTTCCTGCCGATCTATATCGAGAAAGCCCGCCTGGCCATCATGCGCGGGGCGACCGGCACCAATGATTTCAAGAAGGCCAATCGCGACGCGCTGGCAATCATTGCCGAGGTGCAGAAGAAAGACCCGTCTTACCCCAAGTCCTACGTGCTGGCTGGCCATGCCTTCTTGAATGTTGAAGATTTTGAGAGTGCGAGAAAATCGCTTGAGCGTGCCGAACGTATCGGAACTTCGGACCCTTGGCTCTACAATAATTTCGCCGATTTGTACGGCCGCATGAGGCAATACGACAAGGCGCTCGCCTATGCAAAAAAGGCCTTGATCCAATCGAAAGATAACGGCAAGGCCCTGGTGTCGGCTATTGCCTTCATCAGTGATTTTTCGGGATTCACCGGCCATCCGGTGCGTAGTACCGATATTTCGCAGCTGCTGTTTGATTCGTTCAAGGATCCTGAGCAGCGCATGCGCATCGCTGTCAGGCTGACGGGCGCCTACCACGGGACGCCGGAAGTCCTGGACCATGCGTATGAGATTATTGAACGGCAGCGGAAAGAAACGCCGGGGCTGGAATCCGCGGATCTTGCATTGGCAGAGTGGTTTCTGGCAAAGGGCTACTGGAAGACCCAGAACATGATCGGGATTTATGATCCGAAGCTCAGTGCTGCGGCCGACAAGATCCTGGATGCCGTCAAGCCGTCCCAATCCGCCAATGGCCGGATCTTTACCGGAAAATTTGCTATCGCCCTTGGTAACGGTGACATCGGCAAAGCCAGTGAATTGCTGAAGGCCGGCGAGGCGGGCGATGTGCCGCGAAGCCGTGTAATGGCGGGCAAGTCATTAATGATGTGGCTGAAGTCGGATTACGCCGAAGTGATCAAGATTGAAGAGGGCCTGGCAGACAGTGAACCGGACTTCGCGAATGAATCCCTGCTGGTCGCCGCCTATTCCCGCCTCGGCCGTAAAGACATGCAGGCGGCTTATTACAAGCGGCAACTGGAGCGAAATCCCAGCGCGTGGACCCTTGGGAACTATTCGCATTTCCTGCTGTTTTTCATGCATGATATAGACGGTGCGATTGTCTACGGCGAAAAGGCCTTGAAGGAAATGAAGTACCCGATGGCGTCGAACACTACATCGCTCGCCTATCTCATGAAAGCGTCGACACTGAAACGTGCAGGGAATGCGGCGGCCGCCAGGAAACATGTGGACCAGGCGAAAGCCATCGGCTTTGACGAAGGCTATGTCTTCCAGTATTGCGACACTTATTGCGCCGATATCCAGAGTTTGTTGACCCGGCCTTAGCCCGCACCTCAGGCCATCCAGAAGAAAACAGCCGTTAGGCGTTTATCCAGATGGTCGAAGCCGAAATACCCGGTCGCTGAATGCACCAGGTTCGCCTTGTACAGCAGGATGCGGTTGAAGCGATTCTCAACCCGCACGTCTTCCTGCCAGGCGTCGGGCGGCAGGCCCTTCACCTTCAGCGCTTCGCGCAGGTTGGCGTGCGGCGGCATGCACAGGTTGCCGCCCAGCGTGCCGTTTGGCTGGCGCTGGCGGTAGAACGAGGTGCCGCAATCCGGATCGGGATCAGGCGTGAGGTAGATCACGCAGGCGTAGCGGCATAGCTTGGTCGAATCGGTGTGCGGACGTGCGCCGGAATCCGGCATGCCTACCAGCTGGGCGTAGTTGTGATTGAGCGATGTGCCCTGGGGCGTCGCTTCCTGCCACAGGCGCTTGGCGCCGGTCATCTTCTTCACCCACGTTTCCACGAATTCGATCTCGGGTGGCGTGAGTGCGTTCGGCGTGCGCTTGCCGGGCCAGGGTTCGTTGGCGTAGGGGGCGCCGAGTTCCCAGTAGTCCTGGTTGTAGCAGCGCTGTGAGATTTCCTGGGCATTGGGCAGGAAGTCGTCCTGCACCCAATAGTCACGGCCTAATTGGGGTTTGCGGTAGGGGATGATCGGCAGCATGGCGTAGAGCGTAGCAAGAAAACAGCGATTTAACGGATTCTTAACGCCCCCGCTGTGTTCAGATTGATACGTTACGGGACGATGCCGGCATCAGGCCGCCAGGCGGTCGCCTGCGCGCCTGGCGTTGTCCTGCACCAGCACCCGGGCGCCGCTACGTGCGGCGGCTTCGCGCAGGGCAGGAGTATCGTCCTTGACCAGGATTTCCACGTTCAAGGCGGCGGCCCGCGCCAGGACGTGCGTCAATTCGGCGGTGCCGGTGCCGTGCAGGCTGGCGATGCGCACCGCATCCACACGGGCGTGGCCGAACACGGAGGGCAGCTGGGCCGCGGTGGCCACTTTCACCGAAATGCGGAAGCCGTTGCGTCGATAGTTGTCGGCCACGTAGTTCAGCATCCAGTTCTGGCGCGCGTTCACGGCCGGCAATTGCAGTACGATCTGTCCGAGCGGAAGCCCGAGCGAGTCGAGGATGCGCCGGAATGCCATGCCATGGTTGCTGCTGACGGCGCTGAGCAGGCGGTCGTGAACGTTCAGGTGAAGGGGGCGCGTGCCCGGCTCTTCGCCGCGGAAGAAGTTGATGGCGTGCAGCGTGCGGCACAGGCGGTCCAGCGCTACGGATTCGTCGTCGCTGGCGGCGCCATCGAGGTAGGTCCAGACGGGCAGGCCGCAGTCCTCTTCCGTCACGCCGCGCACACGGCCGGCATAAGCGGTGACTGTGCCGCTGCCCAGTTCCCGGATAGGCAGGAAGGTGCTACCCAGCCAGCAGTTGAAGATATGGCCCTGAACTTCACCGTCGCCGCTTAGGCGCAGGCTGCCGGAGGGAGTCCCGCCTGTCGCAAGACGCTCCAGGTAGGCATTCAAGGCTGGGTAGCTCATCGCAGGCTCCTCGGGGTAACGTGGGAGCCCAGTCTACGCCGCGGCCGCCGCACAAGTGAACGAAGGTTTCGGCATATCCAACTGCGTCTGCCGCATGTGGGAGAATACCGCCTGCAATGAAACAGAATCCCCTGACAGAAATCTACCGCGACGATTGGCTGCTGGCAGTGCACAAACCGGCCGGCCTGCTGGTGCATCGCAGCCCGATCGATCCGCATGAAACCGAATTCGCCTTGCAGTATGCGCGCGAGATGAATGGCGGCGAGTATGTGTACGCCGTGCATCGGCTGGACCGGCCCACCTCCGGCTTGCTGGTGTTCGCGCGCGACCAACAGACGGCCAGCGTGCTTGGTAAGGCGTTCATGGCCGGCGCAGTACACAAACGCTACCTCGCCATGGTGCGCGGCTGGGCGCCGGACGACGGTATCATCGACCATCCGCTGCGCGAAGAACCGGAAGACCGCCGCTGCAAGGACGAGGAAGCGCCGATTCGCGAGGCGGTGACGCGTTTCCGCCGCCTGGCGACGACCGAGATCCCGGTCGCCATTGAAGGCTACAGCAGCAGCCGTTACAGCCTGGTGGAGCTATTTCCTGAAACCGGCCGCCGCCACCAGTTGCGGCGCCATATGAAGCACATCAGCCATCCGATCATCGGAGATGCCAACCATGGGCGCGGGCGCCACAACCGCTATTTCGCGGAGCGCTTCGGCCTTGGGCGCCTGATGCTGGCGGCTGTCGGCATGTCGTTCAAACATCCGGTGACGGGCGGGCTGCTGGAGCTCAGCGCCGCACCGGAAGCCAGCTTCCTGCAGGTGCTGTCAATTTTCCCCCGCGATAGCGGCATTCGCGATGCCGTAGGGGACGTGCCCGGTTGGGACGAACTCGCGCGCTGAATCGCAATGCATGGTCTGGTCGTCGAAGAAGATATCGGCGCCAAAGGCCTTGAGGAAGGCGCCCTTCGGCATGCCGCCGAGGAATAGCGCTTCGTCGATACGGATATCCCAGGCGCGCAAAGTGCGGATCACCCGTTCGTGCGCCGGCGCCGAGCGGGCGGTGACCAGGGCGGTGCGGATCGGTGCATCGTCGGCGCCGTGCGCTGCCTGGATCGCGTGCAGCGCGCCGAGGAAATTCTTGAACGGGCCGCCAGGCATCGGGTCGCGCGCGGCTTCCCTTTCATTGCGCGCAAAGGCGTCCAGGCCAAGCTGCTTGTAGATACGTTCGGAATCGTCGGAGAACAGCACGGCATCGCCGTCGAAGGCAATGCGCAGCTGGCCGCTGTCGTCCTCGCGGTGCGAGGGCAGGATGGTGGCCGCGGCATGGCCCTGGGCCAGCGATTCGCGCACGTCGTCCGGATTGGTGGACAGGAACAGCTGCGCGCCGAAGGCTTCCACATAACGGTGGGTGCTGGCGCCGGAGCAGAAGGCGGCGCGCCTGATGTCGAGCTGGTAGTGCTCGATGGAGTTGAAAATCCGGATGCCGGTGTCGGCGCTGTTGCGCGACAAGAGCACCACTTCCACCAGCGGCGCAGTGGGCGCGTCCTGGTTCAGGGCCAGCAGCTTGCGCACCAGGTTGAAGGCAGGACCGGGCTCCAGCACCACATGTTCGTTCTCGCGCTGGTGGGCGCAGTAGGCGGCCACTCCCTGGGATTCGAAGATGGCGTGGCTTTCGTCCAGTTGGAACAGGGCCCGCGATGAAATAGCGACGACTAGCTTCATATTTCCTCCTTTTGCTTATTGTCGCAGACGCTGCGACAGCTTGTGTCGCACGGCCTGCGACATAGGCTGTCGCAGCGGCGCCCAATACTGCTGCATCGTCAGTGAGTTCAGGAGGGGCAGTTTGGGAGATGGAAAATTCACCATGGGCGAAATCGCGGGCGCCATCGATTTCGTGCGGGGGCTGAATGCCGCGCGCAGCGGCTTGCTGGCTTGCCCCGTGTCGCGCCTGCAGGTCCGGTTCCGCCTGGGCTACCGGCGCGCCTGCGAGCTGGCAGGGCGGCTGGAGGAAATGGATGTGTGGGAGATCGTGGTCACGCCGAGCGGATTGCGGGGTGCGCGGTTCAAATAATTGCTACAATGAAATTTTTGACAACCTGGCATTTATCGGATGGCTTCCAAAGATTCCATGTTCCGGCAGTGGAATATGCTGCGGCTGGTACCGCGCGCACCACTCAGCATTACGGCTGCCGAGATTACCGAGCGCCTGGCCCAGGCTGAGTATCCGATCGACAAGCGCACGGTCGAACGCGACCTGAAGGCGCTGGAATCGCTGTTCCCTTTGCTGGTCGATGAATCGGCCAAGCCATTCAAGTGGAGCTGGCGGCGCGATGGCGCGATTTTCAGCCTGCCTGGCATGTCGGTGCCGGAGGCGCTGACGCTGACGATGGTTGAGCAGCACTTGCAGCGGCAGCTTCCGCCTTCGACGCTGGACGCACTGCAGCCGCATTTTTCGGCCGCTGCCCAGACCTTGGCGGCGATCGACGACCGTGCGCAAACCAAGGCCTGGCTGGGCAAGGTGCGCAGCATTCCATCGGCGCAGCCCTTGCTGCCGGCGGAAGTGGATGAACAATCCCAGCGCACGGTCTACGATGCGCTGATGAAGGACCGCCAGCTCAGGCTGCATTACCAGAAGCGCGATGGCAGTGCGCTGACTGTCTATGACGCGGTCCATCCGCTGGCCATCGTGCAGAAGGCCGGCACGGTTTACCTGGTCTGCATGTTTTCCGACTATGCGGATGCGCGCACTATTGCGCTGCATCGCGTGAAGCAGGCGGAGATGCTTTACCTGCAGGCGCGCCGCAAGGAGGGCTTCGATATCGATGCTTTCATCGCCCAGGGACAGTTCGGCATTGCAAACGGCGGCGAGATCAGGCTGCAGGCGGTCTTCGCCCGTGCGGCCGGCGAGCACCTGGCGGAAACGCCCTTGAGTAAAGACCAGGTACTGTACAGCGAATCGGCCGATCATCTGCGCTTGATCGCCACGGTACCGCGCACCCGCGCGCTGACCTGGTGGCTGCTCGGCTTTGGTGACGGTGTCGTGGTCCATGAGCCAGCGGACCTGAGGGACGAAATCAAACAGACCGCCCAGCGTATGGCTGCGGCATACCAGGACAAGTCATGACTTGCGGTGAGGCGACTTGCCCCGCAGCCGCCGCCACAGGCCGATCAGCCATTCGATGAAGGCCGCCATCGGTTTGCGCAGGAAAGGAATGTCGTAAGACAGCAGCAGCAAGCCGACTGGCACGTCCTCCACGCCGACGATCGGCATATACGGCGCCAGTATCCCGACTGCGATCAGCGCCAGGGCCAGGGGAATCCGCACCCAGCGCGCGCGGTCGGAGCGCGCCCATTCGATGAAGCGCCTGGCCTTGCCCGGTACTTCATGTTCAAGATCGTCGACCGCACGGTCGAGCTGACGTTTTCCTTCCTTAGCCATGCGGCCATCTTACTGCGCCTCGGCCTTGCGGAGCGCCCGGCTCAAGGTATATGGTTTTGATCTAGAAACTGCGAAAGAATATATAGGTTCCGCATTTCGTTTTCCCTAGAATGGTTTCGGCTTCATTAATGATTGCAACGAGACCATGAAATCTATTGCGAGGAAATGGAGGGCAGTGGCTGCGGCGATGTGCGCCGCGCTGTGCATTCCAGCCGCGCAGGCAATCGAAGTCAAACAATCCATCATTGGTCCGGGTTGGGCCAACAATTCGGTCAACGTGACCGTCTTCCGCAAGAATTCCCTCGTAACCCATAAAAACGTGCAATACGCGGCCTATTACGATGCCGAGCGTTATGTGGTGCTTGCCAGGCGCCGCGTGGGGGCGAGCGGGTGGACCGTCCAGCGCAGCCAGTACCAGGGCAAGGCTGAAGATGCGCACAATGGCATCAGCATCATGGTCGATGGTGCGGGCTACCTGCATGCGGCGTGGGACCAGCACGACAATCCGCTGCGCTATGCCCGCAGCAGGGCGCCGGGCGGGCTGGCGCTGGGCCCGCAGCAGGCGATGGTGGGGCGCGATGAGCAGGCCGTGAGCTATCCGGAGTTCTATCGCCTGCCGGATGGCGACCTGCTATTCCTGTATCGCGACGGCGCTTCGGGGCGCGGCAACCTGGTGATGAACCGCTATCGCCGGGCCAGCGCGAAGTGGGAACGCCTGCAGGACAATCTGATCGACGGTGAAGGGCAGCGCAATGCGTACTGGCAGGCGCATGCCGACAGCCGGGGCCTGCTGCACCTGTCCTGGGTGTGGCGCGAGTCGCCGGACGTGGCGAGCAACCATGACCTGGCCTATGCCCGCTCGCGCGACGGCGGCAAGAGCTGGGAGCATGCGGACGGCATACCGTACACGCTTCCCATTACCGCGGCCAGTGCGGAGTATGCCTTGCGCATCCCGCAGCGCAGTGAATTGATCAACCAGACTTCGATGGCGGCCGATAGCAAAGGCCATCCTTATATCGCAACTTACTGGCGGGATCCGGATAGTGCGACTCCCCAGTATCGCGTGGTCTTCCATACGGGGCAGCGCTGGGAGGTACGTACCCTGCCGCTGCACAAGGCGGCGTTCAGCCTGTCGGGCGGCGGCACGAAACGCATTTCGATGGCGCGGCCGCAGCTGCTGCTGGCCGACCGGGGCGGCTTGCTGGTATTTCGCGACGAAGAGCGCGGCAGCAAGGTGTCGCTCGCGCTCATCAAGGATTTCCAGTCTTTCCAGTGGTCCGTACACGACTTGTCCGAAGCTTCGGTCGGGGAATGGGAGCCGACCTTCGACAGCGAGTTGTGGAAGTCGCACCGCATCCTGAGCCTGTTTGTTCAGACTGTGGCGCAAGTGGACGGGGAGGGCGTTGCGCAACGGCCGGCAGAACCGGTACGAGTGCTGGACTGGGAGGTGTCAAAGCTGTTTCGTTAAATAAGAAGTTAATACGGGAGACATACAAAATGAAGAAGAAAGTAATGGCAACGCTGGTGCCTTTGGCATTGGCGGCGGCATATGGTCCAGGGGCCATGGCGCAGGAGGCAGCGCAAGCGCCGAACGTGGGTGCAGAGAATACCGTGGTGGTAACGGGCTTTCGTTCCAGCTTGCAGAAGGCCTTGAACCTGAAAGCCCAGGCAATCGGCGTGCGCGATTCCATCGTGGCGGAGGATATCGGCAAGTTCCCCGAGTCGAACGTGGCCGAATCGCTGCAGCGTGTGCCGGGCATTATCCTGAACCGCGATGAGAGCTCGGCCGAGGGCCAGCGCATTTCGATTCGCGGCTTGCCGACCGAGTATTCCGTCACCACCCTGAACGGGGCACCGGTGAATACCACCAGTACTGGTTCCATCGGCAACGCGGCGCGTGGCTTCAACTACGATGTGTTTGCGTCCGAGCTCTTTGGCCGCGTGGACTTCTTCAAATCGCCGCTGTCCGAACTGCCGGAAGGCGGCATGGGCGGCGTGGTGGACTTGCAGTCGCCGCGCCCGTTCGACAATCCCAAAGGTGCCGTGCGCTACGCGGTAACTGCGGCGTACAACACCATGTCCGAAAAGACCGACCCCGCAGCCTTCGGCCTGTTCTCCAAGACCTGGGGCAACTGGGGCTTCCTGATTGGCGGTGCGCATTCAAAGGCCATGAACAACCGCTCCGGCTTCGAGGCGACCGGCGGCTACAACAGCTCGGCGCGCGGCAGCAAGTCGCCAGTGCAGGGCAACTTCGCGATGCAGCTCGATTACGACGATCCGCGCGCCAACCTGTCCGGCTACACGCGCGAGCAGGTGGATAACGCGCTGCTGCCGCGCATTTACCGTTTCTATGGTTCGTCCAATGACCGCAGCCGCGACGGGCTGGTTTCGTCGCTGCAGTACAAGGACAGCACGCTGAATGTCAGCCTGGATACCATGTACTCCAAGCTGAAGAATTCGCGCGACGAACTGTATTACGGCATCCTGATCCGCAACAGCAAAACGACCAACCCGAGCGCGCCGCCGGGTACCGCTGGTCACAACGGGCTGGTGCCGATCGATGTTCGCATTGACCCCGGTTCGAACCTGTTGACCGGCACTTTCGGCAATACTTCGTACAGCAGCGGCGTTACCTACAGCGAGGACGAAACGAAGTTCAGCTATGCGTCGCTGAACGCCAACTGGAAAGCCAATGACCGGCTGGCGCTGACTGCGCAACTGAGCGCCAACAGCAGCAAGGCGCAAAGCTACCAGGACATCCTGTCGGGCCAGATCTTCGGCGTCACCTCCACCATCGACTACGGCAGCGACCATGTCTATCCGTCGCTGTCTTCCACCAGCGACTACCTGAATCCGGCCAACTACTCCGGCTTCGGTATCGGCACCGGCCTGACGCGAGAAACCGACCGCGGACGCCAGGGCCGCGTGATTGCCGACTGGGACTACAACTTGTGGGGCGACTGGACCGGCCACCTGAAAACGGGCCTGGTCTATGTCGAAACCGAGAAGGGCGTCCACAAACGCAACGCCACTTCGGACATGACGACCAAGTTGAATAGCATGGGCAACGCCGGCATGCGCCAGGGCATGGTATTCGACCTGCCGATCAGTAAGCTGGATATGGGCGCCGGCTGGCCGCATCAATTCGGCACTTTCACGCGCGGCTACACCTACTCGACCTTCGACCCGCTGGCCTACAACACCGAAGCGACCTTCACCCCGGCCCAAAGTTTCACCGCGACCGAGAAGGTGGCTTCGGGCTTCGTGCAGTCCGACTTCAAGGGCGAAGTGCTGGGCCATGGGCTGCGCTTGAATGCCGGCGTGCGCTATTCCCGCACCGACCTGGATATCGATAACTTCAAGAAGACTGGCGCGGGCGGTACCTACCAGCCTAACCGGGAGAGCGGCTCCTACAGCAACGTGCTGCCCGCCGTCAGCGCTGCGCTGGATGTGACTGAAGACCTGATGTGGCGTGCCTCTTTCGGCAAGACCATTTCGCGTGCATCGCTGTCGATTATCGCCGCGCAAACCGTGGTGCCGAACCCGTTCGACAACTCGGCTACGGCGGGCAACCCGAACCTGCGCCCGCAGCAGTCGAAGAATATGGACACCAGCCTGGAATGGTATTTCCGCAAGGGGAGCCTGCTGTCGGCGGCATATTTCCGCAAGGTGCTGACCGATGCCACGGTGTCCAGCACGGCCCAGACCACGTTCGGTGCATTGGGCCTGCCCGATACCGCAATGGGTGCGATTTTCTATGGTCCGGATGGGCGGGTGGACCCGAACCTGCCGATGACGCTGCGCACTTACAGCAACGCCGGCCGCCAGGTGCTGAAGGGCTACGAGCTGTCGTACCAGCAGGATTTCGACTTCCTGCCTGCGCCATACAAGGGCTTTGGCATGCTGGCCAGCTATACCCACATCGATCCGTTCAACAGCCAAAAGTGGATCACCAATGCTGGCCGGGAGATCGAGGTCAATTCGGTGCCGAAGTATGCCTACAGCACCACCGCATATTACGAAAATGGGCCGCTGGCAATTCGCTTCTCGTACAACTACAAGGGACGCAGCCTGCACGGCGACAATCCGAAGAACAACGGCGATGACCTGATCCGCTGGCGCGCGGCACGCGGCTACCTGGACGGGAATATCAGCTACAAGATCAACGACAGCCTGGAGCTGCGGCTGGATGCGCTGAACCTGTCGAACACACTGTCGTATGACTATTTCGAGGATGCCACCGGCCAGTACGGCAGCGGCAGGAAGACACGCATGGATTATGCGAAGTACGACGGCCGGACCATCAAGATCGGCCTGCGCGGCAAGCTGTGACAGGATCCGAAAACATGAAGCTCATACTGATTGTCCTGCTGGCCGCGCTGGGCGGCTGCGCCTCAACGCAGCAGCAGCAGCAGCCGGCGCCGCCGCGACAGGAAGTCGTCGCCGTCATCGACAAGGTCAACACCTACTGGCAAGCCAACACGCCGGCCAGGGAATGGTCATTCTGGAATGTGGCGGCATACCATACCGGCAATATGGAGGCCTACCGCATCACCGGCAACCAGGCCTATCTGAAGTACTCGCTGGACTGGGCGCAGCATAACCAGTGGCAGGGCGCGAAATCGCCGGACAAGAGCCAGTGGAAGCTGGCCTATGGCGAGACCGACGATCATGTGCTGTTCGGCGACTGGCAGATCTGCTTCCAGACGTACGCGGATCTCTACCAGCTCGAAAAGGACCCAGCCCGCATCGCCCGCGCCCGCGAGGTGATGGAATACCAGATGTCCACCGCGCGCAACGATTACTGGTGGTGGGCGGATGGCCTGTACATGGTGATGCCGGTGATGACAAAGTTGTACAACATCACTGGCAACCCGCAGTACCTGGAGAAGCTGCACGAGTATTTCCAGTACTCGAACAGCATCATGTACGACAAGAATGAAGAGCTGTATTACCGCGATGCTCGCTATGTGTACCCGGCGCATAAGAGCGTCAACGGCCGCAAGGACTTCTGGGCGCGCGGCGATGGCTGGGTGTTTGCCGGCTTGGCGAAAGTGCTGCACGATTTGCCGAGGGATGCGCCGCACCGCGAGGAGTATGTACGCAAGTTCCAGGGCATGGCGGCGGCGCTGAAAAAAGCGCAGCAGGAAGAGGGCTACTGGACGCGCAGCCTGCTCGATCCGCAGCATGCACCGGGGCCGGAGACAAGCGGAACGGCATTCTTCACTTACGGCTATTTGTGGGGCATCAATAATGGCTTGCTAGGCAGGGGCGAGTACGCGCCGGTGGCGCTTAAAGGCTGGGGCTACCTGACGCGCACCGCGCTGCAGCCGGACGGAAAAATCGGCTATGTGCAGCCGATCGGCGAACGCGCCATAGCGGGGCAGGTCGTGGACAGGAATTCCACTTCGCACTTCGGCGTCGGGGCCTACCTGCTGGCCGCAGCCGAAATGGTGCGCTACATCGACAAGAATAAATAAGGAGCGGCAGGATGGAACGAAGGAACTTCATGCGCGGCATGCTGGCGGGCGGTGCCGCGGCGGCCGCGCCGGCCGTGTCGCTGGCGACCGGTGCGGCTGCGGCGACCACTGGCGGCGACCGCGCCTACATGGTCGCCTTGCTGCAGAAGATGGCAGATCCGGTGCTGGCCAACATGGCGAAGGGAGAACTGAAAAAGAAATTCGCACTGGAACTGAGTCCCACATGGGATGGCCGTGATCCCGGCGTCGCGTATCTTGAGTGCTTTGGCCGCCTGATCGCCGGCCTGGCGCCGTGGCTCGCGCTGCCCGACGAGGACAGCGCAGAAGGCCGTACCCGCAGGCGCCTGCGCGAACAGGCGCTGCAAAGCTATACCAACTCCGTCGATCCGAAATCGCCGGACTACTTGTTGTGGAAAGGTCCAGGCCAGACGCTGGTGGACTCCGCCTATTTCACCAATGCCCTGATGCGCGCGCCCAAAGCGCTGTGGGAGCCCTTGGATGCCGCCACCAAACAGCGCATCATCGAAGAGGTCAAGAGCCTGCGCCGCATCGAGCCGCCATACATCAACTGGATGCTGTTCGCGGCCATGAATGAGGCTTTCCTGCTCTCGATCGGCGAGCAGTACGACCCGATGCGCATGAACGTGGCGATCCGCAAAGTCAACGAATGGTATGTGGGCGACGGTTGGATCAAGGACGGCGAGGCCTTCCATTTCGACTACTACAACTCCTTCGTGATGTACCCGATGCTGGTGGAGATTCTTGAAGTGCTGGCCAAGGCAAATGGCCCGTTCTGGAACGGCAAGCCCGCCGACCTGCTGGCGCAGGCGCAAAAACGCATGCAACGCTATGGCGAGCACCTGGAGCGCTTTATCTCGCCGCAGGGCACCTTCCCGCCGATCGGGCGTTCGCTGACTTACCGCACCGCGGCCTTCCAGCCGTTGGCGCTGCTGGCCTGGCGCAAGCAGTTGCCGGCCAGCCTGCCCGAAGGACAGGTGCGTGCGGCGCTGGCGAGCGTACATAAGGCGATCTGGTCGGAGCCGGGCAATTTCACCAAGGACGGCTACCTGACCATCGGCTTTGCAGGACACCAGCCGGAGCTGGGCGACTGGTACTCGAACAATGGCAGCATGTATATCGCTGCATCGAGCTTCCTGGCGCTGGGCCTGCCAGCCGGCGATTCCTACTGGACCTCGCCGGCGCAGGACTGGACACAGAAGAAGGCCTTCGGGGGCAAGAAATTCCCGAAGGACTACCATGTCGCTTATTGAGGGCGGGAGTCAGCGCCGGTAGCGTGCCTGCGCAGCCTCGCGCAGCGCTACCAGCATGGCTTCCGCGCCAGGCGACAGGCGGTGGCGCTTGCGGGTGACGATGCCGTACATGTCCATGCGCAGGCCCAGGTCCCAGGGCAGCACGGCCAGCAGGCCTGCATCGAGGTAAGGGCGCACGGTTTCTTCCGGCATGGCGGCGATCATGCGGCTGCCAGGCAGCAGGTTGACCACCACCGGCATGGCCAGCGTCTCCACCACTTCGGTCGGCGGCTCCAGGCCTTGCGACAGGAACATCGATGTCAGGCGGTCGCGCAGGATACTGCCGGCCGGCGGCAGCACCCAAGGCTCGCGCGCCAGGTCGGCCAGTTGCAGGTCCTTGCGGCCGACAAAAGGGTGGTCGGCTGCGGCAATCAGGCTATGCGGTTCGTCGGTGAGCGGCTCGAAATTGAATTCCGAGGCGACATTGGAGTCGAGCAGGCGCCCGATCACCAGGTCGAATTCGCCGGCGCGCATGCGTTCCACCAGGATCTTGGAGGTGTCGACGGTAATCGACACCTGCACCTTGGCGGTCCGGCTTTTCAGCAGCTTGACCGCGTCGGTGACCAGGCCGGCGGAGGGCGTCAGGACCGTACCGATGGAGACGCGGCCGGAAAGTCCCGATACCAGCTCCATCACTTCCTGGTGCGCCGCATCCATTTCGGCCAGTGCGGTGCCGGCACGCCGTATCATCACTTCGCCGTACCAGGTCGGCACCACGCCGCGCGGCAGGCGCTCGAACAATTGGACGTTCAGGGCGTGCTCTATCTCGCCCAGCAGTTTGGAGGCCGCGGGCTGGGTGAGGTTTGCCGCCTGTGCTGCATGCAGGATCGAGCGGTGCCGGCCCAATTCGACCAGAAGCACCAGGTGGCGCGTTTTCAGGTGGGACCTTACGAATCGGTCCGAGCGTGGATCTGACATGCGGACAATAATAGGGCCGCTCCCCCGCAGCGTCAATCAGCGGCGTCGTCAAACAGGGACGGGGCCAATCCCTGCACGCCGGCTATCTCCATGGTGTGCAGGCCGCCGTCAAGCGCGCCCGCCGCCAGGTGTTCCAAGTGCGCTCCGCCGAAGGCTGGCCGCGACGGCTGCGATGCCGGCAACGGTAGTTCGCGCAGCAGTGTACCGTCAGCCGCAAATTGCGCCAGGCGGCCGCGCCTTCCTTCTTCGCGCAGCGCAATCCATACGTTGGCTGCGGCATCCAGCGTGAGTCCGCCGATGCGGGCGGCGCCCAGGCTGGCGAAGCGGTTGATTCTACCCACTTCGGCGCGAGCCGGGTCGTAAGTAGTTTCCAGTAGTTCGCGGCCGTCGCCGCCGGCGAAATACAGCGTGCCGCCGTCGGGGCTGAAACCAATGCCATGCGCGGCGGCGACGGTCGGAAGCGCGAGCCGGCGCAAGCCGAAACGTTGCGAGTATTGGTAAAAGCTGCCAATGGGCGGGGAATCGGGATTCAGGTTGCCGGTGCCAAGGACGAAATTGCCGTGGCGGTCGGCGCAGCCGTCGCTGATGCGCGTGCGCGCTTCGGCCGGATCGACGGCGGCGACGGCGAGCGGCAGGCGGCGTGCCAGTTTCAGGGCGCCGGGCGGGGTGCGCTCGGCCAGGTACAGCCATTTGTCGAGGCCCAGCAACAGCTTGCCGCTGCGGCAAAATGCGAATGCTGCAAGGTGTTCCGGCAGGCGGCTGTTTTCAGGAGGCCCCTTGCCGCGCCAGGCCTTCAAGGCCGGTGTGGCGGCATCGCTCCACCACCAGCAGCCGTCATGCCAGAGCAGGGCGCCGATGCTGGCGGAGCAAAGGGCTGCTTCAGGCTGGACTTGCTGTTCCATCCTGCCTCCAGGCGGAAACGAAGCTGCGTGCGCGTTCGGCTACGGCGGCGGCATCCAGGCCAGGCTGGTACAGTGCGGAACCGAGGCCAAAACCGGTGGCGCCGGCGGCACGCCAGGTGGCCATGCTGCCAGGGGTGACGCCGCCGACCGGCAGCAGCGGCAGGGCTGGCGGCAGCACGGCGCGCATGGCACGCATGACGTTTGGCGTCACCAGTTCGGCCGGGAACAGCTTGAGCGCGTCGGCGCCGGCATGGGCGGCGGCGAAGGCTTCGGTCGGCGTGGCAGCGCCTGGTACGCAGTACATGCCGGCGGCCTTGGCGGCGCGGATCACAGCAGTGTCCGAATGCGGCATCACAATCAGTGCACCGCCGGAGTCGCGCACCTGCTGCACTGCGGTAGCAGTCAGCACCGTGCCGGCGCCCAGTACGGCGTCGTCCGGCAGGCTGCGCGCCAGGCGCGCGATGGAATCCAGCGGCTGCGGGGAGTTCAGCGGAACTTCGATCAGGCGGAAGCCGGCTTCGTACAAGGCGGCGCCGATGGCTTCCACCTCATGTGGCTGGACGCCGCGCAGGATCGCTACCAGCGGCAGCGCCCTGAAGGCGGATTCGAAAGGCGATGATGTTGCGTTCATATCAATCCTTGAGCATGCCGGCCGCGCGTGCCAGGTGGTACAGGCCGGCGGGAGCGGTGTTATCGAGCAGCAGCGGTGGCGCCGCATGGAAGCGTTGCAGGGCGAGCGCGTAACGCTGGCACAGCACCTGGCTGCCGACCAGGGCCAGCGGCGCGTTTGCCAGGCCGGCAGCAGCGCGCCACGCCAGGCCGGCGCGCAGTTCGTGGCCGACCAGCAGGCCGGAAAGGTAGTCTGCCAGCTCGCCGGCTGGGGCGCGGCCGGTGACGCCAAGCGTGCGCACTGCGAATATCTGGTGGCTCATGCCGAGGTGGCCATAGTCGCGCGCGGCGTCGACGCCCGCCGCAAACGCATGTTCGGCGAATGCGCCGCTGTCGCCCATCAGGCGGCCCAGCACGGAATGGCTGCGCAGCACGGCGAACAGTTCGCCCGTCATATGGGTCGCGAAGCGCATCAAGCGACCGTCATTCACCTGCGCCCATTTGGAATGGGTGCCGGGCAGGACGATGCAGGAAGCGTCGCGCAGCGCGGGATACAGCTGCAGGGCGCCCACCACCTGGGTTTCTTCGCCGCGCATCACGTCCGGCGGCAGGGTGCCATCGTCGTACAGTATGCCCGGCACGATGGAGATTTCGGCGCCGGGGGGGGGCAGCATGCCGGCGGCGAGTGCGGCGGCGTTGGCAGGGCATGCGGCGTAAGGCACGTCGCGCCAGCCGTGCTGGCTGCCGACCATGCCGCAGGCCAGCATCGGCAGGCGCGGATGGGCGGCCAGCCAGTCGCCGGCGATGCCGTCCAGTGCCGCGGTGAAGGCGGGCACGCCGGACAGGGTGGACGCGCCATGGCCGTTGCTGCGTTCGGCCAGCACTTTGCCGCCGGGGCCGAGCAGGAAGGCGCGCAGGCTGGTGCTGCCCCAGTCTAGACCGAGCAGGCTGGCGGTGGCGGCGTGATTCACCATTCCGCTACGCTGCCGTCAGGATGGCGCCACAGCGGATTGCTCCAGTCGGGCGCATTGCGGCTGGCTTCAAGCACGCGCTGTTCGTCGACCACCACGCCCAGGCCAGGCTTCGGCAGCGGCTTGATAAAGCCGTTCTCGATCTTGAAGTCTTCCTTGTTGACCACGTAGTCGAGCAATTCGCCGCCCTTGTTGTAGTGGATGCCCATGCTTTGCTCCTGCAGCACGGCGTTGTACGAAACGAAGTCCACGTGCAGGCAGGCCGCCAATGCCACGGGGCCAAGCGGGCAGTGCGGGGCCAGGGCGATGTCGTAGGCTTCCGCCATGCCGGCGATCTTCAGGCATTCGGAGATGCCGCCGGCGTGCGACAGGTCGGGCTGCACGATCGAGATGCCGCCGGCCTGGAATACGTTCTTGAATTCGAAACGCGAGAACATGCGTTCACCCGCTGCCAGCGGGATCGAGGTGGACTCTGCCAGGCGCGGGTAATACTCGGCCTGCTCCGCCAGGACCGGTTCTTCGACGAACAGGGGGCGGTAAGGTTCCAGTTCGCGCAGCAGCGCTTTGGCCATCGGCGCGCTGACGCGGCCATGGAAGTCGATGCCGAATTCAATCTGGTTGCCGAAGGCTTCGCGGATTTCCGCGATGCGCGCCACGGCGGCATCCACGGCGGCGGAGCTTTCGATGATGCCAAATTCCTCGGTGCCGTTCATCTTGAAGGTGTCGAAGCCGGCTTCGCGCAGGGTCTTGATGCCGGCGATGACGTCGGCCGGCCGGTCGCCGCCTACCCAGCTATAGGTTTTCATGCGGTCGCGTACCAGGCCGCCAAGCAGCTCGTACACCGGCACGCCAAGCGCCTTGCCCTTGATGTCCCACAACGCCTGGTCGATACCTGCGATCGCGCTCATCAGGATGGCACCGCCGCGATAAAAACCGCCGCGGTACATCACTTGCCACAAGTCGTTGATGCGGCGCGGGTCCTGGCCAACCAGGTATTGCGAGAATTCGTGGACCGCCGTTTCCACGGTGCGCGCCTTGCCTTCGATGACCGGTTCGCCCCAGCCGACGATGCCTTCGTCGGTTTCAATCTTGAGCAGCATCCAGCGCGGTGGGATGCGGTATGTGGTCAGTTTTGTGATCTTCATTTTTGTTCGTTAGTGAAGTGGTAAGGCAAGTCTATCGTGGCGAGCTAGTTCAGAAATATGAGAAATTTATCGGTATGTATATCGATTGGGCATAGCGCCATATCATTCGCCCGGATCCACCAGTTGCGCGCCGACATAGGCATTGAAGCGGCGGATACGGCCCGTCACCTTGTCGTCTCCCTGGCGCGGCGTATAGCGGATGCCGGCCACTTCGACGGTCTTCTCCAGGTCGATCACCAGGCGGTGCGGGTGGGCCGGCGCCGGGGCTTTGCCTGCCAAAGCGGTGTGCCAGAAATCGCTGGCCTGGCCGTTGATGGCGTTCAGGGCCTGGCCGTCTTCGCGCCGGCCTTCCTCGCTGCTTACATAGGCGATAGTCCAGGAAGACTGGTTGATCGGCTGGCCTTTGGCGTCCAGCAGCGAGATCTCGGCCACCGCCGCATATTGCTTGCCGTCGAAGGCGTCCAGCGATTCGAGGCAGAACTGGCGCCCGCTGACCGGGGCGGTAAAACGCACGTCCTGGGTGGCGCTGCCGGGCTGGAACTGGCCGCTGTGGGCTGGCGCGACGCCTGCCAGCTTCGGCTTGGACTTGTTCGGTGGGCGGGGCAGGTCGCGTTCCGGCTGCAGGCGGTCGAGGATCGGCGTTTCCAGACCGCGCAGTTCGGCGCGCTGGGGGCCGGTCAGGTCGAGCACGACGACTTCATTGCGGCCGCGTTTCAGCCAGGGTCCGGGCAGGTACATGGTTTGTGTCGGCCCGATGCTCCAGTAGCGGCCCAGGCAGCGGCCGTTGATCCAGACCACGCCCTGACCCCAGGCCGACATGTCGAGGAAAGTGTCTGCGGGTTGTCTGGCGTCGAAACTGCCGCGCCAGAACGCGGGGCCGCGCGCGCGTTGCTGTTTCCATCGCAGCGGCGGCAGTACGCCGTCGGCATCGAAGTCGATGGCGCGGATCTCCCAGTTTTCGAGTGCCAGCGGGTTGCCGCCTTTGGGCTGGAATTGCACCGGCCCGTGCAGGCCTTTGCGGTCGTGCACTTCGGGGCCGAAATTGACGCGGGCAATCGTGTATAGCAGGATCTCCAGCGTGGCCGGCTTGTCGCGCGCCGGCAGTTCGATGCCGAAGCGGCGGTGGCGGGTGTCGAAAGTGCCAACCAGCCTGCCGTCAATGTGGACCCAGGCCAGGTCGCGCACTTTGGCGGCGGACAATTTGCCGGCAGGACCCGCAGGCAGCGTGACGCGGTAGGAAACCAGGCCGCGGCTGATGTCGTAGTGCTCGATCGGTTGCGGCGATGCGTCGCGTATCGCTTCTTGCGGCAGGCTGGCGAAGACCGCGGCGGATTCCTTGAGCGTGAAGGCTGGTATCGCCATCACCGGCTGGCGCGCCGGTGGCGGCGGCAGGGTTTCGCCGGGCCGGAGGAATGGCTCAATGCCTTTGCGGTAGGCCAGGAATTTCTCGCCGACCCATCCGGCTTCGCCGATCGGGGCATCGTAGTCGTAGCTGCTGGTGTCCGGGCGGAACGGACGGTCGCAGCCGCCCCACAGGCCGAAGGTGGTGCCGCCGTGCGCCATGTACAGGCTGAAGGATCCGCCCATCCTGAGCATCTGCTGGATGTCGGCGACCGCCTTGGTGGCGGCGCCGCGGCGGTGCGGGTTGCCCCAGGTGTCGAACCAGCCGGAGTAGTATTCGCCGCACATCAGCGGACCTTGCTGCACCGCCTGCAGGGCCTTGAAGCCGGCGTCGGGGTCGGTGCCGAAGTTCGCCACCGAGAACAGCTCGGGAATGTGGGTGCGCGGGACGGCGTTGGTCGGATTGCACTGGAACAGGGGGACGTCGAATTGCGCGTCGAGCAGGGCCTGGCGCATGGTGCGCATGTATTCCAGGTCGTCGCTGAAGAAGCCGTATTCGTTTTCGACCTGCACCATCAGGATCGGGCCGCCGCGCGTTATCTGCTGCGCGGCCAGCACGCGGCCGACTTCCGCCAGCCAGCGCCGGGCTGGCTTCATGAAGGCTTCGTCGCGGGTGCGCAGGAAGGTGTCGCTGCTGCTCTTTTTCAGCAGCCACCATGGCAGGCCGCCCATTTCCCATTCGGCGCAGGCGTAAGGGCCGGGGCGCAGGATGACCCACAGTCCCTCCGCCTGGGCCAGGCGGCAGAATTCGGCGGCGTCGCGCTGGCCGCTCCAGTCGTAGCGGCCTTCGCGCCATTCGTGGTAGTTCCAGAACAGGTAGGCGCAGACGGTATTCAGGCCCATGGCCTTGATGGCTTTCAGGCGGTGCTGCCAGTATTCGCGCGGTACGCGGGCGAAGTGCATTTCACCGCAGCGTATCTGCAGCGCTTTTCCGTCGAGCAGGAAGTCGTCCTTGCCGATGCTGAAGCGCGCGTTGGCTGCGGCGTGCACGGTGGCGGACATCGGCAGCAGGGCCGCCCCGGCGGTGGCGGCGGCGGCACCGGCCAGCACTCGGCGGCGGTATGGGTTGGTCATTGCGCGGCTCCTTGCGGTGCGATGGTGAACTGGTAGGTGGTCGGCTCCAGCTTGATGCGGTATTGCGTGTGCGGCCGGCCGACCTGGCTCCAGCCGGTGTCGCCGCCGACGCCAGTCTGCACTGCGTCGACCATCAGCGAGCCGTCGCCGTGCGGGCGGATGTCGGAGCTGTGCCAGGTGCCGCGCGGGCGCGGATACAGGTCTTCGTAAGGGAAAGCCAGGGCGTTGACCGATAACGGCTGCGTGCCGCGCAGCTGCAGTCCGGTGCCGGCGCCTTTCAGCGTCAGCCAGCGCACGCCGGTCTTGTTGCCGCTTTCCTGCGGACGGATATAGTCGTGATACTGGTCGGCCAGTTTGCCGCTGTAGCGGCCGAGCGGGGCGCCGGTAATGCGGTCGCTGTAAGATTCCTGCGGTCCGCGGCCGTACCATTCAAGCGTATCCAGCGCTGGATTGCTGTCGAATCGCATGCCGATGCGGAGCGGATCCGGCAGGTCGCCGCGCAACGGGGCGAAGGTGGCGGTGACTTGCACTGCGCCTTTGCTGTCCATGCGGTAGGTGGCGTCCCAGCGCGCGGAGCCGGCGCCGAAGATGTATTCGACGTGCACCGCGTCCTGCAGGATATCGAAGGCGCGGACATTGCGCTGTTCGCTGAATTGCTTCCAGATCGCGTGCGTTTTGCCGAGGCCCGTGCCGAGGTCGTTTTCAGTCAGTGCGCGCCAGAAGTTGGGCATGCCGCCGGTCAGCAACTGCTTGCCGCCAGCTGAATAGGCCAGCCTGCCGCTCGCCGCGTCGACCGCCAGCACTGCATCGCCTGCACGCAGTTCGACGCCGCTTCCTGCGCGCACCGGTGACACCCAGCCGCCCGAGGCCGTCACGGCGGCAGCGGATGGCGCCTGGAGCACGAACTGGCTGAAGCCGAGCACCATACCGGCCGGGACGCCGCGAATGGCGCCGGGGCGGGCTTTGGCACGCAGCGTCAGCACATATTCGTAGCGCGGATCACGCTCGAGCTTCGGCAGGACCAGCGCCACGTCAGCCGAAGACTGCGCGGGCGCATTGACGCCGGCCAGCGAGCCGCCGGCAAGCTGTATTCCGTCGCGCGCAACCGACCAGTCGAAATCAAACCCGGACAGGTCGGCGAAATCATAGCGGTTTACCACCCGCAACCGCCCCGCAGCCGGATCGCCCTCGAACACCACGGGCGAATAAACCTTCTGCACCTCGTAATACTCCGGGTCGGGCGTGCGGTCGGCCTGGATCAGGCCATCGCCCACTTCCGACATATCCTTGCGCGGATTCGGGCCATAATCCTCTCCCTGCGCCCAATAGCTGCGCCCCTGCTTGTCCTTCAACAGCATGGCCTGGTCGACCCAGTCCCAGATAAACCCGCCCTGCAGCTTGCGGTGCGAGCGGATCACCCGCCAGTAGTCCTCCATATTGCCAACGCTGTTGCCCATGGCATGCACATACTCGCACTGGATCATCGGCTGCTTGTAGCGCGGATCCTGCGCGTAGTCGATCATCTTTTCGATCGGGTCATACATCGGCGCATAGATGTCGACATAATCGTTCGGCAGATGCTCTTCGCCGATGGTGCCGTGGCCGAGGTAGCTGAGCAGCCGGTCCGGATCCTGCTCGCGCACCCATTTGGCAGCGCGTTCGAAGTTGGGACCGGTGCCGGCCTCATTCCCCAGCGACCACAGGATCACGCTGGGGTGGTTGCGGTCGCGCTGCACCATGCGGCTGACGCGGTCCAGGTGCGCCGCCGCCCAATAGGGCTGGTAGCCGAGCTGTATCTTCTCGCGTTCGCCCGGGATGTGCCGCACGCGGTCGCCCATGCCCATGTACTCGTGGGATTCGATGTTCGCCTCGTCCATCACATACAGGCCGTATTCGTCCGCCAGGTCGTACCAGCGCGGATCGTTCGGATAGTGAGAGGTGCGGACGGCGTTGATATTGGCCTGCTTCATCAGCTCCATATCCTTGCGCATCGATTCTTCCGACATCACGTGGAAAGTGTGTGGATCGTGCTCGTGGCGGTTGACGCCCTTGATCATTATGCGCTTGCCGTTGACGCGTACTTCGCCGTCCTTCACCTCCACGGTGCGGAAGCCGACCACGCGCGAAGTAGAGGAGACCAGCGCACCTTTGGCATCATGGAATTCAAGCAGCAGGCGGTACAGGTTTGGCGTCTCTGCCGACCACTGGCGCACGCCCGGCACTGTGCCGTGCAGCGCTTCGGCCTTGCCGGCGGTGACTGCGGTTTCCAGCGACAGCACGGCCTTCCCGCCATCCAGCAGGGTGGCTGTCAGCTTGCCTTGGGCGGCCCCCGCAAACTCGGGCTGCAGCGTGAATTCGCCGTCGCGGTAAGAGGACTTGTCCAGGGTAGCGCGCACCGCGTAGTCGCGCAGGTGGGCTTTTTGCTCGGCATACAGGTAGACGCTGCGCTCGATGCCGGAGACGCGCCAGAAATCCTGGTCCTCGAGGTAGGAGCCGTCGGCGAAGCGATACAGTTCGATGGCGACCACGTTGCTGCCGGGGCGCAGGAAGCGCGTCAACTTGAATTCGGAAGGCAGCTTGGAGTCTTCCGAGTAGCCAACTTTCCGGCCATTGACCCAGATGTAGTAAGCCGCACCGGCCGCACCGATATGCAGGAAGACATCGCGACCATCCCAGTTAGCCGGCAGGTCGAAGTTGCGGCGGTACGAACCCACTTCGTTCATGCTGTGCAGGATGTAAGGCTGGTTGGGCGGGAAAGGGTAGTCGCTGTTGTTGAACAGCGGCTGGCCATAGCCCTGCGCCTGCATCATGCCCGGGACCTGGATGGTCTTCCAGCGGCTGATGTCGAAGCCGGGCTTGTAAAAGTCCACCGGCCGCGATTCCGGCGTGCGCGAGTAGGCGAACGACCAGCTGCCGTCGAGCGAGAGGAAATACTGCGAAGCCGCCTTGTCGCCCTTCAGCGCAAGGTCGCGCCGCTCGAAGTTGAAAAAGGTGGTTTTCATCGGCTCGCGGTTCACTTGAACCACTTCCGGTTGCTCCCATTCGGCATGCTTGGTAGCGGGAGCTGCGCTGGCGGCCAGGGGGAAGGCTGCCGCCAGCGCGCTGGCCAGGGCCAGCAGGGCGGGGAATCGCGGTGTCGTCATCGGTGTCTCGTAGTTTTGTGTGTTGGACGGTATCCGGCAGCACAATCCTACGGTCGACAGCAATAGCTTACCAATGGCTTATTTCGCGGCTCCTATATCGGTTTGATATACCGCTTCCTTAAAGCCTGAAGGTCAGGCCGGCATACACCGAACGGCCCATCCCGCGCACGCCGGTCCCATAGGGAACGCCGTTCAGCGCCATGGTCATGCCCTGGCCGACATAAGCGCCGCCCAAAGGAAGCTCATAGCGCCGGTCGAACAGGTTTTCCACGCCGAAATCCAGCTGCACTTTGTTCCAGCCATAGCTGGTGCGCAGGGCTGCCAGTGCGTAGCCGCCGGTTCGCAGCTCGTTGTGCAGGCTGGAGACGCGATCCTTCGACGTGACGGCCTGCAGCTCCAGCACATTGCTCCAGGCGCCGAGGCGATGGTTCAGCGCCAGGCGGGTGTTCAGCGGCATCATGTTGTACAGCCTGTCGCCGGTGCTGCGGTTCTCGCCGCGCACGTAGTTGACCAGCATGTCGCCCGACAAGGTGCCGTAGCCGCCCGATGCCAGTGCGGCATGCGCCGATACCTCGGTGCCGTACAGGCGTGCATCGACGTTGGCGAAGCGCAGGTTGACGAACACGTTCGGCTTGCAGGTGGTGAGGCAGCGCGCGTCGATGTAGTCGTTGACCCTGGTGTAGAAAGGCGAAATGGCGAAGGACCATTTCTCCTGTGCCGGATCGTGCCATTCGATGCTGCCGGTGGCCATATGCGCCACTTCCGGCCGCAGCGATGGATCGCCGACATAGCCGTTGCCGTCGCCGGCGATATTCACCATGGCCATCGCCATGCCCCCGGTCGACCAGGTGTAGCGCTCATACAGGTTCGGTGAGCGGGTCTTGCGGGCGTAGCCGAACTTGACGGTCATGTCTTGCGAGGGCACGTAGCGCGCCTGGGCGGTCAGGTCCAGGTTATGGTCGTCGCGTTTGCGGTCGAGGGCGTTGAAGGCCGAAGCATCCTTGTTATAGCCGGAGTTATAGCCTTGCACCTTCCCGGTATCGCTGGTGACCAGTTCACCGCGCACGCCGAACTGGGTGAACCAGGCCGGATTCCAGCGGCGGTCCCATTCCGCGAAGGCGCCAAGGCGGTCGCGCTGGCCGTCGCGGATATTCCAGAAGGTGTCCGGCGCCATGCCGCCGCCGGAAGGATCCCACCAGTCGTCCAGCCGGTAGCGGCGATAGTCGGCGCCGACGCGCAGGGTATCGGGCTGCGACAGCGGGATGGTGGCCTTGACCGAGAGGCCGGTGTTCTTGCCTTCGGTATCCATCGGCATGCCGGGAATGTTCTTCTTGGCGCCGTACCAGAACTGCTTGTCGGGGCCGAAGTTCATCGCGTGGCGGGTGTGTTCGTGGTAGGCGCGGCCTTCCAGCGTGCCCCAGCCGAAGCGTTCGAGGTAGCGCAGGTTGGCCTGCTCGCTGTCGTTGCGGGTCAGGTCCATGCGCTGGTTGGGGAAGCCCTGGTAGGGCATGCGCTGCACGCCGAGCTTGAGTTCCAGCAGGCGCGCTTCGGAGCGCATGGCCAGGGTCAGCGAATGATTGCGGGAATCATAGGCGGAGGAACCGATTTCCTTGCCGCTGCCGTCTTCGTAATTGTGCGCCTTGATCGCGGCGCCGCGATAGCTGGCAGAGAACGTGTCGCTGGCCATGGTCGCGGCCAGACTGGCGTCACGCACGTTGCCGTTGCCGCGGTAGACAAAGGTGGCCTGGCCTTCAAGCAGCTGCTTGCCGGCTTCTGCGAATTTCGGGTCGGCGGAGCGTACGCGAATGGTGCCGCCGACACTGTCGCCGCCGACGCTGACGGGCGTAATGCCAGGCAGCACCTGGATCGATTCAACTTGCGATGGCGCGATATACGACAGCGCGGGATTCATGTGGTTGGCGCAGGCCGATACCAGGTCCATGCCGTCGACCTGGATGCGCAGGCGGTCGTCCGCCAGGCCGCGGATCGAGGGCAGGCCGGATACGCCGCCGCCGCTGACCATGCTGACGCCAGCCACGGATTGCAGCAGGTTTGCGGTATCGCTGGGGAAGCCTTTCTTGCTGACGTCTACTTGCATGACGTCGGGGTTGGTGCCGGTGATGATGACGCTGGGGAGGGTGGTTTGCGCGTAGCAGGGAAGGGCGGTAGCAACAGACATTGCAAGCAGATGCTTGCGTAACTGCGGATTCATTTTTATTCTCCGGTGTGACGTATCGTGCGCCGCCGGGGGCGGCGGCGCATCTGGAATAAGAGCAGGTGTCACACTGCGGATGGAGGTCCACGCGCCTGGTGCGGCAGATGGGATTCGCCATCGTACTGCGCCGCGATGATAGCGGTCCGAGGACCTGTGAGGTCGTGCGGTGCGGGAGCGGAGGGCCTGTTGTAGCCTGGTGCCGTGGCCGGTGCGCTGCATAGCGTGCACTGGGTGAAGCAGTCCGTCATCCCATGTTGGTCGTGGCCGTCGTGATGTTCCGCGCATGCTGCGTGATCCATCATCGGCATCGCTGCCTGCGCTGCGGCTGCGTAGCCTTGCAGTGCCACATACAGCAGCAACAGCAGGGTGACGAAGCGGCGAGTGGTGCAGTGCGAGAACATGTGCCCATCGTAGCGATTGGGCTGTTGCCAAACCATGAACTCGGTCAAGTTTTCGCGATTAACGCATCTTTTCAATCAGGGCGGGCGTGATGACGCCGGAGTGCGCGATGCGCTGCCCCTGTGCGTCGTACCAGTAGCTGCGCGGTTTTTCGCCGCGCCAGCGTGGATCGATGGCGTAGCGCAAGCGCTCCGGCGCCAATTCGCCGAAGCTCCAGGCATCGGCCAGCAGGTCAATGCCCGACAGGCGCTTCTTGACCATTTGCGACAGGGCCGCGTCGGACAGCGGGTCGGTGGTGATGGTGACGATGTCGAAGCCAGGGCTGGCGGCTCGCGCTTTCGACAGCACATCAAGGCTGTGCTGGCAGAATTCGCAATCCATGGACCAGACCAGGACCACGAAGGGCTTGCCTTTGTGGCTGGCGGCGATCTGCTCGACGCTTTGCGGGTCGAAGGATTTCAGGCCGGCAGCGTAGGCGGATGGCGAAGCCGCCAGCGCGGCCAGGGCCGCGATGGCTGTCGCCACGACTGCGGCGGCAAGTGGGTGGAGCATTTTCATGATCAGTCCTCGAGTTTGCGAACAACGATGCCTTCATCGGCGGTACGCCACAGCAGCCAAAGCTCGGCGCCGCGGCGCACGATGTGCGGATGGTCGGAGCCGCCCTGCGTGGTGGCGACGGTATGCTTGCTCCAGTTTGCGCCGCCGTCGGGCGACACCTGGGTGTGGATGGCGGTGGCCTTGCCATCGAATTCCTTCCAGGCGACGGCGACGCGCTGGCCGGCCGCAGCTACTTCTGCATGCTCCGCCTGCGGGCCGCCAAGGCGCATCAACTGCCCGTTCCCCGAATAGAACACGCCGCCTTCTTCGCCGGCGGCGCTGAACCAGGCCTGGTGGCGCTGGCCCTTGCCGTCGAAGGCCAGCGAGGGGCCGTGGTGCGGGCAGGCGTCGATCTTCCAGCCGTCCTCCGTTGCGCGCGCTGGCGCGGCGGGCAGTCCATTGGCCGGCAGCCAGGCCACCGCATGGTCGCGGATGTTCGGTTCGAAGATGTGGCGCCACATGGCCGCGACCCGTCCATCGGGCGCCAGTGCGGTGGCGATGCGGCAGCATTCGCAGCTGTGGTCGGCCAATTTGGCGTCGTCACCGAAACTGGCGCCGCCGTCGCTGGAGACGGCGTAATAGACCGCGATGCCGCGATAGGGGCGCTGCGCCGCCTGGGCGGCATCCTTGTCGCGCTGGTCCAGCCAGGCCAGGAAGATGCGGCCTTGCGGGTCGACCTGGATCTCGTCGAAGCGGTGGCCGCTCGGGGCACGGTCGCGCTGCACGGTGTACGGGGCCGAAAAGGTCTGCCCGCCGTCCAGCGACCGGATGAAGCGGATATTGCCACTGTGGTGTTTGCCCAACGCCTGGGTGTAGCTCAGATAGAGCTGGCCTTGCGGGCCGATGGCGATTTTGGGGCGGGTTTCGCCGCTCGCTTCCACCGTTTCCGGCTTGGGCAGCACCTGGCGCGCAGGCGTCCAGCTGCGGCCTTCGTCGGCGCTCGATTGCAGCACGATGCCGTTGTCGCCGGTGTGGGCAACCCACAAGCGGCCCTGCTGGTCAAAGGCGCCCGAGGTACCAAGGGCGGAAGCGGCAAGGGCCGCCAGGAGTGTCAGGTTCATGTCGCGAGGTGGCTGGATGGGTATTGCCAGTCATAATCCTGCATGTCCCATACCTCTTTCCATGACCCAGATCAACCGGAACGTGATATCGATTTTGATATCGAACTTTGAAAAAAATTGATTAGTTTGTTCTCGGTGATTTACCTAAGATAAGTTTCAAGACCAAGTAGCTTACAAAAACTATAGTCAGGAGACTTATGAAGCGCCACGCATACGAGCCTGGGCAGGCTGCGCCTCGCCGCCCGGTTGCACTCAAGGTATCTGTCGCCGCACTGGCCGGCATCGGCTTATTCAGCGCCATTCCCTCCACCGCGCAGCAGGCGCCCGAAAGCGAGGTCGCAGTAGTGCAGGTGAGCGGCGTGCGTGCCGCGGCCCAAAGCTCGCTCGCTATCAAGCAGAAGGCTGACAATGTTGTCGATTCCATCGTCGCCGACGATATCGGCAAATTCCCTGATACCAACGTGGCGCAAACCCTGGCGCGCATCCCCGGCATCCAGGTCCGCCGCGACGCCGGCGAGGCGAATTCGGTCCTGATCCGCGGCCTGCCCGGCATTGCTACCATGCTCAATGGCCGCGAAATGTTCACCACGACCGGCCGTTATATCCAGTTGGCCGATATCCCGTCCACCATGCTGCAGCGCGTGGATGTGTATAAATCCCAAAGCCCGGAACTGGTCGAAGGCGGCATCGCCGGCGCGATCGATGTGCGCACCAACCGCCCCTTCGATTTCAAAGGCTTTACGCTGAGCGCCAACGGTGGCGTGAAGAACCAGGACAAGGCGCACAAGACCGACCCTGAAGCCAATGGCCTGGTTTCGAACCGCTGGAAAACCGGGTACGGCGAAATCGGCGCCCTGTTCGGCGTGTCCTATGTCCGTAACAACTTCCACGAAGAGCGCAGTTTCAATACCTTCCCGATCTCCAAGGACTGGCTGCTGCCAAACCTGACCGCACCCGACCTGGTCGGCATGCAGGGCATTTACGGCGAGCGCAAACGCACTGCCGAGAACTTCGCCCTCCAATGGCGCCCGAACAAGGACACCGAGATTTACGCCGAAGGCTTCTATTCGCGCTACAGGAACCAGGACGAAACCGACTTCTTCGTCGGCTTGCCGTGGTGGGCGGACGGTTCCGGCATCGGCGGCACCAAGATTCCCGGCACCGACCAACTGGACGAACTGACGTCGCACAACGCCAACACCATCCTGTCGACCCAGGCGCGCGCTTCCCGCAACACCACCTGGCAGAGCGCGATCGGCGCCAAATGGCATGCCGCACCCGGCCTGCGCCTGAGCACCGAGCTGGCGCGCACCAAGTCGAAATACGACTGGCGCAACCCGATCCTCGATACGATGGTCACCGTGCCGGATGTCTTCCTGAAGACCAATGTCAACGGCGGCGCCTTCATGCGCTACGGCGGCATGGACATGACCGATCCGAAGAACGTCTACCTGTTCCAGTACTTCGACCGCTACGGCAACGACAAGGGTGCGTCCACCGACTGGCGTGCCGACGCAAGCTACACGCCGGACGGCAACGGCATCTTCCAGGAATTCAGTGCCGGCGTACGCTTCAACAAGCGCGATGCGGAATCGATCAAGTCGGTCGAGGGCAGCGCTGGCGCGCCGGATGCGTTCAATCCGGCCACCCGCGTCTCCGCGGCAAGCCAGCCGGGCATGAGCTGCACCAACCGCGAGCTGTCGCAAAACTATGGCACTGCCTACTGGTACACGCCTTGCGCCGGCTTCCTGTTGAATAACACGGGCGATGTGCGCAAGGCCGTCACCGGTTCCAGCACCGCCAAGGCGCTCGACCAGGGCTCCTTCTTCTCTGTCAATGAGAAAAACATCGCCTTCTACGGCAAGGCGCGCCTGGGCTTCGACATCGGCGGCCTGCCTGTCGACGGCGTTGTAGGTGTGCGCGTGTCCAAAACCGACTCTGACCTGCTGGGCTACAGCATGGTCAACGGCGTGCCGGTCGCCACACCGAAAGACAGTTCCGGAACCGATACGCTGCCTAGCGCCTCGTTCAAGGCGACGCTGCGCAAGGACCTGATTGCACGCCTGGCATACGCCAAGACGCTGAGCCGCCCTGAGTTTTCCCAGCTCAATCCGGGAACCGCGTATGTGAACTCGAACGGCACTACGGTGCAGGCCTCCGCCTCAGGTGGCAACCCGGACCTGAAACCGGTGACCGGCCAGAACCTCGATGCAGCGCTGGAATGGTATTTCGCGCCGGCCGCCATGGTGAGCGGCACAGTGTTCCGCCACAATTTCGACGGCTACATCGTCAGCCGCGCCGTGCCTGAGGTCTACCAGGGTATCAACTACCTGACCGGCCGCCCATTCAATACCGATAGCGGCCACCTGCAAGGCGCCGAGCTGGCATACCAGCAGTTCTATGACAAGCTGCCGGGCTGGTTCAGTGGTTTCGGCACGCAGTTGAACTACACCTATATGGAAGGCGAAGTGACGGCGGCTGCGGTCGGACCGGGCAAACTGCCTTTCCCTGGCATGTCGAAAAACTCGTATAACATTGTGCTGTTGTATGAGAAGTACGGCATTTCGGGCCGCCTGGCGTATAACTGGCGTTCGAAATTTACGCAGGTTTATGGCGATACTTCGGCAATTCGCGGTACTGCCCCCCAGCGCAACCTGGTCGCCGCCGCTACCAGCAGCCTGGATGGTTCGCTCAGCTACAAGTTCAGCCCGAACCTGTCGCTGACGCTTAGCGGAACCAACCTGCTGAACTTCAAATACAAGGACTACTGGACCGACGCCAGCGTGTATCCACGCGATATCCGCCGCTACGACCGTACCGTAGGCCTGATGCTGAACTGGAAGAACTGATTTACCATGCAAAAGCAAAAGATGTCGGTGCTCGAAAAGGCGGGCTTTGGGGCGGGGGATGCGGCGCTCAATGTCGTGATTTCCTCGATGATGCTGATCATTACCTACTTCTACACCGACATCTATGGCTTGCGCACGCAAGACCTGGCGCTGTTGTTCGTGCTGGTCAAGGTAGTGGGAGCGGTGGCTGACCTCACCATGGGCCAGATCACCGACCGCTTCACCAGCCGTTTCGGGCGCTACCGTCCCTACCTGCTGTGGCTCGCGGTCCCTTATGGCGTAAGTATCCTTTTCGTGTTCTCCACGCCGGACTGGGGCTATGACGCCAAGCTGGTATGGGCATATTCCACCTACATCATCATGACGGTGATGACAGCGGGTGTCGGCATTCCCTATATTTCCCTGCCAAGCGCACTGACCAGCGATCCGAAGGAAAGCCTGTCGGCCAATGGCTACCGGCTGTTCTTCGCCAAGATCGGCGCCTTCCTGGTCACCATCGTGGTGCCCCTGCTGTCCGAACGCTGGGGCGAGGGCAGCGCTGCGCACGGCTACCAGATGGCGATGGCGGTGATGGCGGTGCTGGGCGTGGCGCTGTTCCTGTTCTGCTTCTTCACCACCACCGAGCGCGTACACCATGTGGTGGTACGCCAGTCCCTCGGCGAGCAGTTGAATGTACTGATGAAAAATGACCAGTGGCTGATCCTGTGCGGCGTTTGCGTGACCGGCACCATCGGCTACGTGGTGCGAGGTTCGGTGGCGATCTATTACGCCAAGTATTACCTGGGCCTGAATACGGCGCAGGTCTCCGCCTTCCTCTCCACCGGCGTGGTGGCGGCCATCCTGTCGATGATCGCTTCAACCTGGATCACCAAGGTCTATTGCAAGGTCAAACTGTTCCGCTGGACCCAGCTGGTCGTGGCGGCCATCAGCGTGGCGATCTACCTGCTGGTCAAGCCGGGCGATGTGATGCTGGCCTTCGCGCTGTTCTTCGCGCTGTCCTTCATCGTCGACTTGCATGCGCCGGTATTCTGGTCTGCCATCGGCGAAACCATCGATTACGGCCAGGTCAAGACCGGCAAACGCGTGTCCGGCTTTGCCTTCGGCGGCATCTCGGTGTGCCAGAAGGCGGGCATGGCGATCGCCGGCGGCCTGGTGGGCATCCTGCTGACCTATTTCAACTATGTGCCCAACCAGGCGCAATCCGAATTCGCACTGAACGGCATCGCCCTGATGCTGTCGGTGATTCCAGGCTTCTTCCACTTGCTCATGGGGCTGTTGATGTTCGCCTACCGCATCAGCGACGAATACTACGGCACCGTGAAAGAGAGCATGAAGTCCCATGGCTACGTAAGCGCTTGAATATGCAAAAACTGACTCCCCTGATCGAGCAGCGCGCCGATCCTTACATCGTTCGCCACGGCGACGGCTATTACTACTTTACGGCCTCGGTGCCGCAATACGACCGCATCGAATTGCGCCGCGCTACCAGCATCGAGGGCTTGCGCGATGCGCCGGCCGTGGACGTTTGGCACAAGCCAGACACCGGCGCCTATAGTGAATTGATCTGGGCGCCGGAACTGCACTACAACCAGGGTGCCTGGTACGTCTATTTCGCCGCTGCGCCCAGCCGCGAGATCAAGTACCAGCTGTTCCAGCACCGCATGTACGCGATCCGCAACAAGAATGCCAATCCGCTGGAAGGCGAATGGGAGTTCATGGGCCAGGTCGATTCCGGGATCGACACCTTCTGCCTGGATGCGACCACCTTCACCCACAAGGGCAAGCTGTACTACCTGTGGGCGCAGAAGGACAATGACATCGAGGGCAATTCCAACCTCTACATCGCCGAGATGGAGACGCCGTGGCAGATCAAGGGCAAGCCCGTGATGCTGACCAGGCCGGAATTCGACTGGGAGATCCGCGGCTTCCGGGTCAACGAAGGCCCCTCTGTCCTGCAGCGCAACGGCAAAGTGTTCATCAGCTATTCCGCCAGCGCTACCGACGAGAACTACGCCATGGGCCTGCTGTGGGCCGGCGCCGATGCGGACCTGCTGGACCCTGAGGCGTGGACCAAGTCGCAGGAGCCGGTACTGCAAACCTGCTTCGAGCACGGCATCTACGGCCCTGGCCATAACAGCTTCACCGTGGACGCGGACGGAAATGTGCTGCTGGTGTACCATGCCCGCACGTACACGGAAATCGTCGGCGATCCGCTGTGGAACCCGGACCGCCATACTTTCGTCAAGCCGCTGCGCTGGGATGCGCAGGGCATGCCCGTCTTCGGACGACCATCTGTTATCGAGTAATCACACATGATCCAGAGCGCGCCATTCGGCCACGCACCGGACGGCTCGCCGCTGTCCCTGTTCACCCTGACCAATGCCCAAGGCATGGAGGTCAGGATCACCAATTACGGCGGTATCGTCACCCATATCTTTGCGCCGGACCGCGACGGGCAATTGGCCAACATCACGCTGGGTTTCGGGACGGCGGCCGAGTATTTCGGCCGTTCACCTTATTTCGGCGCCTTGATCGGGCGTTGCGGCAATCGCATTGCGCAGGGCCGCTTTACATTGGACGGCGTCGAGCACCAGCTATCCGTCAATGACGGCAACAATCACCTGCATGGCGGCGCGCAGGGCTTCGACAAGGTTGTCTGGGACGCTGCCGTGGAAGGCGACGCCCTGGTGCTGCGCTACCGCAGCGTCGATGGGGAGCAGGGCTATCCCGGCAACCTGGACGTGCAGGCGACTTACACGCTGGACGACGATGGCGCGCTGACGGTTGACCTGCGCGCCAGCACCGACCGCGCCACGCCGGTCAACCTGACGCACCACGCCTATTTCAACCTGGCCGGCAGCGGCACCATCAACGACCACCAGATGTGGATCGATGCACCGCATTACACGCCGGTCGACCAAGGCTTGATACCAACCGGCGAACTGGCTCCGGTAGCCGGAACGCCGTTCGATTTCAGCGCGCCGCGCGCGATTGGCGATGCGGTGTATGACCATAACTTCGCGTTGGCGCCGGCGCCGGGAATGCGCTGCGCGGTACGGGTGCGCGAGCCGGGCTCCGGGCGCCAGTTGGAAGTACTCACTCACCAGCCGGGCATCCAGTTCTACAGCGGGAATTTCCTCGACGGCGCGCTGGGCTTCCCCTACCGCGGCGGCTTTTGCCTGGAGCCGCAGCACTTCCCTGACGCGCCCAATAAACCCCGGTTCCCGAGCGTGATCCTGCGCCCTGGAGAGGTGTACCGCAACACGCTGGCTTTCCGTTTTTCGCGATACTGATTTCGATATTGGTATCGACAAATAAGTCATTAGAAATATATTGCTCTGAGCCGTAACATTTCCTCCATCGATAAGCGGAGGAATCCATGTCAGAGACAAAGAAAACGATAAAACTGCGCTCGGCCGAATGGTTCGGGACGCAGGACAAAAACGGCTTCATGTACCGAAGCTGGATGAAGAACCAGGGCATCCCTGACCACGAATTCCGCGGCAAGCCAATCATCGGCATCTGCAATACCTGGTCCGAGCTGACCCCGTGCAATGCCCACTTCCGCCAGCTCGCGGAGCACGTCAAGAAGGGCATCCTGGAGGCGGGCGGCTACCCGGTTGAATTCCCGGTGTTCTCCAACGGCGAATCCAACCTGCGCCCAACGGCCATGCTGACACGTAACCTGGCCAGCATGGACGTGGAAGAATCCATCCGCGGCAATCCGATGGATGCCGTGGTCCTGCTGGTGGGCTGCGACAAGACCACCCCGGCGCTGTTGATGGGCGCCGCTTCCGTCGACCTGCCGACCATCGTCGTGACCGGCGGCCCTATGCTGAACGGTAAATTGAACGGCAAGGACATCGGCTCCGGCACCGCCGTGTGGCAGCTGCACGAGCAGGTCAAGGCCGGCGAAATCACCATGCACCAGTTCATGTCGGCGGAAGCGGGCATGTCGCGTTCCGCCGGCACCTGCAACACCATGGGCACCGCCTCCACCATGGCCTGCATGGCCGAATCGCTGGGCACTTCGCTGCCGCACAATGCCGCGATCCCTGCGGTCGATGCGCGCCGTTACGTGCTGGCGCATATGTCCGGCATCCGTATCGTCGAAATGGTGTGGGAAGACCTGCGCCTGTCCAAGATCCTCAAACGCGAAAACTTCGAGAACGCGATCCGCGTCAACGCCGCCATCGGCGGGTCGACCAACGCCGTGATCCACCTGAAAGCGATTGCCGGCCGTATCGGCGTGCCGCTGGAACTGGAAGACTGGACCAAGGTTGGCAAAGGCATGCCGACCATCGTCGACCTGATGCCGTCCGGCCGCTACCTGATGGAAGAGTTCTACTACGCCGGCGGCCTGCCGGGCGTGATTCGCCGCATGGGCGAAGCTGAGCTGCTGCCGCATCCGCAAGCGCTGACCGTCAACGGCAGGACCATCGGCGAGAACTGTGCCGAAGCGCCGATCTATAACGACGAAGTGATCCGCCAGATCGACAACCCGCTGATTGCCGACGGCGGCATCTGCATCCTGCGCGGCAACCTGGCGCCGCGCGGCGCGGTGCTGAAACCTTCCGCCGCTTCGCCGCACCTGATGCAGCACCGTGGCAAGGCCGTCGTGTTCGAGAATTTCGACCACTACAAGGAACGCATCATCGATCCGGACCTGGAGGTTGACGAGAACTCGATCCTGGTGATGAAGAACTGCGGCCCGAAAGGTTATCCGGGCATGGCGGAAGTGGGCAATATGGGCCTGCCGCCCAAGCTGCTGGCCAAGGGCATCAAGGACATGGTGCGCATTTCCGATGCGCGCATGAGCGGTACGGCTTACGGCACCGTGGTGCTGCACGTCGCTCCGGAGGCGATGGCCGGCGGCCCCCTCGGCGCCGTCAAGGATGGCGACTGGATCGAACTCGATTGCGCCAACAACAAGCTGCAGCTTGAAATCAGCGACGAGGAAATGACGGCGCGCCTGGCCGAGCGCGCTGCGCAGCAGGAGCCGCCCAAGTCCGGCTACCAGCAACTGTATATCGACCACGTGTTGCAGGCCGACGAAGGTTGCGACTTCGACTTCCTGGTTGGCTGCCGCGGTTCCGCCGTGCCGCGCCATTCGCACTAAGGAGACCATATGCTGCTCGTACAATTCACCAACGAAGGCGGTTCCCGCCGCGTAGCCTCGCTTGACGGCGATACGCTGCGCATGCTGGACGGCGTCTACACCACCTATGAACTGGCGCAGCGCGCCATCAGCCGCGGCAAGGGCCTGGCCGAAGTGGCGCAGGCTGCCATCGGTACCACGGTCGCCAGCTACGAAGCCGTGGCAAGCGCCGGCCGCATCCTGCCGCCGCTGGACCACGTCGACCCGGCGCACTGCTATGTGACCGGCACCGGCCTGACCCACCTCGGCAGCGCCGATGCGCGCGACGCCATGCACCGCAAGATCGGCGGCGACATGGAAACGCTGAGCGATTCCATGAAGATGTTCCGCCTTGGCGTGGAAGGCGGCAAGCCTGCTGAGGGCCAGCGCGGCGTGCAGCCTGAATGGTTCTACAAGGGCGACGGTTCGATCGTGGCCGCCAGCGGCCAGGCGCTGGCCATGCCGGAGTTCTCGCTCGATGGCGGCGAAGAGCCTGAGATTGCCGGCCTGTATGTGATCGGGGAAGATGGCCAGCCTTATCGCCTCGGCTTCGCTATCGGCAACGAGTTTTCCGATCACGTGACTGAGCGCCAGAACTACCTTTACCTCGCGCATTCCAAGCTGCGCAACTGCGGCCTGGGACCGGCACTGCGCGTGGGTGAGCTGCCGCAGCATATCGACGGCGCCTCGCGCATCGTCGGCAAGGATGGCGCGGTACGCTGGCAGAAGGCCTTTGTCAGCGGCGAACAGAATATGTCGCACACCATCGCCAACCTGGAATACCATCACTTCAAGTACGGGCTGTTCTGCCGCCCTGGCGATGTGCACATCCATTTCTTCGGCACTGCCACCCTGAGCTTCGCAGACGGCATCTCCGTGCAGCCGGGCGAAACCTTTGAAGTCGAAGCCCCATCTTTTGGTCCAGCGCTGCGCAATCCGCTGCGCGTGCAGGAATCCCGTTACAAGAAAGTGAGCCAACTATGACGATTACCGGCCAGGCCATGATTGGCGGCGTTGCCGTGCGCGGGGAGGGCGGCTCGCAGCGCGCCTTCAATCCCGGCACCGAGCAGCAGTTCGGCGAGGAATTCAACGCGGTCAGCGTGGAACAGGTGAACGAAGCCTGCCGCCTGGCCGGCGCTGCCTTCGATACCTTCCGCTCCTCCAGCGATGCCGCGCGTGCGGATCTGCTGGACGCGATTGCACGCAACATCGTCGACCTCGGCACAGAGCTGATCGAGCGCGCCATGGCGGAAACCGGCTTGCCGCAAGCCCGCCTGGAAGGCGAACGTGCCCGCACCTGCAACCAGCTGAAGATGTTTGCCACGCTGCTGCGCGAAGGTTCCTGGTGCGACCCGCGCATCGATGTCGCCCTGCCGACCCGCACTCCGCCGCGCGCGGACCTGCGCTACCGCCTGATCGGCGTCGGTCCGGTCGCAGTGTTCGGCGCCTCCAACTTCCCGCTGGCGTTCTCGGTTGCCGGCGGCGACACCGCTTCCGCGCTGGCCGCGGGCTGCCCGGTCGTGGTCAAGGCGCACTCCGCCCACCCTGGGACTTCGGAGCTGGTGGCGCGTGCCGTGGTTGCGGCAGTCGCCCAATGCGGGTTGCCGGCCGGCGTATTCGCCCTGCTGACCGGCAGCGGCAGCCATATCGGCCAGACGCTGGTGGCCCATCCTGCCATCCAGGCGGTTGGCTTTACCGGCTCCCGCGGCGGCGGCACCGCGCTGATGGCCACCGCCGCGGCGCGCAAGCAGCCAATTCCCGTATATGCGGAAATGAGCAGCATTAACCCGGTGTTCCTGCTGCCGGAAGCACTGGCAGGCCGTCCGGACAGCATTGCCGCCGGCTTCGCAGCCTCGCTGACGCTGGGTGTCGGGCAGTTCTGCACCAATCCCGGCCTGGTGCTGGGCATTGAAGGCCCGGGCCTGGAGCGCTTCTGCTCCAGTGCCGCGCAAGCGTTGGCGGGCGTCGCGCCGGGCACCATGCTGAGCGCCGGTATTGCCGGCGCCTACCAGCGCGGCGTGCAGGCGCTGGCTTCGCACGGCGACGTGGAAACCGTCACCGCTACGGCGCATTCCGGCTGCAAGGGCGGTGCGGCGCTGTTCCGCACCGGTGCGCAGGCTTTCCTGTCGCAGCACGCGCTGTCGGACGAAGTGTTTGGACCGGCTTCGCTGGTGATTGCCTGCCGCGATATCGACGAAATGATCGCCGTGGCGGAGCACCTGGAAGGGCAGTTGACCGCAACCTTGCAGATGGCCGACGGCGATGCAGGGGCGGCGCGCAAGCTGTTGCCTGTGCTGGAGCGCAAGGCTGGGCGCATCCTGGCTAACGGTTACCCAACCGGCGTGGAAGTGACCAGCGCCATGGTGCACGGTGGTCCGTTCCCGTCCACTTCGGACGGCCGCAGCACCTCGGTCGGCACGGCGGCGATCTACCGCTTCCTGCGCGCGGTGTGCTACCAGGACTTGCCGGCCGCGCTGCTGCCACCGGTGCTGCAGGATGCAAATCCCGGCAATACCTGGCGTCGCCGCGACGGCGTTCTTGGCCAGCACTAAAGCGGCTTACCGGTTCTAAAAAAGAAAAAAAACTGGAGACACTATGACAATCACTGCCAACTACCCGAGCCTGCAAGGCAAACGGGTATTTGTCACCGGCGGCGGCACCGGCATCGGCGCCAGCATCGTTGCGGCCTTTGCGCAGCAGGGCGCCGTGGTGGCGTTCGTGGATATCGCGGCCGACGCCAGCAGCGCCCTGTGCGATGCAGTCGCCGCGGGCGGCGCGCCGCGGCCCCGGTTCCGTGCTTGCGACATCACTGATATCCCGGCTTTGCAGCGTACGATGAAGGAATTTGCCGCTGAAATGGGGGACTTCGACGTCCTGGTCAACAACGCTGCCAACGACCAGCGCCATAGCGTCGAAGACGTGACCCCGGAGTACTGGGACACGCGCATCGCCATCAACCAGCGCCCCCTGTTCTTCACCTGCCAGGCAGTCCTGCCGGGCATGAAGAAAAAGGGCTGCGGCTCCATCATCAACATCAGCTCCATCTCCTGGCACGCCAAAGGTGGCGGCTACCCTGTCTACGCTACCGCCAAAGCCGCATCGCACGGCCTGACGCGCGGCATGGCGCGCGACCTGGGCAAGCACAACGTGCGCGTCAACACCGTTACGCCGGGCTGGGTCATGACCCAGCGCCAGGTCGACCTGTGGGTCGATAAGGCGGCGGAGGAAGAAATCGCCCGCAACCAGTGCCTGCCGGGCAAGCTGCTGCCGGAGCATATCGCTGCCATGTGCCTGTTCCTGGGCGCGGACGACAGCGCCATGTGCACCGCGCAGGATTTTATCGTCGACGCAGGCTGGGTCTGAGCACGCGCCGCACCGAACCGCGGCTTACCGCCCCAGGCAAGCAGAAAATCACGATGCAGCCACGCGGCCGCTTCGTTGCGGTATTCAAACAATAATCAAGGAGATGCTATGAAGAAGACGATGATCGCGTTGGCCATGCTCACCGCAGGCCTTGCGCAAGCTGCCACCACGGTAAAGATCGATACCGCCAAACCCGGTCCGGTAATCAACAAGGACGTCTATGGCCAGTTTGCCGAGCACCTTGGGTCCGGCATCTACGGCGGCATGTGGGTAGGCCCGAAATCAAAGATTCCCAATACGCGCGGCTGGCGCAATGACGTGATCGGCGCGCTGAAGAACCTGCACGTGCCGCTGGTGCGCTGGCCGGGCGGCTGCTTCGCCGACGAATACCATTGGCGCGAAGGCATCGGCCCGCGCAACAAGCGCCCGGTCAAGATCAACACCATGTGGGGCGGGGTGGACGAGGACAATGCCGTCGGCACCCATGAATTCTTTGACCTGGTCGAACAAATCGGCGCGGACGCCTACGTGAACGGCAACCTGGGCACCGGCTCACCGCAGGAAATGGCGGAATGGCTGGAGTACATGACGTCGGATAACAAGTCGACCCTGCCGGAGCTGCGCCGCAAGAACGGCCGCGACAAGCCGTTCAAAGTCGCCTATTTCGCTGTCGGTAACGAGGCCTGGGGCTGCGGCGGCAATATGAAGCCGGAATACTACGCAAACCTGTACCGCCAGAGCGCCACCTTCCTCAAGACCCCGCCGGCGGGCCGTCCGAAGTTCGTCGCCAGCGGCGGCAATGACAGCGACACCAGCTGGACCGATGAGTTGAGCAAGTCGGCCAAGAATATGACGGACGGCATCAGCTTCCACTACTACACCATCCCGACCGGAAAATGGGAAGTGAAAGGGGCGGCGACTGGCTTCCCTGCCAACGAATGGTTCTCGACCCTGCAGGCGACCATGCGCATGGAAGACCATATCCGCAGCAACGTGGCGGTCCTCGACAAGAACGATCCCGAGAAAAAGCTTGGTTTCTACGTCGATGAATGGGGCACCTGGTATGACGTCGAGAAGGGCACCAACGCTGGCTTCCTGTACCAGCAGAACACCCTGCGCGACGCAGTGGTTGCGGCGTTGAACTTCAATATCTTCCACGATCACGCCGACCGCGTTCGCATGACCAATATCGCGCAGATGGTCAATGTGCTGCAGGCCATGGTGTTGACCGACAACGAGAAGATGCTGCTGACCCCAACCTACCACGCCTACGAGATGTATGTGCCGTTCCAGGGAGCGACCACCTTGCCGCTGTCCCTGGAAGGCAACCGCAAGTATGCCTCCGGCGACAAGAGCATCCCGCAGGTGAGTGCTTCGGCGGCACGCGGCAAGGACGGCAAGGTCTATGTGGCGCTGGTAAATACCCACCCAAGCGATGCGGAAGAAGTCAGCATCGCCGGCGTGGGCGAGGGCAAGGCCAGCGCTCGCGTGCTGACCGCCAATGAAATGGATGCGCATAATACTTTCGCCAAGCCGGATGCTGTAAAGCCGGCACCGATCGCCGTGCAGGCCAGCGGCGGCAAGCTGACCGTGAAGATGCCTGCCAAGTCTGTCGTAGTGGTGGCAATCGGGGGCTGAGATGGAGAACATCTCCGTGCAGCGCCGCATGCTGCTGCGTACGGCGGCAGCGGGCGCGGTGATGGCAACGGTCGGCGGCTGTGGCGGTGGCGGTGGATCGTCGTCGGCGACTGCCCCTGCCGCTGCGCCGCCAGTCACGCCGCCGGCGGTGCAGCCAAGCACCACGGTCGCGTTCACCGGCGTCTCGGTGCACGACCCATCGGTCATCAAGGCGGCCGAAACCTATTATGTGTTCGGTTCCCACCTGGAGGCGGCCAGGAGCACCGACTGGATGAACTGGACCAGGATTGCGGATGGCGTGAATGCCGGCAATCCGCTGTTCAACAATGTGACGGCCGCCTTGTCCGAGGCATTGGCTTGGGCGCAGGCGGACACGTTGTGGGCACCCGATGTGGCCAGGCTGGATGACGGTAAGTTCTACATGTACTACTGCGCCTGCAAAGGCGACTCGCCGCGTTCCGCCCTCGGCCTGGCGGTGGCGGACAAGGTAGATGGACCTTACGTCAACAAGCAGCTCTTGCTGAAATCTGGCATGTGGGGCGAGGCCAGCCCGGATGGCACCGTCTACGATGCGACGAAGCACCCGAACGTGGTAGACCCGAACGTCTTCCGCGATAACGGTGGCAAGTTGTGGATGGTGTACGGCTCCTACTCTGGCGGCATCTTCATCATGGAGATGGACCCGGCGACTGGCCTGCAGAAGCCGGCCCAGGGCTATGGCAGGCACCTGATGGGCGGCAACCATGCGCGCATCGAGGGCGCTTACATCCTGTACAGCCCTGACAGCAAGTACTACTACCTGTTCGTATCATTCGGCGGGCTGGATGCCAACGGCGGCTACAACATCCGCGTCTCCCGTTCCCTGAACCCGGACGGGCCCTACGTGGATGGCGCAGGAACCGACATGGCGACCGTCAAAGCCAATCCGGCGTTGCCGTTGTTCGATGATGCCAGTATCGCACCGCATGGCCAGAAACTGATGGGCAACCACCAGTACGTATTGGCAAGCGGCGAGACTGGTACCGCCCTGGGCTACGTGTCGCCTGGCCATAACTCGGCCTATTACGATGCAGCCGCGGGCAAGTACTTCCTGGTCTTCCATGCCCGTTTCCCGGGGCAGGGCGAGGCGCACGAGGTGCGCGTGCACGAAATGTTCATCAACGCCGATGGCTGGCCGGTCGTCGCCCCGTTCCGGTACGTACCGCTGTCGAAAAACGCAATTACGCTGTCGGCGGACGTCAGCGCGGCTGATGCTGCCGGTATCTACAAGGTGATCAACCACGGCGAAGACATTTCGGCGGTCATCAAGCAATCGCAGGTCGTGACCCTGGCGGCTGGGGGGGCTGTGAGCGGTGCGATCGCCGGCAACTGGAGCCACTTGGGCGGTAACAAGGTCAGCATCGCGTCGACCGACGGCACGGCCTACAATGGCGTTTTGTCGCGCCAGTGGAACACCAATGGCAATGCCTTCGAAGTGACCTTCACCGTGCAGTCGAAGGCTGGCGTTTCGCTTTGGGGCGCGAGGATGGGGAACTGATTATGAACAAATGGATTCTTTGCGCTGGCCTGCTGCTGGCGCAGATGGCGCAAGCGAGCCAGGTGAGCGTGCATGACCCGGTGATGGCGAAGCAGGGCGATACCTATTACCTGTATTCGACCGGGCCGGGCATCACCTTTTACAGTTCGAAAGACATGTTGAACTGGAGGCCGGAAGGCCGCATCTTCACTGGTCACCCGGCAGCCGCAGCCAAGGCGGCGCCGGGCTTTGACGACCATGTGTGGGCGCCGGATATCCAGCATCACAACGGCAAATACCTGCTGTACTACTCCGTCTCCGCATTCGGCAAGAACACTTCGGCAATCGGCGTGACGGTCAACAGGACGCTGGACCCGCGCTCTCCCGACTACAAATGGGAAGACAAGGGTATTGTCGTGCAGTCGGTGCCGGGGCGCGACCTCTGGAATGCGATCGATTCCAATGTGGTGGAGGACGAGAAAGGAACTGGCTGGATGGCGTTCGGTTCTTTCTGGGGCGGAATCAAACTGGTCAAATTGAACGAGGCCTGGACGCGCCCGGCCGAACCGCAAGTCTGGAGCACCATCGCCGCCCGCGAGCGCCCGGCCTTCGTGAAGGATGACAGCGGAGGCCCGGCGGAGATCGAAGCCCCCTTCATCTTCCGCAAGAATGGCTGGTACTACCTGTTTGCCTCGTGGGGACTATGCTGCCAGAAGGCGAAGAGTACATACCACGTCGTCGTTGGCCGTTCGCGCTCGGTCACCGGGCCATATCTCGACAAAGACGGGAAGGATATGGCGCTCGGTGGCGGCTCGCTGGTCGTGCAGGGCAACGCAAAGTGGAAGGCGCTCGGCCACAACAGTGCATATACTTTCGACGGCAAGGACGTGATGGTGCTGCATGCTTACGAAACGGCCGACAAATACCTTCAGAAGCTGAAGGTCATGGACATGCGCTGGGATAGCGCCGGCTGGCCCATGGTCGACACTTCGGACCTCGATAGCTACCAAAGCGTGCAGAAATGATCTTGCCTTCGCTCGCCTGCGCATTGCGACGGAGCGGCCTGGTGGCGCTGTTGGCTGCCGGCATACCGCTCGCCGTGGGTGCTGCCGAACTGTTCCCGCTACAGGATGTTCGGCTCCTTCCCAGTCCTTTCCTGCAAGCCCAGGAAACCAACCGCCGCTACCTGCTGGCGCTCGATGCAGACCGGTTGCTGGCGCCATTCCGGCGCGAGGCCGGACTGCCGCTGTCCAAGCCTTCGTACGGCAACTGGGAATCCAGCGGCCTCGATGGCCATATGGGAGGCCATTACCTCTCAGCTTTGTCATTGATGTGGGCTGCGACCGGCGACGGCACCGTACGCGAGCGCCTCGACTACTTCGTGCAGGAACTGAAGAAGGCGCAGGCGCCGGACGGCTACCTCGGTGGTATTCCCTCGGGCCACGAGGCATGGAACGACGTCGCCAAGGGCAAGCTCCATGCCGACAATTTCTCGGTCAACGGCAAATGGGTCCCCTGGTATAACCTGCACAAGATCGCCGCCGGCCTGCGCGATGCCTGGCACTACGCGGGCAATGAAGACGCGCGACAGATGCTGGTGAAGTTTGCCGACTGGACGGTCGCCATGACCGGCGCCCTGAGCGACGAGCAGATGCAGGCCATGCTGCGCGCAGAGCATGGGGGGATGAACGAAGTGCTGGCCGACGTCTACCAACTGACGGGCGACCAGCGCTATCTCGCGGCTGCAAAGCGCTTTTCGCACCAGGCTGTCCTGCAGCCGCTTGCAGCGGGGCGCGACGAGCTGACCGGCATGCACGCCAATACCCAGATACCGAAGGTGATCGGCTTCGAACGCATCGCCGAACTGACCGGGGAACAGCAATGGCACAAGGCCGCCAGCTTCTTCTGGCGCACCGTGCATGACCACCGCACTGTCGCCATTGGCGGCAACAGCGTCAAGGAGCACTTCCACGACGACAAGGACTTTTCCTCGATGAGCGGCGAGGTGGAAGGGCCGGAAACCTGCAACACCTACAATATGCTCAAGCTCACGGAGCTGCTGTACCAGCGCGATCCGAGCGCGGCATACGGCGACTACTACGAGCGTGCGCTGTACAACCATATCCTGTCCTCGCAGCGCCCGGAAAGCGGCGGTTTCGTCTACTTCACACCGATGCGGCCCAACCACTACCGCGTCTATTCTGAAGTGGACAAGGGCATGTGGTGCTGCGTTGGCTCCGGCATCGAGAGCCACGCAAAATACGGTGAGTTCATCTACGCCCGCGATGGCGATGCGCTGCTGGTCAACCTGTTCATTCCCTCGCGCCTCGAGTGGCGCCAGAAGGGCGTTGTCCTGACCCAGTCCAGCCGCTTCCCCGACCAGGAAAACACCCGGCTGAGCGTCGACGGCGGCGGCAAGTTCACCCTGAAAGTTCGCTACCCGGGCTGGGTCGCTAAAGGGGCACTGACGCTGCGTTTGAACGGCAAGCCTGTGCCGGTGCACGCTGCACCTGGCGGCTACGTCGAGCTGACGCGCGACTGGCGCAAGGGCGACAAGGTCGACGTGCACCTGCCGATGCGCACCACGCTGGAGCAAATGCCCGACAAGTCGAACTATTACGCCGTGCTGCACGGCCCTATCGTGCTGGCGGCCAGGACTTCGCCGTTCCCCGGCGAGCGCCTTAACTTCATGGCGGACGGCTCGCGCATGGGCCATATCGCGCAAGGCCAGGTTTGCCCGCAGGAAGCGGCGCCGGTATTCGTCAGCGACAGCAAAGACTTCCTCAGCAAGTTCAAACCGGTACCGGGGCAGCCGCTGACGTTCACGGCGCCGGGACTGGTGCAAGGGAACGGTGCGAACCAGGTGCAGTTCATGCCTTTCTTCCGCTTGCACGATTCTCGTTACATGATCTACTGGCAGCAAACAACCCCTGCCGGCTTGGCCGGCATGCGTTCGAAGGCTGCCGCTGCCGAAGCCGAGCGGCTGGCGCTCGATGTGCGCACCGTCGACCAGGTGGCGCCCGGCGAGCAGCAACCCGAATCGGATCATTTCTTCAAGGGGGAGGGCGCCGACGCCGGCCTGAATGGTACGCGGCACTGGCGCCACGCCAGCGGGTGGTTCAGCTACGAGCTGAAAGACCGCGATGGCTCCGCCCGGGTGCTGCGCCTGACCTTCGCTTCGGGCGATGCAGGCCGCAAGTTCGACGTACTGCTGAATGGCCGCCTGCTGCACGCGGTCACCATCGAGCGCAAGGGCGACGCTTTCTACGACCTGGACCTTCCGCTTCCGCATGGCGTGGCCGGCGAGGGCACGCTGGAAGTGAAGTTCGTCGCGCACCCGGGATCGCTGGCCGGAGGTTTGTATGGCCTGCGCCTGTTGCGATAACAAAATCGATATGGATCCTGCGAAAAAATGAATTAGATCGGCATGACGGATTCTCCTAATATTGACTTACTATAATTCAGGAGACCGGCATGACTCTCACCCGCAGGACTATTCTCGGCGGCGCGTTCGCCTTTGCCTTTGCTGCCTCGGGCAGCGTGTTCGCGGCCAAGCCGCTGGTGATGGGCTTTTCCCAGGTGGGCGCGGAAAGTGAATGGCGCTCCGCCAACACCGCCTCCATCAAAGACGCCGCCAGGCAGGCCGGTGTCACCCTCAAATTCGCCGACGCGCAGCAGAAGCAGGAAAACCAGGTCAAGGCAATCCGTTCCTTTATCGCCCAGCGCGTCGACGTGATCGCGTTTTCGCCGGTGGTGGAAACCGGCTGGGAAACCGTGCTGCGTGAAGCCAAGGCGGCCAGGATCCCGGTCATCCTGACTGACCGCGCCGTGAAAGTGGCGGATAAGTCGCTGTATGTGACCCTGATCGGGTCCGATTTCGTGGAAGAGGGCCGCCGCGCCGGGCGCTGGCTGGCCGAATACGCGGCCAAGGCGAACAAGCCTGTTCTGAACGTGGTTGAACTGCAGGGTACCGTAGGTTCGGCGCCTGCGCTGGACCGCAAGGCCGGTTTCGAAGAAGCCATCAAGGGCAACGCCAAACTGAAGGTGATCCGCACCCAGACCGGCGAATTCACCCGTGCCAAAGGGAAGGAAGTGATGGAAGCCTTCCTGAAAGCCCACGGCAAGGATATCAATGTGCTGTATGCGCACAACGACGACATGGCGATCGGCGCCATCCAGGCCATTGAGGAAGCTGGCCTGAAGCCAGGCAAGGACATCATCATCGTTTCCATCGACGGTGTGAAGGGCGCATTCCAGGCCATGATCGCCGGCAAGCTGAACGTGTCTGTCGAATGCAGCCCGCTGCTTGGTCCGCAACTGATGAAGGCAGCGCAGGACGTCGTTGCCGGCAAGCCTGTGGCGCCACGCATCGTGACCGAGGAGCGCGTGTTCCCGGCGGAAGTGGCGGCTAAAGAACTCCCTAACCGGAAATACTGATGGCTAACGCGGCGGCGGCGCCGGTGCTGGAGCTGTCCGGCATCCATAAGGCGTTCCCGGGCGTGAAGGCGCTGAGCGAGGCGGGGCTGCGGCTCTATCCTGGCGAGGTCCATACGCTGATGGGGCAGAATGGGGCGGGCAAGTCGACCCTGATCAAGGTGCTGACCGGCGTGCATGCGCCGGACCAGGGTCGCATCGCGCTGGAAGGCCGGGCGATACATCCGCGTTCGACGCTGGAGGCGCAGGAGCTCGGCATTTCCACCGTCTACCAGGAAGTGAACCTGTGCCCGAATCTGTCGGTGGCCGAGAATATCTTCATCGGCCGCTATCCGCGCAGATGGGGCATGGTCGATTGGGCCGCAATGCGGACGCGCGCGGCGGCCCTGCTGCGCGATCTGGAAATCGATATCGACGTGAGTGCGCCGTTATCGCATTACCCGCTGGCGATCCAGCAAATGGTGGCAATCTCGCGGGCCCTGAACATTTCTTCGCGTGTGCTGGTGCTGGACGAGCCCACCTCGAGCCTCGACGAGGCGGAGGTGCAGTTGCTGTTCCGCGTACTGCGCCGCTTGCGCGAGCAGGGCATGGCGATCCTGTTCGTGACACACTTCCTTGACCAGACCTACGCAATCTCGGACCGTATCACGGTGATGCGCAACGGCGAGAGGGAAGGGGAATATGCCGCGGCCGACCTTTCGCGCCTGGCATTGGTGAACAAGATGATTGGCAAGGCGGCGGATGCCGCCGACGCGGCCGAGGGCAGCGATACCGCGGTGCAGCGCAATGATGGAGCGCATGGCGCCGCAGCGTCGCGGGTGGTGCTCGAAACACGCGGCCTGGGCCGCAAGGGCGTGCTGCAGCCGATGGATTTGCAGGTGCGCGAGGGCGAAGTACTCGGGCTGGCCGGCCTGCTCGGCGCCGGCCGCACCGAGCTGGCGCGCCTGCTGTTCGGTGCAGACCGTGCGGACAAGGGCGATATCGCGATAGGCGACAAGGCGTACGGAACATTCGCCAATCCGCGCCAGGCGATTGCTGCGGGCATTGGCTTCTGCTCGGAAGACCGCAAGCTGGAAGGTGCCGTCCTGTCGCTCTCCGTGCGCGAAAACCTGGTGCTGGCATTGCAGGCGCGCCAGGGCATGCTGCGCGCCATCCCGCTGCACCGCCAGCGCGAACTGGCGGAAGAATATGTCAAGGCGCTCGGCATCCGTACTGCCAGCATCGAGACGCCGATCGGCACGCTTTCCGGCGGCAACCAGCAGAAGGTATTGCTGGCGCGCTGGCTGGCTACCGATCCGCGCCTGATGATCCTGGACGAACCAACGCGCGGCATCGACGTGCGCGCCAAGCAGGAAATCATGGATTACGTTACTACCTTGTGCAAGCGCGGCATGTCGCTGCTGTTTATCTCGTCCGAACTGCCGGAAGTACTGCGTGTCAGCGACCGCATGATCGTCATGCGCGACCGTGCCAGCTGCGGCGAATACCGGCGCGGCGAGCTGGATGAAACGACCGTCCTGCACGCCATCGCAGGGGAGGCAGCATGACGCACAATGCCGCCAACCTGGCCGCGCCTCCAGCGCCCGCCGCAACGAACGTGGCTTCGGGCCTGGGCGCGCGCTTGCTCGCCCACCCGCTGGCGCGCCCGCTCGGCGCGCTGATTGTTCTGCTGCTGGTTAACCTGTTCGCCGTGCCCGGCTTCTTTCAGCTGGAGGTGAAAAACGGCCACCTGTACGGCGCCATGGTCGACATCCTGAACCGCGCTGCACCTTTGATGCTGGCTGCCACCGGCATGACAATCGTCATCGCCATGCGCGGCATCGATATCTCAATCGGCGCTGTGGTGGCGCTGGCAGCAGCCGTCGCCTGCACCATGGCCGCCGCCGAACAGCCGTTGTGGCTGGCCTTCGCCGCCGCACTGGGCGCCGCCCTGCTGTGCGGCATCTGGAACGGCTTGCTGGTTGCCAGCCTTGGCCTGCAACCGATTGTTGCCACCCTGGTGCTGATGGTGGCTGGGCGCGGCCTGGCGCAACTGGTCACCGATGGCCAGATCATCACCGTCTACCGCGATGACTTCTTCGTGCTGGGCAGCGGCTACCTGCTTGGCCTGCCGGTCGCGCTGTACGTGGCGCTGGCGGTGGTGGCAGCCATCGCGCTGGCCATGCGCAGGACCGCCCTCGGCCTGTTCACGCAAGCGGTGGGCGTCAACCCGGTGGCAGCCCGCCTGGCCGGCATTCGCGCCGGCGCCCTGATCTTCGCCAGCTATGCCTTCTGCGCCGTATGCGCCGGCCTGGCAGGCCTGATCATCAGTTCCAACATCAAGAGCGCAGACGCCAATAATGCCGGCCTGCTACTGGAACTGGATGCCATCCTCGCCGTTACGCTGGGCGGCACCTCGCTGGCCGGCGGTAAATTCAACCTGGCCGGCAGCGTGATCGGCGCCCTGATCATCCAGACCCTCACCTATACCGTCTATTCCCTCGGTGTGCCGCCGGAAGTCAACCTCGTCGTCAAGTCGCTGGTGGTGTTCGCGGTCTGCCTGTCGCAAAGGAGCAAGGCATGACCCGCGCCCCGTACTTCACTTCCCTCGTTACGGTCGGCCTGCTGGCGGCCCTGCTGCTGGCGGGCGGCATTGCCTATCCAGGCTTCCTGTCGCTGCAGGTGATGCTCAACCTCCTGATCGACAACGCCTTCCTGCTGGTGATTGCCATCGGCATGAGCTTCGTCATCCTCTCCGGCGGCATCGACTTGTCGGTCGGCTCCGTGCTGGCGCTCAGCACCATGGTCGCTGCCTGGCTGCTGCATGCCGCGCACTGGCCGCCCGCGGCCGTGATGGCAGCGGTGCTCCTGATGGGCGTCGTGTTCGGCGCCGGCATGGGGGCCTTGATCCACTTCTTCCGCCTGCAACCCTTCATCGTCACGCTGGGGGGAATGTTCCTGGCGCGCGGCCTGTGCTACCTGATCAGCGTGAATTCGATCCCGATCGAAGATCAGGCATTTGTGGCGATCTCGCAGGCGCAGGTCGGCATCTTCGATGGCTTTGTCTCGCCCGGGGTGGTGATTGCGCTGGCACTGCTGGCAGTTGCGATGGTCGTGGCGCACCTGACACCATTCGGCCGCGCCGTCTATGCAGTGGGAGGCAACGAACAATCTGCGCACATGATGGGGCTCCCGGTGGGCGCCACCAAGGTTGCCGTGTACGCCATCAGCGGCGGCTGCGCCGCGCTGGCCGGGCTGCTGTTTGCGTTTTACATGCTGTCCGGCTATGGGCAGCATGCCCAGGGTACCGAGCTTGATGCGATCGCCGCGGTGGTGATCGGCGGGACGCTGCTGACGGGCGGCTACGGCTATGTGGCCGGCGCCTTGACCGGCGTTCTGGTGCTGGGCGCCATCCAGACCCTGATCGTGTTCGATGGCACGCTCAGTTCATGGTGGACCAAGATCGCCATCGGCATGCTGCTGTTCGCGTTCTGCGCGCTGCAAAGGCTGCTCGCCTGGAAACAGAAAAAATAAAAGGAGACTACATGTTCATGAAATCAGCCCTCGCTTCAGCACTTGCGACGCTGTGTACGCTGGCGCAAGCGGCCAATCCGCTTGTGACGAATATCTTCACCGCCGATCCGGCGGCGCTGGTCGACGACAATCGCGTCTATCTGTATGTCGGCCATGACGAAGCTGCCCCGGAAGGCAAGGACTACCTGATGCGCGAATGGCGCGTGCTGTCGTCATGCGACATGAAGAACTGGACCGATATGGGTTCGCCGCTGAACGTGAAGACTTTCAAGTGGGCCAAGGCCGACGCCTGGGCTGCCGACATCACCAAGCGCAATGGCAAGTACTACTTCTACGCCCCGGTCGAGCACGATGCGGGCAAGCCGGGCAAAGCGATCGGCGTTGCCGTATCGGACAAGCCGGCCGGACCCTTCGTCGATGCACGCGGCAGTGCCCTGGTCACCAACGACATGACGAAGGAAAGCGATATTCCCTGGGACGACATCGACCCTGCGGTCTTCGTCGACAAGGATGGCCAGGCCTACCTGTACTGGGGCAACCGCGTGCTGAAATACGCCAGGCTGAAGCCGAACATGATTGAACTCGATGGCCCGATCCACACCGTGGGCATCGACAACTTCACCGAAGCGGCCTACCTGCACCGCCACGGCAAGACCTACTACCTGACCTACTCGCGCAACTTCCCAGAGGAGACAGCGTACGCCACCGGCCCAAGCGCCACCGGTCCCTGGACGTTCCGCGGCAAGATCATGGACATGAACAAGGTCGTGAAAACCATTCACCAGGCGGTGATCGATTTCAACGGCAAGTCCTACATTTTCTACCATAACGACAAGCTGCCAACCGGCGGTGAATTCCGCCGCTCGGTGGCGGTGGAAGAACTGCATTACAAGCCCGATGGCAGCATCGCCTTCATCCCGCAAACGGCCGAAGGTCCAGCCGCCAACCCAGCGCCGGGCTGCAAATGAAGCGCGACTTATTGGTCGATAACGGCGGTGGTATCATGCCCCGCATGACTACCCCGAATCCGAACTGGTTCCTGAAGGCGAGGTTAAAAACTCGTCAACTGTTGCTGATGATCGCGCTGGATGAACACCGCAACATCCACCGCGCAGCGGAGGAACTGCACATGACGCAGCCCGCCGCCTCCAAGCAGCTCAAGGACCTGGAGGACATGCTGGACGTGAAGCTGTTCGAGCGCCTGCCGCGCGGTATGGAGCCGACGCTGTACGGGGAGACCATGATCCGCCATGCCCGCATGGCCCTCACCAGCCTGGCCCTGGCGCATGACGACATCGTAACGCTGAAAGCCGGCCTGTCCGGCCAGGTGGAGGTGGGCGTGATCATGACTCCTGCCATGAACCTGCTGCCTAACGCCATCACCCGCGTCAAAAAGGAAGCGCCGCTGCTGCGCATCGGGGTGCAGGTGGAAGCCAGTAATGTGCTGATGGAGCTGCTGCAGCGCGGCACGCTGGACTTCATGATCGGCCGTATCCTGGAAAAGGAAAGCACGGCAGGCCTGGTGTATGAGGAGCTGACCGAAGAACCTGCATGCGCCGTGGTGCGCACAGGGCATCCGCTGCTGGCTCGCGAGAAGCTGCAGTTGAAGGATATTGCCAACCGCCCGTGGATCCTGCCGCCGCAGGGCAGTATCCTGCGCCACCGCTGCGACATGATGTTCCGCCGCGCCGGACTGGAGCCGCCGGTCGACGTGGTCGACACTACCTCCCAGCTGCTGATCACGGCGCTGCTGCAAAAGACCGACGCTCTGCATGTGATGCCGGTGGAAGTGGCGCGTTACTACGCCGACCTGAATGTGCTGTCCATCCTGCCGCTGGAACTGCCGTTCCGCATGGATGCTTTCGGCATCATCACCAAGGCCGACCACCTGATGTCGCCGGGCGCCAACCTGCTGTTGCAGGCTGTGCGCAGCGCGGCGAAAGAACTGTACTGAGTTAGCCGAAGGCGTTGGCCGGCAGGCCGGGTACGTCGATGCGGGCGCTGAAAAGGGCGCCCGCCAGCGGTTCCTGCGCCAACTGCTCCGTCGACAGGCCTTCGCGTGCGGTGGTGATGTACAGGGTGCGCAGGTCTTCACCGCCGAAAGCCAGCGAAGCAGGATGCGATGTCGGCAGCGGCACTTCGGCCAGCAGTTCGCCATCCGGGCAGAAACGGCATACGCGCTTGCCACCCCAGGTCGAGACCCAGATGCAGCCTTCGCTGTCGACCTGCATGCCGTCCGGCGAGCCGCCGTCGGTATAGCGGCGCCAGACTTCGCGCGTGCCAAGGCTGCCATCGGCGGCCAGCGGGTAGCGGTAAGTCACGTCGAGGAAGCTGTCCGAGTGATACAGCGCGCTGCCATCCGGTGCGAAGGTCGGGCCATTGCAGATGTGGTAGCCCTCGTCGGCCACGTGCAGGCTCTGGTCCTGGTTGAGGCGGAACAGCTTGCCCACTTTTTGCCTGTAGTCGGTATTGTGCATGGAGCCAAACCACAGGCGGCCGCTCGGGTCGACCTTGGCGTCGTTCAGGCGCTGGCCGGCGGCGCCATCGACCACGTGCGCCACTGCCTCGATGCGCAGCTCCGGTTCCAGCCAGAGGCGCACTACGCCGTCGCGCAGGCCCGCCATGAAACCATCGCCATCGCGGCGCGGCACCAGCCAGCAGATATAGTCCGGCAGCAGCCAGCTGCGATGCTCGTGTTTCGCCGCATCCCACGCATGCAGGATGCAACGCTTAAGGTCAACGAACAGCAGGCGGTCTTGCGCCGGCAGGTAGAGCGGGCCTTCGCCCAGCTCAGCGGCGAGGGGCAGGACGCATTGGGCGGTATAGGATTTCATCCTTGTATTCTATGCGGCGAAGGCGGGAACGCGCGATTCCTTTTTTCAGCCCAGCTATAACTAATTTGGCATGGGGTGACGATTGGAGAGAATCAAACGCGTTTTCGCGACCTACAATGAAGCACCCAACCAAAGTGTTTAGCCCGCCACTGGCGGGCTCTTTTTTTGTGGCGTGGCAGTAGCGGCAAGCACTGTCATTGTCAACAGTCCAATCGACGCCAGCACCAGCCAAGGCAAAGCGGGCGTGTGCACGGCGCGGCTCCAGTCCAGCAGCCAGCCGCCAGCCGTGTACCCGAACAGTCCACCGACGGCCAGGCCGAAGCGGCTCAGGCCCATGTAGCTGGCGCGGGCGGAGGGCAGGGCGTAGCGCGATACCAGCGACTCGCGTGCCGGTTCCGCCACCAGCGAGCCGGTATAGAACACGGCGATGCATACGAACATTGGTGCCAGTGAACGCGCTGCCGACATGGCCAGCACCGCGCAGCACATGATGCCGATACCGGCCAACAAGCGGGCCTCCAGCGACAGGTATCGCTCGCCGAAGCGTGCCATCGGATACAGGAGCGTCAGCGCCAGCACGGCATCCATTGCATACATCCAGGCCACGGTGCGTGGCGTGCCGGAAAGCCCGGTCAAGGTGACCGGCACCAGCATCATGAGCTGCACGGTCATGATGTAATAGCCGCTCAGTGTCAGCACCAGCGTCATGTAGGGTTTGTCGCGCAACGGAATGCGCATTGCCTTCGCGACTGAAGTGCCGGGCGTGGCGACACGGTAGGCCGGCAGCAGCCAGGCGTTGGCGAGTGCCGCCAGCACGAACACGGTGCAACCGGCCATACCGACCCAGTGGAAGTCGACGCCCAGCAGCAGGGTGCCGAGCAGGGCGCCCGCCACGGCGGAAACGCTTTCCTGCATCATCAGCTGCGAATAGAAGCGGGGACGTTCGGCAGGACGTGTCAGCTTCACTGCCAGCGCGCTTCGCGCCGGTTCGAACAGGCTGCCGCCCAGGCCCGACGCCACGCACGACAGCAGCAGCCATGCAGGGCTGCTTGCAAAGCCCATCAAGGCAAAGCCGCCTGCACGCAGCAACATGCCCGCGACAATCAGCGGCTTGGTGCCGTAACGGTCCGATAGCGAGCCGCCGAACAGCGCCAGGCCTTGCTGCGCCACCTGGCGCGCACCAAGCGCCACGCCGACCGACGCGGCAGACCACTGCAATTGCCCGACGAAATGCAGGCCAATGATGGGGAATACCAAGTAGAAGCCGCCCACGACCAGCACGTGGTCCACCATCAGAAACCGCTTGCCCAGCCGCCTGGCCTGTTGTGCACCCGTCATTGCCTTCTCCTGGTTCGATGCAGGCATCTTAGGCGCGTGTCAGGCATAATTGAAGCCGTTATCTTGACATATTTCATATTGGATTTTCTTATGTCTCTTGGTTTCGACGACCTGGCACTGCTGGTGGAAATCGTGGAATGCGGGAGTTTCAGCCAGGCTGCTGCACGGCGCCGCTGGTCGCAACCGCAAGTGAGCCAGCGCGTGGCTGCGCTGGAGGAACAGTTGTCGGTGCAGTTATTCACGCGCCACCGGCGCGGCGCCTCACCCACGCCAGCCTGCCTGACTTTCCTCCCTGCGGCGCAGCAAGCGCTGGCCGCGCTGGAAGCGGGGCGCCAGGCGGTGCAGGGCGCGCCGGCGCTGCCGCAGGTGACGCTGGCCAGCGTGCCCTCGATGGCAGCGCTGCTGTTCGGTCCTATCTTGCTCAAATTGGCCGATGCGCCACTGGAAATCCGCTGCAGCACGGACCATTCGCCCGTCATCATGGAAAAGCTGCTGACCGGGACTGTGCAACTGGGACTGGTCCTGAAATGTCCGGCGATCGCCGGCATTCACCTGGAGCGGCTGCAGGTTTCACCCATCGTCGCCGTGGTACGGCGCGGCCACCCGCTGACGCGGCGAGGACGCCTGCAACTGGCCGACGTCGCCAATGCGCGCCTGGCGCCGCAGTACTGGGGGGCGGGATGCGATGAGTTGATCAGGATGATCCGCGTCCACCGCTGCAGCGACAGTCCGATTCACGCGATCCAGCCCTCCAGCGCATCGATCCTGCTGGCGCAGGAGCATGGCTTTTTGACTTTCATGCCTGAGATGGCGGCTGCGCGCCAGCTCAAGCTGGGCAACCTGGTGAAACTGGAGATTGAGGATCTGCCGCGCTGGGAATGGGAGGCGATGGCGGCCTGGCGCAGCGGAAAGCGGCCCGATGCCGCCAAGCTGCGCGTGCTGCAGGCAGTGCGTGAATTAGTGCTCTGAGCTAGTGGGCGGAAGCGCTGCAGTTGCGGCGCTGCTCTGGGTAGGCCAGCACGCGCAGGATCACGCTGCGCGGCACCTGCATGCTTTGCATATAAATCCAGGCATTGGCCGCGCCCATCTGCGCATGCAGCTCGATGCCCTTGTCGACCTGGACCGCCATTTGCTGGTCATAGCGTGTATCGCTCATGATGCTCGCTCCTGCCGGATTGTTATCGGGTCATTATCGAACAACGGGATCAGGCGAGCAAGCGCTGGTTTTCCAGGAAGCCAAGCAGTACCTGGTTGACGTCGGCCGCGTGGGTGATCGGCGCCATATGGCCGCCGGCAGTCAGCGTGAACTGCCCTTGCGGCAGGGCGGCAGCCAAGGTTTCGGCTACGCGGCGGGTGGATACCGGGCCTTTGGCGCCGGCCATCACCAGCGCCGGCAGGTCCAGTTGCACCATGTCGGCCACGCGCGCCGGTTCGCCCAGCAGGGCAACGAAATCCAGCTTGACCTTGGCGATACCGTTGGTGAAGCGGTGGCGCTGCACTTCCGGCAGGGAGTCGAAGGCGCCGGCGCGGTTCCAGTAATCAATGAAGGCGCGGGTCGCGTCTTCCGCGGTCGTTGCAGCGTTGATCTTGACTACCACGGCCTCGATTTCCTGGCGGCCCGCATCGCTGGCCGGCAGCAGGTGGAAGGCGACCGGTTCGAACATGGACAATGACAGTACCCGTTCACGCATCTGGCGCGCCAGGCGCAAGGCGGTGGCGCCGCCGTAGGAGTGGCCGATCAGATGGAATTGCTCGCCGGCATCAAGGTGCGAGGCAAGGGCAGCGGCCACGGCGTCGGCTTCGTGCGCCAGGGTATAGCCGGCGGCAGCCGCTTCGGTCGGGAAGGCGGATTTGCCATAGCCCAACAGATCGATTGCGATGAAACGGTAGTTGGCTTCTTGCTCGGCCATCAGGGTGGTCCACTGGCTGCGCGAGCTAAGCGAACTGTGCAGCAGTACAACGGCGGGGCGGGTGTCTGGCGTAGTGTGCATCTTCTTCTCTGAAACCGATATCCAAAAGGCAAGCCCGCTATTATACCGCGCCGCAGCATTCGCCCTTCCGCTTCAACCGTTCAATGTCGAAATTCCTTACAGAAATCTACAAATTCCTCAACGCATGGGCGCGTTCCCCTTGACACATAAGCGTGGCACAGAACCTGCTTTGTTACTGTTAGTGACGATGGAGGCTAAAAGTGATCATGGAACGCTCTGCCTTGCCCGCGCTTCTGCTGACGCTATTGCTCGGGTTGCTTATGCAAGGGATGCTCGCGGGGGTGCATTTTTCCAGCGTGCGTTCCGAATGGGTGTACCGCACCCTTTATTTGGTGGCGTTGCTGCTGAACTTGCTGGCGGTGCGTCGCCTGAATCCTGCCACCGTGTCGGCGGCAGTACTGCCGCTGGCACCTATTGTGATGGCGGTAGCTATCACTTACTTTTCTGTCAGCGACCCGGATGCTCCGGCGCAGGTTACCCTGCTGCTGCTGCCGATCGTGCATGGTGCAGCGGCAGCCTGCATGCTCTTGCTTCCGCTGGAAGACGGGGACGGCCAGGCTTAGGCCCGAAGCTAGCGTGCGCTGGCGACTTTGTCGCGCAACTCGAGGGCCTGGCGCGCCATGCGCAAGGTTTGCACATCGATTTTTGGCGATACATGGACCGGCGGCTTATTGACGAACTGGCTGCGCGCCTGTTCGGATGCCGGCAGCACGAAGTGCTCCTTTTCCATGACCGGCCGTGCACCGTTCGGCAGGTTCTCACAAGGACGGTCGGTCAGCATGACCACGCCTTGGCTGTCGACGCAGCGGAAAAAATTCTCCTCGGCGGTTGCCGGCAGCGCCATCGCGCACAAGGCGCAAGAGATCAGTAAGTGCCGCATGGCCCACCTCCTTTCGCTTGGTGGAGCCAGTATGCCGCGGACCCTGCTTATGGTCTGTGCGGCGCCTCACCGTGGGCGCACAGCACCGCTGCCCACGCAGGTATCGCCGCGCGCCAGAAAGCATCGATACTGTCGGCCCTGACCTCGAGCCCAAGGAACTGCGCGGCTGGCAGCAACGCGCTGCCGAGCAGGCTTGCGGCAGGGGCGCCACTGTCGAACGCCTGCGCACCGGTCTGCTTGGATAGTTTCTCGCCGTCGGCATTAACCACAAGTGGCAAATGAAGGTAGCGTGGCTGCGGCAAGCCAAGCAATTGTTGCAGGAAAATCTGGCGCGGAGTCGAGTCGAGCAGGTCGGCGCCGCGCACGATGTCGGTGATGCCCTGCGCGCCATCGTCCACCACGACGGCAAGCTGGTAGGCCCAGAAACCGTCGGCGCGGCGCACCACGAAGTCGCCCACGTCGGCCGTGATGTCCTGGCTGATGTCACCGGCGAAGCGGTCGTGGAAGTGGACCACGCAATGCGGTTCCTGCGGCGTGCGCAGGCGCAGTGCGCGTGCAGTGCGGCCGGGCGCCAGGCCGTTGCGGCAGGTGCCGGGATAGACCAGGCTGGGGTTGCCGGCCTGGCCCTGCCGAAGCTGGGAATCCGCAATCTCCTTGCGCGAGCAGCCGCAGGGATAGATGTTGTTGCCAAGCTGGCGCAGCGCCGCTTCGTACAGGTCTTCGCGTTTGGTTTGCCAGGTCACTTCGCCGTCCCACTGCATGCCGCAGCGCTGCAGCGACCCGAGGATGTGCTGGTCGGCGCCTTCCACGTTGCGGTCGCGGTCGACATCCTCCACGCGCACCAGCCATTGGCCGCCATGGGCCTTGGCGTCGAGATAGCTGGCCATGGCTGCCACCAGGGATCCAAGGTGCAGTGGTCCGGTCGGAGAGGGCGCAAAGCGGCCGATGTAAGGCGTGTGTTTCATACGGGGCGTAGCATACCATTCCGTATGCTGCGCTGCAGCTTGGCGCGCGCGGCAAATCCGATAGAATGCCCGCGCGGCCATCAGCCGTGCCCAATGGACAATCCAAAAGACAAAGACATGACTAAATCCATCACCTTCGTAGCGTCCACCTTGGCGGCCAGCATTGCGCTGGCGCTGTCCCCGGCTCATGCCGCAGGCGTCAAAGGCGGCAAGGCAATGCAGCCGACCGTGCAGGAAGCACCGCTGCGCGCTCACCTGGCGTTCCTGTCCAGCGACCTGCTGGAAGGCCGCGGCACCGGCCAGCGTGGCGGCGACCTGACCGTCTCCTACCTGGAAAACCAGGCACTGGCCGTGGGACTGAAACCGGTCGACGGGGTCACCTACCGCCAACTGGTGAAGATCGCCGGCGTCAAGACCGATGCAGCAGCGTCCAACCTGCGCCTGGAAGCGAATGGCGTCGCGCTGCCGGCGAGCTTTGGCAAGGATTGGGTGTATGCGCCGGGTGATGCGCAGTCCGCGCACAGCTTCAACGCCGACCTGGTATTCGTCGGCTACGGCATCACGGCATCGGAAGAGGGCTGGGACGACTACAAGGGCCAGGACGTGAAAGGCAAGGTCATTGTGATGATGGTCAATGACCCGATGCCGACGGCCGAAGCGCCAAACCGTTTTGGGGGCAAGGCGCTGACCTATTACGGCCGCTGGACTTACAAATTTGAGGAAGCCAAGCGCAAAGGTGCGATCGGCGCGCTGCTGATCCACACTGATGCTTCGGCTTCGTATGGCTACAGCGTGGTGAAAAACAGCTGGGATGGCGTAGAACGCTTCCAGCTCGCACAAGGCACGCCGGGCACTGAGCTGCAAGGCTGGCTGACCAACGATACTGCCGTGGCGTTGTTCAAGGCGGCAGGCCAGGACCTGGACCAGTTGCGCGCAGCCGCCGAACGCAAGGACTTCCAGCCGGTGGCGTTGAAGGCCAAGCTGGTGGGCGACATGAAGGCGGAAGTGCGCAACGTCGAACAGTTCAACGTGGCTGGCGTGGTGCCGGGCACAGATCCGAAGCTGAAAGATGAAGTGGTGATCTACTCTGCGCACTGGGACCACCTGGGCAAGCAGGGCACCGGGGGCGACACCATCTACAACGGCGCGGTCGACAATGCATCGGGCAGCGCAGCCCTGCTGGCCATGGCGCAGGAAGCAGTCAAGGCGCCGGCCAAGCGCAGCCAGATGTTCCTGTGGGTAGCTGCGGAAGAACAAGGCCTGCTCGGTAGCGCGGCCTATGCCGAAGCGCCACTGTGGCCGCTGGCTAAAACCGCAGCGAACCTGAACCTGGATTCGTTGAACTGGATCGGCACCACGCACGATATCGGCACGGCCGGCAGCGAGCGTACCGACTTGGGCAAGATGGCTGAAGCCGCGGCCAAAGGCATGAAAATGGTGATCGCGAAACAGAAGCCGGACCTGGCGGGCGGTTACTTCCGTTCCGACCACTTCAGCTTTGCCAAGGCAGGTGTGCCGGCGTTTTCGATCACTTCGGGTAGCGACTACCTTGGTGACAAGGAGAAGGCCGAAAAGATGCGCGCGGCCTATCGCAAGAGCTATCACCAGGTCAGCGACGAATACGATCCTAACTGGTCGATGGCAGGCATGACGCAGATGGCGCAATTCACCCTTAACCTGGGCCGAATCGTGGCCGATGCGCCGAAGATGCCGGAGTGGAAAGCCGGAGATGCTTTTGGCAAGGCTCGCACCAAATAGGGAGTATCAACGTCAGGGAAGAGGGGGGACGCCCCTTCCCCAATTCGGAGGAGATTCACATGGGAATCCTGACCTTCAGCCTCAACGTCACTTTGGACGGCTGCGTCGACCATCAGGAGGGAATCGCTGACGGCGAGACGCACGCCTTCTTCACGCGCCTCATGGACGAGAATGGGGTGATGCTATGGGGGCGTACTACCTACGAGATGATGGAGGGCTACTGGCCGGCGGTCGCGCGTGGCGATGTAACGGCTCTGCCGGCTGTGCGTGAATGGGCGGCCAAGCTGGAGATCAAGCCGAAGTACGTCGTGTCTTCAACGCGAATGGACTTCCCCTGGACTAACAGCCACCACATCGGCGGCGACTTGCGCTTGGGCGTGCAAAAACTCAAGGATGCGACCCCGGCTGGCGTTCTCCTTGGCAGTGGGAAGCTCGCGACCGAATTGGACCGGCTGGATCTCATCGATGAGTACCTGTTCCTCATTCACCCCAGGATTGCCGGTCACGGTCCGACCCTGTACCAGAGCGGGCTGTCCAGCACGCGACGGCTTGCATTGCTCTCGGCGAAACCGCTCAACAACGGTGCAGTAGCCATGCATTACCGTCGCGAGCGCGGCTAAAAACCGGATTCAGCGCGAGCGAGTACTCGACAAGGCGGAAGCCGAACTTTCTGTGATGCCGCACAAATTTGCGGTCCGCCTTCTCTGCTCAGAGGTCGGTACCCGCGCTGCCACTTACAACGAAACGCGTAACAAATACTACGGCACTCTGGCGCCGGAGAAGTCGTCCGCAAAAGGAACTCGGACGGTCTGAATTAGACCGAAGTAGACGCGGCAGGTTTTTGACACTCCTACAAGTTGGCTGACAGCCGCCGCGTCGCAGCATTGCGGCGCTCTTCGTTCTTCAGGGTTTCGCGCATGGTCTGCTGCACGAAATCCAGATGCTGGTGGGCAGCGCGTGCCGCTACATCCATCCTGCGTTCCCGTACCGCGTCCCAGATCGCGCGGTGTTGCGTTTGAAGCTGCGCCCAGAGTTCCGGCCGGGCAGTCAGGTATTCCAGGTTGCTCTGCACATGGCCTTCCATTACCTTGTGCAGGCTGGAGCTCAGATGCCCGATCAGCACATTGTGCGAAGCTTCCGCAATCGCCTGGTGGAATTCCACGTCGGTCTTGATGCACTGGTCCAGGTCCTGCGCAGCAAACGCACGCTCCAGTGCTTCATGGCAGGTGCGGATGCGCTCGAAATCTTCTTTCGTCCCGCGTTCCGCCGCCAGTTGCGCTGCCTGCCCCTCCAGCATGTGGCGGAATTCCAGCATGTCGCCGTGGATATCCGGATGGTCGTTCAGCATCTGCTGCCACGGGTCGGTGAATGCCGCCTGCATCGAATCGGTCACGAAAGTGCCGCCGCCGTGGCGCGTGATCAGCAGGCCTTTGGCTACCAGCGATTGCAAGGCACCGCGCAGGGAGGGGCGCGATACGCCCAGCTCCACCGCCAGCTCACGCTCGGAAGGCAAACGGTCGCCGGGTTTGAGCGAACCTTCGAGGATCCGGGTTTCCAGCTCGGTGGCGACGACATCTGACAAGCGTTGGGCGGATTGCATGGCGGCTGTTGGATGAGTGGTAAGACCGCCGGATGCTACCACAATTGACCTTTTGCGGCGCCGTGGTCTATATTGCAACGCATGATTGGTTTCCTGATAGTGCTGGCTGCAATGACAGCGACGCCGGACGGCATTGGCTATAGCTCCGCCCCGGCAGCGCTGGAGGCGTTGAAAGCGCGCGGCGGTGTCACGATCTCCGAGGGCGGCGGCTGGACTACCGTGGACGACAAGGTAAATGGCACCCTGTGGTCATTCACGCTGCCGGGCCATCCGGCGCATCCGGCGGCGGTGCGGCGCACAGTAGTCATGGAAAATGGCTAGCTGTCGATCAAAATGAATTCGTTGTGCGAGGCGAAAAAGGAAGCCTGCGACAGCATGCTGGAGGAATTCCGCCGCATGAATACGGCGCTGCAGCAGTCGCTGGCGCCACCCATGGCCGCTGGCCCTGCGCCATCGTGGCAGCCAAGCACTTCGCAGAAAACGCGCGTCGAGGAGTTGAGCAAGGCTTACTTTGCCGAGAAGGACGCGGCGCACTATGCCAGGGCATGGGAGCGCCTGGGCGCGGGCTTACGGCAGCAGTGGACCTTCGAGGGATGGCGCGATGCTGCAGTCGCCAGCGCTGCACGTGCAGGAGCCATGCAGCAGCGCGAACTGAAAAAAGTGACAATCTATCGTAGCTCGCAAAGCGGCACGCCGGGCACCTATGCTGCGGTGGACTTTACCGGCCGCTTTGCCAATGCCGACACCTATTGCGGCTACCTGGTCTGGAGCGAGCAGGCGGACGGCAGTTTCCTGCTGATGCGGGAAGAGGAGAACTATATCTACAACGCGACGGCTGCGCGGTTGACCGCCGGGCAGCGCGCGAACATGAAAGGCGTGTTCCGTTGCGTTGATTGATGCGCTGCCGCGCCTATTTGGCGGCTTGCGCGCGCAAGGCCTCCAGCGTGCGCGGTAGGCTGCGCTTGCTCATCATCTCGACGATCCAGCCGAAGCCGTAAGGCACCGGGCCGGGATCGGCATAGACATGGTACTCGATCAGCGTTTTGCCGCTTTCGCCTTGAATTGGCGTGAAGAGCCAGTAGCCGGAGGTGTCCGCAATGGTGTCTGCGGGTGCCACGCCGCTTGGGATCAGCTGCCAAGCCAGTTTGCATTGGGCTGCGTCAGGCTGCTGTTGCTGTTCCAGGCGCAGGCGGTATTTCTTTTGCTGTCCTAGCGGCAGGTCCAGTGTCATGTCGACCAGGACGTATCCTTCAACTTCGCCTACCGGTAGCGCGCTTTTTGTGTTCGGCATGTAGGAAGGGTAGGAAGCGTAGTCCTGCACCATCGCGCACAGGCGTGGGACGGTGGCGGGGGCCAGTGTCCAGGCGGTGAAGGCCTTGCCGGGATGGCCGGGACTGGGCGCTTCCGCCACGTGGATCGTGCCGCCGGTCAGCGAGGCCAAGTCGGGCACCGGCGGCGCAGCGGTACTCGCAGTTGCGGCGGCGGCGGCGAGAGCTGCGATCAGGGGCGACCAGCAAGCCAGGTGCGCGCGCGTTGTGGAGGGACTGAATGCGGGCTTCATCGTTTGAGCGCCAGTGTGATCACGGTACCGGTCAGGTCGATGCCGCGGATGGAGATGCTGCCGAAGGATGGTGCGCCGGCTGCCGCGCCCTGCACGCGAATGTTATTAAAGTTGATTTCCCCGATGGTGGTGGGCAGGTTCAGCGACAACGAGCCGTCGGGATTGACGGTGGTCGCTGCGCGATTCGGTGCGTACACCACATTGTGCACGCTGGCGTCCGATTCCACCACGCCGAGGATAGGATTGACCAGCTTCGCCAGGTCGCCGCTCACTTCCACCCCGTTGCGCTTCAACTGGTCGCGCACCTGCCGCACCAGGTCATCGTCGAGGCCCTGCGCGGTGACCGCGTCCAGCTCGTGCTCCGCCAGCGCCGCAAGGGAACCTTCGCGCGGCAGGATCGCTGCTTGCGCGCTGATGGCTGCAGGTGCAGCCGCCAGCGTTTCGGCCGCATAGGCCTCCAGCGGCGCGAAGATCGCCCCGATCAGCGCAGCGGCCATGCGCACACGGCGCTGCTTGAGCAGGATGTCCTGCACATGCTGGTGGGTTACCAGCTCCCATTCGGCGAAGATCTCGCCGAGGCGCTGGCCGGTCTGCCGCTGGTGTTCGATTGCGCGCTGAAGCTGCTCGTCGGTGACCAGCTTGTGCTTGACCAGCAATTGGCCAAACAGTTGCGCAGGATGCTCCGCTTTATACCATGCCATGTTTCTCTCCATGATTGGCGAGGTCGGAAGGCGTCATGCCGAACCAGCGCTTGCATGCGCGGTAAAACGCGCTCGGTTCGGAAAAGCCCAATTGGAAGCTGAGCATCTTCAGCGACAGTTCGCCAGCTTCAAGCGATTGCCGCGCCAACGCGCGCCGCGTGTCGTCCACTACGTTGGAGAAACTGGTGCCTTCCTCGGCCAGCCGGCGCTGCAAGGTGCGCTCGCTCATGGCCAGCAGACCGGCGACGGCGTCGCGGTGCGGCGGACCTTTTGGCAGCAGCGAAGCGAGGATTTCCTGCACGCGGGCGGTGAACGCCGGCGGCTGCGCTTCCGCCAGTTGCGCCAGGATCGGCTGCGGGCCACCCGGGGGCGGCATACCGCCATGGGGCAGCGCTGCCACCATGTCGGTATCGGAAAACTCCATCACGTTGTGCGGCCGGTTGAAATGCACCGGGCAGCCAAAGGTGTTTTCGAAGTACGCCGAATTGGCGGGTTCCGGAAAGGCGTATTCCACCTTGACCGGCACCGCGTCATCGCGGCCGGAGGCGCAGCGCAGGGTGCGCAGCAGCACGCACCACACAAAATCGTAGCGTTGGCGCGGCACTACGCGCTGCAAGCCGGGCAGCAGGATGCCTACGCGCGTGTGGCCGTGACAGCGCTCGATCGTGCTTTGCACGGTCGGCGACAGCAGCATGATATGCCCCATCACGCCCAGCCAGCCCAGGCGGTGCGGGGTGGAGACCTTCAGGCCGATCAGCGGATCGCCTGAATGTTCAACCACCAGCTCCCACAGGTGGCTGAGTTTGTCCGACAGCGCCAGCGCATCGCAAGCCAGGCCGTCGCCTTCATTCAGGCCGGCCTGCTCGAACAGCGCTTCCGCTTCAACGCCGGAATGGGAGAGGCGCGATTTCACACCGCGCACCAGGTGAAGAGCCGAAGAATAGCTCATGGCCTGTGCTCCCGCTTAGGGCGACACCGCGCTGCGCAGGCGCATGCCGATGCGCTGCTGCAGTTCCTGCAGCTTGGGGTCCATCACGGCACGCGTATCGGCGGCAACGCCTTCGCCCAGTTTTTTCTGCAGCTCGGGCACCATGCCTTCGAATTTCTTCTTCACCGGCGATTCGAGGATGGTGATGATCTGGCGCAGTTCTTCTTCCGTAAAGCGTTCCGCAAGCATCGGGGCCACCGTGGTTCCCACCAGCTTATGCGCGCTGGCCTGGGCCAGCGGCTTGTTCTCGTCCATGAACTGGCGGGCATCGGCCACGATCTCCTTCAGCGCGGCATCGCGCTTCTCCGGCGACACGCGTCCCTGCAGCACGGCGCGCGCCTGTTGTACCGCATCGCCTACCGGCGCCTGCAGCATCGATTCCCCGATGCTTTCCGGGTGCCATAGCTGCAGCACGCGGTTGACCAATTCCTGTTTCGCGGCCGGAACCGGCGCTGCATGCACTGAGCCCCCGATGGCCAGGGCGGCGATCATTGTCGCGAGTTTTTTCATCTCAAGCGCTCCTAGAAATGTTCAACAAGACTGAATCCGGCGTACCGGACTTTGATATCGCCGGCCACGTCCTGGCCGGCATAAGGGTTGTAAATAATGTTGAGGAATTTGCTGCTGTTCATATTGTCCGACGATTCGGCTGGCGCATTGAACTTGCCCCGCATGTAGGAAGCAGCCAGGTTCAGCTCATACTTCTTGTTGATGCGCCAGTTCATCCCGACGCTGAAAAGCTTCGTGTCCGGCAGCGGCGCGATCAGGTCGATCTTGTTGGCCGGGACCGACGTCTTGCGCGGCTCGTAGCCAAAGCGCAGCGCCAAGCGTTCAAACGGGAACAATTGCAGGCCGTAGCCCATATTCAGCACGCTCTTGTAGCCGCGCGGTATCTTCAGCTTGCCGGAGTCGGGAACGCCATACAGGCGCGCCACTTCCAGCAGCTTGATGCTCTGGTCGAATTCGAACACGAGCTGGTTCCAGTCGCTCCAGCGCGTATAGCTGGCATCCACATTCAACTGCACGTAGCGCATCGGTTTGAACTTCACGCCGACCTGCAGGTGCGCAGGGAAGGGGATGCTGGCCGACATATTGCCATGCTGGACTTCCGGGATCGACTGCGGCAAGCCAAGGATGGCGCCTGCCACGGGACCGAACAGGCTGGAATTCAGGCCTTTGACGAAGTTGCGCAGCATCGGTTCGGTTTCGAAGGTGTAATGCCCGGTATAGCGGGTCTTCGAGCCGCCCTGGTAGACCACGCCCAGCGCGAACCATGGTTTTGGTTCCCACAGCACGCCCAGGTTCAGCGTTGGATCGACCGGCGCAGTCATTTCCAGACGCATCGCGGCAGCCTTCTTGAAGGGATTGACCATGCCGGCCTTGCCGCCGCCGCACAGGCCAAAGCCGAAGGTATCGATGATGTTGCCCCCTTCTTCCGGGCACCAGCCTTCCTGCAGTTTGCCGAAGATGCCCAGCAACTGGTTGGGGAAGCGCATATGCGTGTCGACGACGAAGGCCGAGTGGGCGATCGGCACGGCGGCGCCGAAGCGCAGCGTGTCCGAAAACTTGTAGCCGACGGCAGGCGAGGCCCACACCAGCCTTTGCAGCTGGATCTGGCGGCCGTCGAAGCGGCCCGGGTCGTCCGGATCCTTGGTGCGGTCAAGGCTGATCGCCTGCGCCATATAGGAATTGGTGGCGAAGGTCCACGGCGAACCGGGATTGTTCCAGGCGAAACCGAAGGTAGGCACGATCACGCCAGGCAGGCGCCACCCCGGCATGCCGTAACCGGGCACGTACATGGCTTGCCGCATCGGCCCGGTGTGGGTGCCGCTGAGCGGGTCGTCCTTCCAGCCGCCGATATCGAAGCCGGCCGGCGCGGAAAAACCGGCACGCGCGCGGATCGACGCGCCGAACGCGGTGTGCTGCATGCTGTCGCCCTGCAGGCGAGCCAGGCCGGCAGGGTTGAAATGCACCGAGTCGATGCCGGGCGGGTCGGCCGTGACGGCGTTCCCGAGCGACATGGCCACCACGCTGGTGGTCAGGTTTTCCACCAGCGCGGCGTGCGCGGGCAGAACATGGGCAAGCGCGGCGGCACATGCCGCCAGGCGGAACGGGGCTCGCATTGCTGCCTCGTCAGAAAGCCAGCGGCAGGTTCAGGCCCACCGAGAAGTTCGGCGAGTCGCTGGTGAGGCCAATGCCAACCGACATATTGACCGTGTTCTTCGGCGACATGCGGTAACCCATGCCGAAGTTCAGGATCGCTGAAGTCTGGGTGTTGGTGCGCACGTTCAGGCCGTCGGCAAAACGCAACTTCGCGCCCTGCGCAATCGCACCCTGGAAGGACATCGTTGTAGAAATGCCATACGACAGGGCATAGGCGAAGCCCATGCCGAAGCCAAACTGTGTGCCTGGCGCTACACGGGTCAGCACGCGCGTGCCGTTGACCTGGTGCAGGCCGGTGGCCTGGGTGCTGGCCGTCAGCGACAGGGAGCCGAACAGCGCTACCGGATCGACGATGCGGTTGACGTTCATGCCGAGCGAGAGCGCAGCGACGCCACTGCCGGTTGCTTCGCCGCTGCCTGCGATGATCTTGAACGGGCTGCGGCCGGTGGGCAGGCGCAGGTTGCTGGTGGCGGTGAAGTTGGCGCGGTCGCGGCGCGCTTCCCATGGCTGGTAACGGGCGCCGATGGCGACGTCGCCCAGCGAGAACGAGGTGTTGTTGCCGTTGCGCGACTCGGAGAACTTGCCGATCACGGGCAGGGTCACGTTGGCGGTCAGGTTGTCCCGCACGCCGTAGTCGACCGACAGGGTGTTGGTGACGACGTGGGCCGACACGTTTTCGATTTCAAACAGGGTCAGGCCTTCGGCCGTAATGTCGGTGACGAGCTTTTCCTGGCCGATGTAGGTGTAATTCAAGTCGTAGGTGTACTGCGATTTGCCTTTGCGGATCAGGGAATACTGCTTGTCGACTGCGGTCAGGGTTTCTTTCAGCAGGGCGCTCTGGTCGCCTTCGCCCTCTTTTTTCGCCAGCGCATCGCGTGCCGCGGCGGTACTGGTGGCTGCCGTGCTTTCCTGCGCGCCGGCGGTCGAATGCACCAGCAGGGCGGTGGCAAGCATGAATGGCAGGTACTGATATTTCATTCGCGTTTCCTTATTGACGGTGCATCCAGGTGCGGGCCGGGCCGGAGTTGACGGCACGTTCCAGCAGTTGCGTGGTGTTGTTGAAGGGATCGAGCTGGCCATGGTTAGTGACGCGGTCCATGTCGACCACGCCCAGTTCCTGGTCATTCAGCGCCAGTTGTGCCGGTGCTTTCTGCCCGGCCGGTGCGGACAGGATGAATAAGGTGTTCTTGTCCCACAGCGTGGCGAATTCCTGTACCGAGAAGGCCAGGTTGCCGGCTGAGGGATCGGCGATGTAGACCACGCCGTTGCGTATGCCGCGCAGCACCACGAAGTGCTTGGCGCCGGCGTAGTCGATCGGCACGATGGCCGGTTCTTCCAGCGTCAGCAAGTCCTTCACTTCGGCCTTGTAGCCGGCGGCGGGCACGTTGAGCGAAGCGGCGTAGCGCTTCATGTCCAGCAGCGAAAAGCCGCGGCGCTCGATGATCTTTTCCTTTTCGCCCTTATCCAGCATGCCTTCCATGGCTTGCTGTTCGGTGACGTCGAGGCCGAGGTGGAATTTGAGGATGGTGACCAGCGCCGCCGAACCGCAGCTGTAGTCGTAAGCCTGGCGCACGATGTGGCGGTATTTGAGCTCGGAGAACGGCTCCATGCTCACGGCCTGCGAGTAGCTGCCGCCGCCGAGCATGGTTTGCGGCATCTCGTACTGGTCTTTGGGACGCTCCTGCACGTCGTGGCGCGAGAGGGCGGCGGAACCGCCAATCAGGGCTGCCAGGACCCCCATTAACAGCATCAGCATGGCAGCTCCCGATCGTTGGGGTAAGCGCTGCCCTTGCGCGTCGCGCGCGCGTCGAATTCTGCACCCATGGCGTCTCCGTTATTAATTTGGACGAACGTTCGTCCTTGCTCTTTTGTTATTTATTTACGCACGTTTCACGCAGCGCACGTTGCATAAAAATTAGATGCACACCTCTAGTTCGCACACGAAAACTTATGCTAATGCAGGCAACATGCGGCGAACGGCGCTCTTCCTCTGGCTGGCTCCCCAGGACAAGCGTTTGGCCTGTGCGGTCAGTGTGAAACGCTAGACCCTTTCCGGTGGCGCCACCTATCATAAATTTAATTAATATTGCGACAATATTAAGACGGTGCCTCGCTGCACCGGGCCCACCAGGCCCGCGACCGGCAAGGAGGCATACAGGAGCAAGACCAAACGACAATTCTTATTCGAACGGAGATCAACGATATGAAACGCATTACCACCGCTGTAGCAATCGCCCTGTCCACCCTGGCCCTGTCGGCATCGGCCATGACCCCGATCAAAGACGCAGAACTGAGCGCCGTTACCGGCCAGGACGGCGTGTCGATCGGCGCCAACCTGAACGTCAAAGTCGAATCCTTCGTCTACACCGACACCGACGCAGTGGATGCCAACGGCCTGGGCGGCGGTTCGGTGAGCTTCAACGGCATCAAGGTCAATGGCCTGATCGCTGCGACCATCGACATCCTGTCGCGCAATTCGTTCCTGCAGGCTGCCGGCGCTGCCGGCGTGACCAACCCAGGCACCTTCTACAACCCGGCAACCGGCGGCGACGTGGTGCAAATCGCGATCCCGGCCGACGTGCAGGTGGCAGCAGGCAAACTGCTGAACATCTCCGTTGACGCAATCAAGATGGGCGGCAGCAATGCTTCCTACGGTTCGATGGCCATGAACCAGCTTGACCTGCGTGGCACCCAAGTGTGGATCTGGGCACACTAATCGCAGTTGCGGCCGTGGGAGCGGCCGCTCTGCGACTTTCCTGATGATGGAATCCCGTCTCTTTGCGGCCGCCCTGGCGGCCGTCTTTTTCTGCGCACCGGCTTCTGCGCAGCTGCGGCCCATGAGCGACGACGACTTGTCGCGCGCACGCGGGCAGGGCTTGCTGGCAGTGAGCAACAGCACGCTTGGCGGCTTTGATTTCACGCGCATCGCGCTGGATGCGGACGTGGAATTGAATGCCAGCCTGCGACATATCCGCCTGGGCGATTACCGCTTTCCTTCGCGTGAAGGGACCGGCGCCGATATCGACATGCCCTCGCTGCAGTTCGGGCAGAACGGCAGCAAGGTCTCGATTACCGATCCGTACTTCGAAGTCGTGTACCGCAACACCGGTGATACCGCTGCACCGCGCGAAGTGGTGGGCATGCGCATGGGCTTCGACAGCATCAAGGGCGATGTGGGCCTGAAGGTGAACGGTCTTTCCGGTTCGCTGCTGGTGAGCGGCGTCGACGCGAACGGCCAGCCGGCAACCATCGATTCGCATGCCGATGCGGGCGGCGGCAAGCGCTGGGATGGCGCCAGCTCCCTGGTCGGCGTGCGCGCGGGCGATGCCTCCGGGCCGAGCCGGGATTTCTGGATCTCCGTACTGAAGTCGGGTGTGCAGTTCCAGGCGCCGAGCGGCACGACGCAGATGCCCGATGCAGCCCAGTCGGGCGTATGGCTGAACTGGCGCGACAAGCTGGTGTCGCTTACCAACCTGCCTGCGGCACCGGTTCCGGCACCGGTAGCACCGCTCATGCCGGGGGGGCGCTGATGCTGGGCGCGCGCAGCTCCCTGCTGGCCGCGTGCATCGCGCTGGCGTCACCGCTGGCGCTGGCCGGCGGCCTGCGCCCACTGAACGACAGCGCCCTTTCCGACGTGCGGGGGCGCGACGGCGTCAGCTTCGACCTGAATGGCTTTTCGATGAATGGCGACCTGCGCGTGACGTATACGCGCCCGGACGGCGCCAGCATCTGGGCTGGCAACCCCAGTGCATCGCGCAGCGACAGCGCGACACCATTCTCGGATCCCTACCGCTTCGACATCTTACGCAGCAATAACGGCCTGGCCGACGTCGCGCAATTCAGCCTGCCGCAAAACGTCAACGGCGAGCAGAAATGGCAGCTTGCCCACGACTTCGGCGTCAACGCCGATGGCATCGACCGCGATGGCGGCGCAATTGTGGTGAGCGACCTGGCCTTGTACGGGGGCGGCTGGCAGTTCTCCACGCCACGCACCCAGGACGGCCTGGCCCTGGGCGTGGCGATGCGCATGGAAATCGGCCAGTGGGCGCTGCGCCCGAACGGACGCGCCAATACGGTAGGCCAGCTGGCGCTCGACAACATCCGCATCGGAGCCACCGACGAAAACGGCAACTTCACCGGACAGCCATGGGTAATCGCCGACGTCGCGCGCCAGCCGGCGCTGGTCAATGCCCTGGCCGACGAAAATGGTCCGCGCCTGCACATCGGCATCGGCGCGCCGGACGCGCAGTACGGCACCGGCCAGGCAGCCAGCGGCGGCATTGAGATCGGCAAGATCAGCTTCACAGCGCCAAGTGGCAATATGGACCTGGGTTCTTCCCGCATCGGCAATATCCAGATCAACTACCTTGATATCAAATTCCGCCAATGACGAGACTCGCCGCACTGTTGCTGCTGCTTCCGGCCATGCTGCAGGCCGCGCCGCCCAAGCCGCTTGAAGACAGCGAACTTTCCGGCGTCAGCGCCCGCGACGGCATCAGCTTCGCGGCCCACGTGGTGGTGAACGATCCGACCCTGGTCGGCGCCGTAACCGACAGCCGCCTCTCGCTTGGCTTCCATGATGGCGGGCAGCCGCGCTACATCGTGCTGCGCAATGTGCGCGGCACGGTCGACATGTTTGCCGTCGGCCTCAATGTGCAGGCAAGGCCCGACGGTAACGGCGACTACATCGCCATTACGCTGCCGTCGCAAATGCGCTACACAAATTTCGGCTTCGAATCAATGAGTGTGCAAAACGACCCCAATGCCGCCGTCACCGGCAATCTTGGCAGCGTCAATATCAACGGCAGCCTGCAGATGCAGGGCGAGTTCCGGATGTGGGCGCATTAATCGCGACGTTCGGTGGCAAACAGCGCCAGCGCCAGCAGCGGGAACGACAGGCCTGCCAGCAGCACGCCATTCCAGCCATGATGCGCCCAGGTCCAGCCGCCGAGCCACGAGCCGAAGGCTCCCCCGGCGAAGAAGATCGAGATATACAGGCCATTGAGGCGGCTGCGCATTTCCGCGCCCAGGGCAAAGATGGCGCGCTGTCCCAGCACCAGGTTGCCCGAAGCTCCCATGTCCAGCACGATCCCGCAAAACACCAGCAGCACCAGCGTGAAGTCGCGGCTGCCGTGCAGCAGCAGCGGCGCGGCAAACGCCGCCGCGGCGGCCAGCAGCGCCATCAGGGTCGTCGAACGGGACTTGCCCTGGTCGGCGCGCCGTCCGGCGATCGGCGATGCAATCGCACCGGCTACGCCCAGCAGAGCAAAGACCGCGATGCCGGTTTGCGAAAGGTTGAAGGCGGGGCTGGCCAGCACCAGCGGCACCGTGGTCCAGAACAGGCTGAAGGCGCCGAACATGCAGGCCTGGTAGGCGGCGCGGCGGCGCAGGACCGGCGTGGTGCGCAACAGCGTCCACATGGAGGCCAGCAGCGCACCGTAGCGATAACCGCCCTCGGGCCGGCGCTGCGGCAGGCGCAGTTGCAGCACCACTGCCAGTGCGGCGATGGCCGCTGTGGAGATGAAGAAGATCGCATGCCATCCCAGTGCATCGGTCACCAGGCTGGAAACGGGCCGCGCCAGCATGATCCCCAGCAGCAGCCCGCTCATCACCGTGCCGACCGTCTGCCCACGGCGCTCCGGCGCCGACATGTGCGCGGCAAACGGCACCAGTACCTGCGCCGCTGCCGAACAAAGCCCGATGAAGAAGGCGGCGGCAAGGAAGGTCGCCGCATTGCCCGCCAGCGCCGCGCCCAGCAGCGCCAGCGAGGTTGCGCCTAGCAGCGTCACGGTCAGCCGGCGGTTTTCCAGCAGGTCGCCGAGGGGCACGATAAAAGCCAGGCCAAGGCAATAGCCGACCTGGGTCAGCGTGACGATCAGGCCTGCCGCGCCGGGATCGATCCCGGTGGCGCGACTGATCGGGCCCACCAGCGGCTGGGCGTAATACAGGTTGGCGACTATCAGGCCGCTGGCAACAGCCAGCAGCAAGATCATGGCGGGGGTGATCTGGTGCGCTTGTTTCATGCGGGTGCAGGATAGCACTGAAACAAAAAGGCTGCTGGTGGGTTAATATTTCTAAATGAAAGCCATTTCCGCCATCACGCTCGCCCTTTTGACTGCCGCTTCGGCACGTGCCGAAAAAGTCATCATACTGGTCGACACCGGCACTGAAATGCCGATGGCAGATATCCGCAACGGCGAAGTGGTGGGCGGCATCCACAAGGACCTGGCGCTGGCGCTGGCGCAAAAAATGGGTCGCACACCGGTCACGCTTTCGATGCCTCGCAAGCGCATCTCGATGGCGCTCGAAGCGGGGCAGGGCGACGTACTGTGCATGTACCTGCCCGAGTGGCTGCCGGGGCGTTTCGGCTGGACGCAAGCGTTCATGCCGCAGACCGAAACAGTCATCACTTCACTGACAGTGGCGCAGCCCCAAAGCCTGCTCGACCTGTGGGGCCAGCCGATCGGCACCGTGCTTGGCTTCCAGTATCCGGAAATGGAGAAAGCCATGGGCACCGGCTTCGTTCGCACCGATGCCCATTCCAACCTGGCCAACTTGCGCAAGCTGGCAGCCGGCCGCCTGCGCCACGTCGCCACCATCAAATCGTTTTACGACTACCAGTTGCACAAGGGCGAAAAAGTCAACGTCCATGAACCGCTGGTAGTGCGCAGCTACCATACGCGCTGCGCCGTTTCGGAAAAGGGCCGCGTGGCCCTGGCGGAAGTCGATGCCGCCATCACCCAGTTGCTGCGCGAAGGCGCCATCAACAAAATCCTGTCCAACTACCAATAGCATAATGATCAAGAGACTTGCACTAGCCACTACGCTAGCTTTTGCCACAGCCCATGCCGCTCCCCTCAGCAGCGATGCCACCGCAACCGCGCGCTACGCCCGCCAGACCTATGGCGAGAAGGTGATCGAGAGCCTGGCGAACATGGTCAGCTTCAACACCGTCGCCGACCAGAAGGTGCCGTTCGAGAAGAACCCCCAGCACATCGGCTTCAAGCGCTTCATCAAGCAGGAAGCATCGCGCCTGGGGCTGGACTTTACCGACCATGGCTACATCATGGTGGTCGGCCTGGGCGAAGGCAAGGAACGCGTTGGCGTGATCACCCACGGCGACGTGCAGCCGGTTGACCCGGGCAAGTGGAAGCAGTCGCCGTTCAAGCTCGATCGCAGCAGCGAACCGGGCCTGCTGCTGGGGCGCGGCACCGAAGACGACAAGGGCCCGATCGCCACCGCCATGTATGCGATGAAGGCGATCAAGGACCGCAATGTGCTGCTGAAAAAGCGCATCGAGCTGTATATCTACATGGCAGAGGAATCGGACTGGGCGCCGCTGGAAGCCTTCCTCAAGACTCATACGCCGCCGCAAACCAATATCACCATCGACGCCGAATATCCCGCAGTGACGGCGGAAAAAGGCTGGGGCGCGGTACGCGTCACCTTGCCGGACATGGCGCCGGCGCCGGGTAGCGGTGCGGTCGTCCAAAGCTTCACCGGCGGCTTCTTCGACAGCCAGATTCCGGAAGATGCGCGGGCCGTCATCGACAACGCCGACCCGGCGCTGGAACTGGCGATCCGCACCCGCGCCGCTCAGCAGAAGGGCATGAGCTACCAGTACGCATGGCAGGGCACGCGCCTGACCGTCACCGGCAAGGGCCTTGCCGCCCACTCCTCGAAACCGGAAGACGGCGTCAACGCCATCGCCATGCTGGCCGATGCGCTGGACGTGCAGCACTGGGGCGCCAGCCAGGCCGGCATGATGGTCGATTTCGTCAACGACATGATCGGCACCGGCCTGCAAGGTGAGCGGTTCGGCAAGATTGCCTACAGCGATGACTTCATGGGTCCGATGACCGTGTCGCCAACCACCTTGAAGGCGAGCGACACGGGACTGGTGTTGGGCATCAACCTGCGCCGTCCGCGCGGAAAAACAACAGCCCAGCTGACTTCGGAAATCAACCAGGCATTCGATGTGTGGAAGGCGGAAAACCAGCCGCGCGCCACCCTGGCCGCGCAGATCGGCGAGCCCTGGATACAGGACAAGGCGCCGCAGTTGCCGACCCTGATGAAGGTGTTTTCGCACTACACCGGCGTCAAGGATCCACAGCCGGTTTCAGTCGGCGGCGGCACCAATTCACGCCTGTTCCCGCGTGCCGTCAGCTTCGGCCCGACCATGCCTGGCAAGGTCTATACCGGCCACTCCGAGCACGAGCATATGACGGAAAAGCAATTACTTCTCAACCTGGAAATGTACACCGCGGTGCTGGTGGAATTAGCGAAGTAATTGTCGACATTGTTGGTGAAATGAGTATTGCCTTACGGCAGTAAATGACATTACCATGGGCAACAAGGCTTTCGCACTGGAAGCCTACAGCCCATGCCTGGCTGCGACACAGGCATCCCATGAAAAGATGCCATGTTCCGCAAGCTTGTCTTCCTGACTGCATTGTCATTTTCCTTGTCGGCACACACCATGGATATGAGTATCCCGCCGGCGAATTCCGCCGCGTCCGCCGATGCCCTCCAGGTCAACGATGTGCCGCGCCGCGGCTCGCTGTACCGTGTGCATCACGAAGGCAAAACTTCTTACCTGTTCGGCACCATCCACGTGGGCAAGCAGGATTTTTTCCCGCTCGAGCCTGAAGTGACCGAAGCGCTGGCCAAGTCCAGTTCGCTGGTGCTGGAAATCGATGTGCGCGCCAGTGCGCCTTACTATCGGGCGCTGGAACGCCACGGCCAATATCCGGCCGGGCAATCGATCCGCGACCATCTGTCGCCGGCTGCACTGGCCAGGCTGCAGGTAGCGCTCGACAAGGTCAAGCTGCCGCTGTCGAGCGTCCAGCATTACCGCCCCTGGGTGGTGGCGAATATCCTGGTCGGGCAGGAGATCGAAAAGAGCGGTTTCAACCGCGGCCTGGGTGTGGAAGGCTATTTGCTGAGCAACGCCACGCAGCAGAAGAAACCCTTGCAGGAACTGGAGACCGCGGACTACCAGCTCGGCCTGTTCGCCTCATTGAGCGACGCGCAACAGGAAGCCTACCTGCTGGAAAATATCGCCGATATCGACAGCGGTGCGGCGCTGCGCAAATCGGCTGGCCTGGTGGAGGCATGGGGCGCTGCAGATGCGTCGCGCATCGCGACGCTGACGCGCGAGTTGACCACGGGCGACTCGGTGTCCGCCCGCTTCATGGACCGCACTTTGCTGGGCAAGCGCAATCCGGAAATGGCAGCGAATATTGAAGCGATCATGCGCAAGGGCGACGCCTTCATAGGCATCGGCCTGTTGCACCTGGTCGGCGACAAAGGCGTGCCGGCTTTGCTGCGCCAGCACGGCTACCAGGTCGAAAAGGTCTACTAGTATTTCGGGCTGGTGCTCAGCGAACCGCTCGAATAGCGGACATTGTCGCCCACGCGATAGCTGGGCATGCTGTCCACATTCAAGGTTTCGATTGAACCATCCGCCTTTTTCACAGTGACGCGGTAACCACCGGCGCTGCCGGCCGCAGCTGCGCCAACCGCGCCGCCGGCCGACATCGCGCCTGCCGGATCGATCGACTGTACCACGCCATCCCAATTGGCGGCCACCGAGCTGTTGCTGCCTTCATCCACACTGGCGGTTTTCTTGCTGCTGTCATGGGCGCAGCCCGCCAGGGCCAGGCTCACCAGCATGATTACGGAAAGTTTCATACATCCTCCATAAGAAGCCACGTAAGGTCCGCGCGTCCGGGAAGTGTACGCCGTTCCGAAAACGGCCGACGCACTTCAAGCAGCAGGATGCTTACGCAAGCTCCACAAGGCCCACATCACGGTCGAGGCAATGATCGCGGCTGCCATGTCGACCAGCCAGTCGTCGACTGAGCCATGGCGGTAAGGGAAGAAGGATTGAACGATCTCATCGATGGCGCCCATGATGGCGATGCCGGATACGGCCTTCAGCGCGCGCTGCGCCGGCTCGCCTTGGCAGCCGGTAAACAGCAAGAAAGCCAGCACCGAATAGCCAAAGCTGTGCAGCACCAGGCCGCTGGCGTATTCTGCCGCTTCAGCGCGGGCACCGGGGATCGATCCGATAATGCAGTTAAGCACGAACAAGGTGATGGCGCCCCAGAAACGCAAGCGTGCGTGGGCGTCGCTGAGGAACAGCAGGGTCAGGAATTTTTGCATGGGTGGGAAGATACCACGGAAGCGGTTGCGCCGGCACTAGGCCGGCGCACCTTCTGCCGCCACGCATATCGATTGCGTGTGCAGCAGATGAGTCCATTATAGGGATTGGCTGTGACAGCACCATGACATAAATCAAGCTTCGGTCAAACTTTGAAGAATGCAACAGCGTCGAGCAGGGTATCGGCCTGGCCCGTCAATTCTTCGGCGGTGGCTGCAAGCTGTTCGGCCGCGGCGGCATTGCGCTGGGTGGTGTCGCTGAGCTGGTTGATCGCTTCGCTGATCTGGCTGGCGCCGCTGCTTTGTTCGCGCGATGCCGCGTTGATTTCCTGCACCAGTTCGGAAGTCTTGCGGATGCCGGGCACGATCTCCTTCAGCAGCATGCCGGCCTGGTTGGCCACCGCGACGCTGTCCTGCGCCACCCCGCTGATCTCCTGGGCGGCGGCCTGGCTGCGCTCGGCCAGCTTGCGCACTTCCGCCGCCACCACCGCGAAGCCCTTGCCATGTTCGCCTGCGCGCGCCGCCTCGATGGCGGCGTTCAGCGCCAGCAGGTTGGTCTGGTAGGCGATGTCGTCGATGATGGCGATCTCGCGGGTGATCTGCTGCATCGCCGTGGCGGTGCGTGCCACGGCATCGCCGCCTTCCACCGCATAGACGGCGACGCGTGCCGCCATGTCGTCGGTGACGCGCGAGTTCTCATGGTTCTGGAAAATCGAGGCGCTCATTTCTTCGATCGATGCGCTGGTCTGTTCCACACTGGCCGCCTGCTCGGTGGAGCTGGTGCTCAGGGCCTGTGCGGTGGCGCTGGCTTGTGCCGCCGCATTGGCCAGCGCATCTGCCGATTGGCGCACGCTGGTCACGGTGGCGTGCAGGCGCTGCGCCATGTCCTGCACCATATAGGCCAGGCTGCGGCGATCGTCCTTGTGCAAGCGCATGCGCTGCGTGAGGTCGCCTTGCGCGACCTGGTGCAGCACCTCGCATACCTCCGATGGCTCGCCGCCAATCTGGTAGACCAGGTGGTGGCTGATCGCGTAGCCGGCCAGGATCGCCAGCGAAGCAATGGCGATGATGCCTCCGGCCAGCAATTGACGGGTCTCATCCTGCGCATGCAGGCGCTGCTCGATGTGGGAAGACAGCAGGGCAAAGGCCGCATCGTCCGCGCTGAATTGCTGGTCGATGGCGCGGGTGGTGGCGCCAATGTAATCCGGCGCGGCGTATTCCAGCGTGTCGGCCATGACGATGCGCGTGCGTGCCAGCTCCGTCACTTCGGCGGCGGCGGCAGCGGCGGCGGCGACCGGGATATCGAGCTTCTGCTTCAGTACGGGATTGGCGGCATAAGCCTTGCCGATGGTGCGCTGCATGCTGGCGCTGGCATGGCGCGCCTTGCTGAGCAGGCTGTACATGATGGCGCGGCCTTCGATATCGATCTTGCGCGTGGCCAGGAATCCGGCGCCGCGCGCACGCATCTGTCCCAGGTCTTCCGCCACGCGCGGCAGGTCGAAATAGGTGGCGCGCATCAGGTAATAGGAATCGGCATCGGGATCGAGCGAGAGGCCGGACTGGTCGGCCAGTTGTTCGATGAAGAGCAGGGTAAATTCACACAGTGCGGTATGGCGTTCGTAACTTTCTACTGTAGCCAGGCTGCGCGTGCTGACGTCGCGCGCCAGCGCAGTCCATTCGTCGCGGATGCGGGCGAGCATTTTGTGCTCCTGCCCATCGCCATCGGTAAGCATTGTTGACATGCCTAGCAGCAGGCGATTGACTTCCGCTTCTTTGGCGCTGCGCTCGCTGGCCAGCTGGCCGGCGCCAACGAAGGCGGCTGACAGGCCGCGGTGCTGCTGGATGCTTTGCAGGAGGTCGAGGGCCTGGGCGCCGGGTTTGAGCCCGGTCTGTTCGAGTGTGGAAAAATGGATGCTGTGGCTGTTCTCACGCAGGAACAGATAGGACGGCGGCGCGACCAGCAGCACGCCCAACATTCCCAGCAATAGAAAACGTTGCCATAGCTTCATCCTATCGAGCAGGGTGGCCACCGCGTTCTCCCAGGATTGGCAGGTCTCGACAGTGTAGCTGGGAATTACGCGGCCCGATACCGCCAGGCGCGCTATAATTCCGCGCGGAAAAATTGCTTATTACTCAACTAATCATGAAAAATATTACTGTATTCGTAGGACTCTTGCTAGCGGTTGGGCTGGCGCAAACTGCATCGGCAGCTGGCAAAGTGCCCCTGCTCAAGCGCAGCGCTGCCATGCAATGTGCAGAGCGCAAGATTGAACTGAAGGGCGAATGTTTCCAGCAAGATGGCATTGCCGGCTTGTCCTGTACCAAGCAGAGCCTGAGCATCAGCGATATCGCCACCGGTCGCGAACTGGGTAGCCAGGTTTTCAAGCCTGCCGCGTTGCAGCCGGGCGAAGCCTATCCTGTCATTGCAGAGCGCCTGAGCGAGGTCACCTGTGCTGAGACTCCGTCCAGGGAGAAGTTCATCGTGATCATGATGAGCAATGGCGGCAACTGCGCCCAATGCGAATGGCAACAGGTGTACAGCTGGGACGGCAAAGTGCTGGGTTCGAGCCTGGATGCCAGGAAGAACCCGGCAATCAAGGCAGCATTGAAGGGGGCGACAGGCAAAGGGGCCAAGACGCTTGGCAGCGGCGACCTGTATATCTACGTGCCCGAGTAAGCAAAAAAAAAGCCCGCTGGTTAAAGCGGGCTTAAACTATTTTCTTGGAGGAGAATAGTGGAGACATGTGCAATTATGGTGCGCCGCCGCATATCAGTCCAATTTTTGTTTCCGATAATCGTTATTCATATTCCGTATAACTATTCTTTAACTGGTACAACGTAATTCAGCGCCAAGCGGCCACCATCAACGAACAGCGTCTGACCGGTCATGTAGCTGGCATCGTCGCTAGCGAGGAAAGCGCATATGGAAGCGACCTCTTCCGGCTCGCCGCAACGCCCCAAAGGAGTGCGCGACAAAATGGTGCGTTTGGCTTCCGGGCTGGCCAGGACCGCCTGTTTTGCCAGTTCGGTCAGGATGGTGCCCGGGCCAATACCGTTGACGCGGATACCATAAGGCGCCAGGTTCAGCGACATCACCTTGGTCAATTGATTGACGCCGCCTTTCGACACCACGTACGGCACCTGGTCCGGGATCGCCAGTTCCGAGTTCACACTTGACATATTGATAATGCAGCCGCTTTGCTGCTTGACCATTTCGCGCGCCACGGCCTGGCCGCACAGGAACATGGACTTCAGGTTAATGCCAAGCACCCGGTCGAAATCGGCTTCCGCCAGGTCGAGGAAGCTGCATTTGTGGGTCACGCCCGCGTTGTTGACCAGGATATCGATGCGGCCGAAAGCGGCCAGCGTGGCAGCGACCAGCGCGTCGACATCGGCTTTCTGGCTGACGTCCGCGGCGAAGAAGCGGGCCTGCCCACCCAGGGCTTCGGCGGCCTGGGCGCCTTCCGGCTTGATGTCCACCAGCATGACCTTGGCCCCTTCGGTAATGAGGCGCTGGGCGCAGGCCAGGCCGATACCCTGGGTGGCGCCGGTGACGATGGCTACTTTATTCGTTAATTTCATGTTGCTTCCGCTTGTCGGTTAGGAAGCTTATTTTAGAGGATGACCGCGTCGTTGGGCAGTTGGTTGGGGCGTTTGCCGTCGGCCGGGTAGTGGCGCGCCAAGAGCGTATTGAGCTGTTCCAGCGCGGACAGGGTGGGGGAGTGGTAGTCGCCCTGGGCGAAACCGGTGGTCATGGTGCGGCAGATGGTTTGCCATTCGGTGTCTGCGACCAGTTTGCCGACGTGGCGGTCGGCGACAATATCGACCTCGCGCGCCGCCAGGTTGATGTAGATGAGGACTCCGCAGTTCTCTTCGGTATCCCACACGCCGTATTGGGCGAACAGGGCGCGGGCGCGCTGGCGGTTGCTCATGTTGTGGAAGGCCGAGCGGGCGTCCAGTCCCGGTTCCACGATCAGGCGCACTTCGGCGCGGTGGCGTTGCTCGCCCAGCGTGATGGCTTGTTCGATCGCCTGCAGCGTGGCCGGCGGGAAGGCGCGTTTGCCGGCGCCGGTGCCGCTAACCATATGGCGCCAGGCGCGTTGGCAGCGGCCGAAGAAGGAAGTTGCTTCGGTCGTCATCACCAGTCTCCCGAGGCGCCGCCGCCATCGAAGCTGCCGCCGCCACCGCTAAAGCCGCCGCCACCGAAATCGCCACCGCCGCCCCAGCTGCCGCCGCTGCTGCCGCGATTTGCGGCGGCACCCAGGGCGTTGCCCAGCGCGGCGCCAATCAGCACGCCGGTGGCATCCGATCCCCAGCCACCGCGCCGCAGGCCGCGGCGCGAACCGCCGCGCATCATGGGCAGGACGACGAAGACGCCAAACAGCAGCAGGGGAAACAGCCAACCCGCCGACCAGCTGCCACCTTCAGCGCGGCGGCCACCCTGGCCCGTGCCGTTGTCCGGGCCGCCGGGTGCGCGTGCGTTGCCGCTGCTGTCCGCCGCGCTGCGCGCCGTGCCCGCGCCGCCACTGCCGGCAATCGCGCCTGCGCCGGCCGCTTCCGCCATGCCGGCCATACCGCCACTTCCAGCGGCCGCACCGCCAGCCGCAGCGCCCGGCGCAGCAGGGAAGCGTTCCTTATCCAGCAAAGCAGCGATCGAACTCACACCGGCCGCCAGCCCGCCATAAAAGTCGCCTTGCCGAAAATGCGGTGCAATCACATCCTGCAAAACGCGTTTTGACTGGGCATCGGTCAGCGTCCCCTGGACTCCGCGGCCGGCCTCGATCCGCAGCCTGCGCAGGGCGGACGGATTATCCTTGGACACCACCAGCAGCACGCCATCGTCAACGCCCTGACGCCCGAGCTTCCAGGCATCCGCCACGCGGATGCTGTATTGCTCGATCGCTTCCGGCGCCGTGGAAGGCAGCAGCAGGATGGCAATCTGGCTGCCCGTTTTGCGCTCGTAATCGGCCAGCACGCCGTCAAGGGCCGAGCGCTGCTGCGCGGTCAGCATGCCTGCCTGGTCGGTAACGCGCGCCGCATGTGCCGGCACCGCAACGAAGCCGTCGGCCGCGCGGGCGCCGGTCATGACAAGAACCAGCAGCGCGAGGATCGCCAGCCCGGCCACCACCCTTAGCCACGGGGAGCCGGGCAGGATAGTCCAGCGCCGCGCATTCTCCGCCAGGCCGCCGGTACGGCGCGCCAGGTCGCGGTCCAGCAGCGGATCGCTCAACCGATCTTCGTCGCGGCTGGAAGCCTTGCCGCCGCCGCGCGTTTGCCGAGGTGTGGTCGCCATTGCGACTCCTTACTTCTTGTTGAAGTCCACCGTTGGAGCGTTTGAAATGGATTTCTCGTTCTCGACAGTGAAGCTGGGCTTCACGTCATAGCCGAACATCTTCGCTGTCAGGTTGGTCGGGAAGCGCCGCGCCAGGATATTGAAGTCCTGCACCGAGGCGATGTAACGCTGGCGCGCCACGGTGATGCGGTTCTCCGTGCCTTCGAGCTGCGATTGCAGGTCGCGGAAGCTGGCATCCGCCTTCAGCTCGGGATATTTTTCGGCCACCACCATCAGCCGCGACAAGGCATTGGTCAATTCACCCTGCGCCTGCTGGAATTTCTGCAGCGCGCCGGGATTATTCAGCACTTCAGGCGTCACCTGCATGCTGGTGGCAGAAGCACGCGCCTTGGTCACCGCCTCCAGCGTTTCACGCTCGTGGGAGGCGTAGCCCTTGACCGTATTGACCAGGTTCGGGATCAGGTCGGCCCGCCGCTGGTACTGGTTGACCACCTCGCCCCACTGGGCCTTGACCGCTTCGTCCTTGGCCTGGAAATCGTTGTATCCACAGCCGGACAAGAGAACCGTCGCCAGCACACCCATTGCCAGAAAGTTTCGCATTATTCGCCCCTTGGAACGTATTATCGAAATATACACGCAATCGACCGCAGGCCATGTGCGGCAGTGCACACACCCGGCCCGTTATAATGTAGGGTTTGCAACGCAAAGAATAAAGAGGCCCGCTGTGACATTTATCGAAAAATTATCCGCTGCCTGGGCAGCCAACGATTCCCTGCTGTGCGTTGGCCTGGACCCGGATATGGCGCGCCTGCCTGCGCAATTCCAAAACGACCCGCAAGGGATCTACCAGTTCTGCACCCGGATTATCGACGCCACTGCCGACCTGGCGTGTTCGTTCAAGCCGCAGATCGCATATTTCGCGGCACTGGGTGCGGAAGACCAGCTTGAGAAGATCTGCGCCTACGCCAAGGAAAACTATCCGCACATCCCGCTGATCCTGGACGCCAAGCGCGGCGACATCGGTGCTACTGCGAAACAGTATGCGCGCGAAGCTTTCGACCGCTACGGCGCCGATGCGGTGACCGTAAATCCGTATATGGGCTCCGACTCCGTTGAACCGTACATGGAATGGAGCGACCGCGGCGTAATCATCCTGTGCCGCACCTCGAATGCGGGCGGTTCCGACCTGCAGTTCCTGAAGGTCGACGGCAAGCCGCTGTACCAGCACGTTGCCAAGCTGGTGGCGGAAAAGTGGAACGCCAACGGACAGTGCGCGCTGGTGGTGGGCGCCACCTTCCCAGAGGAGCTGGCGCAAGTGCGCGGAATCGTGGGCGACATGCCGCTGCTGGTGCCGGGGATCGGTGCGCAAGGCGGGGATATCGAGGCGACCGTCAAGGCCGGCCGTACTTACAACGGTACCGGCATGATGATCAATTCGTCGCGCGCCATCCTGTACGCGACGCCGCAAGGCGGGGAAGATTTTGCGGCTGCCGCACGCCGCGTGGCGCAGGAGACGCGCGACGCGATCAACGCGCACCGCGCTTAAGACCGGTGAGCCCGGTGTCTGACCCTGCGGGGCGGACATCGGTTTACCGGTTTCAGTAGCGCTCCGGCACAATCATCTCCACGTAGTCATACAGGGCTGCCAGCACTTCCTGTCCCCGTTTGTCGGTCTCCGCCCCCAGGCGATCCAGCTCCGAAAACAATTCATCGACAGTGCGCGCCCCGCCAGCGCCCTCAAACAGGCGCGCCGCACGATGCTGCTCCCAATGCTCATGCTCCTCCTCGGACAAAGTCTGCGGGAAGTTACGCGCGCGATAGCGGAAGAACAGCTCCCCCAAGCGGTCATCCTGGAAATGCGGTGACGCCGACGCCAGCTTGGCCGGAGGCTCGCGCCGCAGCGACTCCAGCAAGCGCTTATCGCCATTGCTGACAAAGCCGCCGTACAGATCCTCGTCCACGTCCGCCGGCTCCGCGACCGGACGCCAGAACACCTGATCCCAGACCGCCGACATATCCGGCCCCGCCGCAGCCCGCGCCGCGTTGGCACGAGCGGACTCCAGGTCCAGCCCCCAGCGCTCCGCCATTTCCGGCCGCAGCGTCTTCAGGTTCGACACCAGCATCGGCGACTTGTTCAGGTGGATGCTCTTGATCGGCAGGCGCGTCATCCCTTCCGGCATGGCATCGGCGCGGGTGAACATGCGCAGACGGATCGTCTCCGCATCCAGCGCAAACAGCTCCTGCGGGTCATGGGTGCAATCCCACACCAGCAGTTCATTCTTGTTGGACGGATGCGGCGCCAGCGGCCACACCAGCGCCAGGCAGCCGCGCTCCGCCGGGAACATGCCCGACACATGCAGGAAAGGCTGGCGCAGCTCGCGCGCCAGGTGCAGGCCGATCTCCTCGGCCACGCGGTCTTTCTTGTGCAAGGCCAGGCAGAAATCGAACAGCTTCGGATGCTTGTGCCGGATCAGGCGGGCCAGGGCGATGGTGGCGCGCACGTCGGACAGCGCATCGTGCGCCGCCTCATGGACCAGGCCATTGGCCCTGGTCAAATGCTCAAGCTTGAAGCTCGGTTTACCGCTATCATTAAGAGGCCACTCAATACCTTCGGGGCGCAGCGCATAGGTCATCCGCACCACATCCAGCAAATCCCAGCGTCCGCATTGGTTTTGCCACTCGCGCGCATACGGGTCGATCAGGTTACGCCAGAACAAGAAGCGCGTCACTTCATCGTCAAAACGGATAGTGTTGTAGCCTACGCCTATGGTGCCAGGCTCTGAAAAGGCCTTCTCGACAGTTGCGGCGAACTGATGCTCGGGCACACCCTGCTGCAAAGCTTGCTGCGGGGTAATGCCGGTAATCAGGCAGGCAACCGGGTCCGGCAGGTAATCGTTGGCCGGCTGGCAGAACAGCATGATCGGCTCGCCGATTTCGTTCAGCTCTGCATCGGTGCGGATGGCGGCAAACTGGGCGGGGCGGTCACGGCGTGGCACAGCGCCGAAGGTTTCGTAGTCATGCCACAGGAAGGTATGGTTGCTCATGGTGCAAATGTTGGTTCTCGTTATCGAATGCTGAGGCAAGGAGGACTGTTGTGTCAAATCCCATTTCCGTCAACACCCGTGCCACGCCCGCCACGGCGAGCAATGACACGGCTATTTCGGCGTCCACCCGCGCCAAGATGCAGCTAAACGTGTCGATCCTGCAGGAATCGGCCTCGGTTTCGCTGAATTCCGAGAACGACCCGCTGGCGCTGGTCTACAAATCGGCAATTACCTCGATTAATGAGCAGCTGGAGGCCGATTTCGGTCCCGATGCGATCCAGAACGCCAGCGGGCAGGACAACTCGCCCGAAGGCACGGCGGGCCGCATTGTATCGCTGTCCACGGCCTTCTTCGGCGCTTTCCAGCAACAGCATTCCGGGCTGGAAGGCGATGACGCCCTGGATCGCTTCATGGACACGATCAAGGGCGGCATCGAAAAAGGGTTCAAGGAAGCGCGCGATATCCTGAAGGGCTTGAAGGTACTGGGCGGCGACATTGCCTCGAATATCGACAAGACTTACGAGCTGGTGCAGAAAGGCCTGGACTCCTTTGTGTCGAGTCAAAGGCAGGCTTCATCGACCGACGAAGCCCAGAGCGGCAAAGTAGCATAAAAAATAGTCGGGGTCAGGTCTGGCAATCCGCCAAAATGGCGGATTGCCAGACCTGACCCCGACTTTCATTTTGCGACTTCGACGCGGTTGCGGCCGCTTTCCTTGGCGCGGTAGAGCGCTGCGTCGGCGGCGGCGATGAGGGCGGTTTCGTCCTGGGCCGGGCCCAAAGCGGCGACGCCGAAGGAGCTGGTGATGTGCGGCAGCGGCTGGCGTATGTCGCTGAAGACGACCGCTTCGCGCATGCGCTGGCACAGGCGGCCGGCGACGACTTCGGCCACCTGCAGATTCGTGTCGGGCAGCACCACCATCATTTCTTCCCCGCCGTAGCGCACCGCGAAGTCGGTCGGCCGCAGGGCGCCGGTCAGCACGTGCGCGGCGGTGCGCAGCGCTTCGTCGCCTTGCAGGTGGCCGTGGCTGTCGTTGAATTTCTTGAAGTGGTCGATGTCGAGCATGATCAGCGACAGCGGCTGGCCCGTGGCCTGGGCACTGGCGATCAGTTGCGGCAGGAAGTCGTTCAGCCAGGCGCGGTTGTACAGGCTTGTCAGGCCGTCCACCATCGACAGCTGGCGATAGAACTCGCCCAGCTTTTGCCGGCGCCGCAATTGCGCATTGGCGGCGCGAATGCGGAAGGACAGCATGCGCAGCAGGTTGCGCGCGACGCCGTTGGCGGCGTCGATCAGCTGCCACGCCAGTTCCGACTCAATCACCAGCAATTCGCTTTGCTCCAGCGCGGTCATGGCGGCCTGGTTGGCTTCTTCGTCGAGCACGGCCTGTTCGCCGACGCTCTCGCCGGGCAGCACTTTGCTGATGGTGCTGCCGTCGGACATGCCGGTGCTCATGTCCGCTGCTACCGACAGGGCGCCGCGCAGCACGATGTAGAAACGGGCGCGTTGCGGGTCTGCGACCGCTTCGCCTTGTTCGACCAGCATGATCGGGCATTCTTTCAACAGCGGTGCGATGCGCAGGCTGTCGGCGCCGCGGAACAGCTGCAAGGCCTGGATCTGATAAGCGGAAGCGCCGAAGGTGCCAATCGGTTTCAAAATGAACTTTCTTGCTGCGGTATCAACAGTGTTAATGATAGCCTAAGTGTGGTTCAATATCGCCCATGACTTTTACCGACATCCTCGGCCAGCACCATGCGGCCGCCCCGAGCGCGCGCATCGTGTCGCTGGTGCCTTCGATTACCGAGCTGCTGTGCGACCTCGGCCTGGCGCCGCAACTGGTGGGGCGTACCGGATTTTGCATCCATCCCGCGGACGAGGTGCGCGATATCCCGAAAGTGGGCGGCACCAAGGACGTCAACATCGAGAAGATCCGCAAGCTGGCGCCTACCCACCTGGTGGTAAACATCGACGAGAACGAAAAGCCTACCGTCGACAAACTGGCTGAATTCGTGCCGAACATCGTGGTGACGCATCCGATCGAACCGCGCGATAACCTGGCGCTGGTGCAGTTGATGGGCGGCGTGTTCTGCGCGCAGGAGCGCGCGGACGCCTGGTGCCGCGAGTTCGAAAGTGAGCTGGCGCAAGTGCATGCGGGCCGTCCGCAGCGCGTGTTGTACTGCATCTGGAAAGATCCGTGGATGACAGTGTCGCGCGATACCTATATCGCGCGCATGCTGGCGCTGATCGGCTGGTCGATTCCTGAAATCGGCGACGCGCGCTATCCAAGTTTCCAATGGAGCGATGCGCTGGTGCGCGACGTGGACCGGGTGCTGTTGTCGTCCGAGCCTTACCGCTTCACGGAAGAACACGTGGACGCACTGGAGCGCCAGATCGGCAAGCCGGTACAGTTGGTCGATGGGGAAATGATGTCCTGGTACGGCAGCCGTGCCCTGCAAGGTATCCGGTACCTGAAGGGCCTGGCCGCCGCGGACTAAGGATTATTCCTCAGCCTCTTCGAAGTTGGGCTGCGAAGTGTGGCGCTTGCTATCGTTCAGGCGGCCCAATGCGCTTTCGATAGCACGTTGCAGCTTGTCTGCTGCGCCATGGATGGATTGATGCAGGGTTGCCTCGTGGTCGGTCACGGCAATCGGCTGGTAGCCGTTGACGCGCGCCTCGATCATGCAGCGGATATCGCCGTCAGAGGACTTCTGTGCATTGCCTTCGCTGAGGTGGACGTCGACGCGTCCGATGTGCTCGCCGAACCGGTGGAGTGCAGTCTGGACCACTTCTTTCACATGGTCATCCAGGCCTGCAGTACGTTCGATGGTTTTGTCGGTGTTCACACTGATTTGCATATGCTGCTCCCGTTTGTTAACCAAAACGTGTTGCCACGCGATTTAATCTTACTCCTACATTAGCGAAGCCGCCATATTCACAAATAAACCCAGGATAAGAAGATTGAAGAAGAAGCTCAGCACGGATTGGCCGAGCACCAGCTTGCGCATCGAGGACGATTGCACGGATACGTCCGAAGTCTGGGCGGCGACCGCGATCGTGAAGGAGAAGTAAAGGAAGTCCCAATAGTCCGGCTGGGCTTCTCCGCCCGGGAAGGACAGGGGGCACGGGCGTCCCTCGACGTTGTAATACAGGTGGGCGTAATGGAAGCAGAACAGGGTGCCGACCAGGAACCAGGACCCCACCAGCGTGATCACCACGAAGGCATAATGCAGCCCGCGTTCGTTGGCCGGCATATCGCGCAGGCTGGCCAGTTCGCTGCTGATGGCGATCATGCTGGCGACCGTGGCGACGACCAGGCTGGCCAGGATGGTCGCGGCGCGTTCATCCTGGCGCGCGGCGATGCGCTTCACCTCGCGGTGGTCGGCGCGCATCATCATCCAGCCCACGGTAAGCAGGTACATCCAGACCGCGATATCCCAGGCCGTCAGCACGCGCAGCAGCGGCTTCCAGTGCGAGGGCAGGAACACGCCGGCCAGCGCGCCGACCGCGATGGCGGCGCTCAGGTGGGGGCGGCTGCGAACGATGTGGTAGCTCATGCGGCAAATCTTACTACTTGTCGTGATGGGGGAAGCGGTCCATGCGCGACAGGATAGGGAAGCGCCAGGCCCAGATAGCGGTGACCGCAAGCGTGGCGACGCCGCCGAAGATCACTGCGCGCGTGAGTCCCAGCCAGCCGGCGGTGACGCCGGATTCGAATTCACCGAGTTCGTTGGAAGCGCCGATAAAGACGGCGTTCACGGCGCTGACGCGGCCGCGGATTTCATCCGGCGTCTCGAACTGCACCAGCAGGTGGCGCACGTACACGCTGATCATGTCGCCGGCGCCGAGCACCAGCAGGCAGGCCAGGGCAATGACGAAGCTGTCCGTGAAGCCTACGATGACGGTGCAGATGCCGAAGACTGCGACACCGCCGAACATCCAGGCGCCGACACGGCGCGTGATCGGCCAGAACGCCAACGCAATCGAGGTGATGGCCGCACCTGCGCCGGGGGCGGTGCGCAGCAGGCCCAGGCCGGTTGGTCCGACATGCAGCACGTCGTGCGCCAACGCCGGCAGCAGGGCGGTCACGCCGCCAAACAAGACGGCGAACAGGTCGAGTGAAATCGCGCCCAGCATGATGGGGCGCGACCAGACGAAGCGCAGCCCTTCCAGCACGCTGTGCCAGGTGGCGGGCTCTTTGCGCGTGGCTTGCGGGGCGGGCCGGGTGAGGATCACCAGCACCACGGCTGACAGCAGCATGAGCGAGGTGACGGTGTACACGGTGCCGGGCCCATAGATGTACAGCAGGCCGCCCAGCGTTGGGCCGAGGATCACGGCAACCTGGAAAGTGGAGCTGGAGAGCGCCACGGCGCGGCTGAAATCTTCGGTCGGCACCATGTTCACCAGGACCGCTTGCGTGGCGGGGCTCATGAAAGCGCGAGCGCTACCGTACAGCACCAGCACAGCGAAGATCGGCCATACGGCGCTGAAGCCGCTGTGCGTGTAGCCAAGCAGCGCCAGCCCGCATACCAGTTGCGCGCCGAGGCAGGTGGCAATGATATTGCGGCGGTTGTAGCGGTCTGCGGCGTGGCCGGCGTACAGGATCAGCAGCAGAAAGGGCGCAAATTGCGCCAGGCCGATCATGCCGAGGTAGTACAGGTTCTTGGTTTGTGCGTAGACTTGCCAGCCGATGGCGACGTTCTGCATTTGCACGGCGATGGTGCCGAGCAGGCGGGCTGACAGGTAGAAGGCGAAGTTGCGGTGGCGAAGGACTGAGAAACCGTTGGATGACATACGTTTGCGTGCTTGGGGAAGCCGTGGGGCGCCGCGCGCCCCACGGCACGCAGCGCGGGGAAAGTCTTAAGGTTGCTGGAGGTCTGCTTCGGAAGTGAAGGCATCGGCAAAGAATTCGTCTTCCGGCAGCTTGCAATCCTTGACGAAATCGCGCTTGGCCGATTCGACGACGATCGGGGCGCCGCATGCATAGACCTGGTAGCCCGACATGTCCGGCAGGTCGTCGATCACGGCCTGGTGGACGAAACCGGTGCGGCCGCTCCAGTTTTCTTCCGGCAGGGCGTCCGAAACCACCGGTACGTACTTGAAGTTCGGCAGTTCTTGCGCCCATTGGCGGCACAGCGCATCCATGTACAGGTCTTGCGGGCGGCGGCCGCCCCAGTACAGGGTCATTGGGCGCCTGGAGCCGCTGGCGCGTTCATGTTCGACAATCGCCTTGATCGGCGCGAAGCCGGTGCCCGATGCCAGCAGCACCATCGGCTTGTCGGAATCGTCGCGCACGAAGAAGGTGCCCAGCGGGCCTTCGAAGCGCAGGATGTCGCGTTCCTTCATGGTGCTGAACACCTGGTCGGTGAACAAGCCTCCCGGCATATGGCGGATGTGCAGGGTGAGCGCGCCGCCCTCTGGTGCGGTGGCGATCGAGTAGGCGCGGCGCTTGCCGTCGCGCAGCAGGAACTCGAGGTACTGGCCGGCCTTGTACTGGAACGTCTCGTTGGCCGGCAGTTGCAGCGTCAGCACGATCACGTCCGGCGCCAATTTCTCCAGCGAGTTGACGCGGGTCGGCATTTTCTTGATCGGGAATTCGCCGCTGCCCACCACTTCGCGCGCCTGCAGCACCAGGTCGGAATGTGGAATCGCGCAGCAGAACAGCGACATGCCGGCCGCTTCTTCTTCCTCGCTCAGGGCGCGGCGCTGGTGCGATTTGTGGCTGACCGAGCCCGACACCACCTTGCCTTTGCAGGAGCTGCAGGCGCCATTCTTGCAGCCGTATGGCAGGCCGACGCCGGCGCGCATGGCTGCGGCCAACACGGTTTCGTCGTCTTCGCAGATGAATTGGTGGCCGCTAGGCTGAACAGTAATTTGGAAAGACATACAATCTTAAATATGGAAATCAGTAAAAAATTCAACAAGCCGCGCCTGCTGGTCATTGGTTGCGGCGATGTAGGCATGCGTTTGCTGCCTTTGGTGCGCGCGCATTACCGCGTATTTGCCGTGACCAGCCAGCGCGAGCGCTTTGCCGAATTGCGTGCGGCGGGCGCCGTGCCGGTGCTGGCCAACCTGGACCAGCCTGAATCGCTGCGTCGCCTGGCCGGGCTGGCGCACCAGGTCGTGCACCTGGCTCCACCGCCGGGCGAGGGCGGGCTGGATCGGCGCACCCGCAATGTGACCGCCATTTTACCTGACCGGGCGCAAGTGGTTTATGTGAGCACCAGCGGCGTGTACGGCGACCTGGCCGGGCGCTGGGCGGACGAAACCCAGCCCGTTGCGCCACGCAATGCACGGGCGCTGCGGCGGGTCGATGCGGAGAACGTATTGCGGGCATGGGCGCGCCGAGCCCAGGGTCGGCTGTCCATCCTACGCGTGCCGGGTATCTATGCCGCGGACCGCCTGCCGCTCAAGCGCCTGCAGCAAGGTACTCCCGCGCTGCGTGCACAAGACGATGTTTACACCAACCATATCCACGCCGACGACCTGGCACGTGTTGTATTGGCGGCCTTACGCAAAGGAAGTTGTAACCGTGTGTATCACGCGGTAGATGACACGGAACTCAAAATGGGGGACTATTTCGACATGGTGGCCGATCATTTCGGCTTGCCGCGCCCACCTCGCCTGGATCGTGCAGCATTGGCGCAGGCTGTGACGCCAACCCTGTTGTCCTTCATGTCGGAATCGCGCAGGCTGGCGAACCGGCGCATGAAGGAGGAGTTGCTGGTACGGCTGCGGTTCCCGGATGTTGCAGCCGCCCTGAGTTGCATCAAGCGCCCGTGATGCTGCCGGCGCTATCTTGTGCCAATGCCTGCCAAGGAGGGCGCCATGTACAGCCATCCCACCAAGGAGCAAGTCCGTGCCTACCTGGCCCAGCGTGGCCATGCCCATCTTCCCCCGCCTTCGCCTGAGGAAATCAGGCGCCGCCTTGACTGGCGTTCGGAGTACACTCCAATGCCCGCGGCCCTGATGTACCTCCCTCCCGCCCTGGTCTGGATCACGTTTGCCTGGCTGTGTTTGCCATTTACTTTAGCAACAAACGACCAGAAGTAGTCTTTTTGTTAAACTATATGAATTCCTAGCACAGCTTTACGCGCTAGAATCTATCAAAATCTCACGGCGTTAAGCGAACGGCAATTAAACGGTGTATGATACCGTCCGTGTGCCGAAAATTGCGTCAACAACGGCTTTTTCTGGCGCTCTTTGTCGAAAATTCCGCCAATAATTTTGTTGCGACCACGCAACACACTGAAAAAGTATAGTCATGAGCTCTCTGAAAGAAATTACTGCATCGTCGTCTTACAATCCGAACCGCGTCCTGGACGCTATCATTGAAAAGCTGCAACTGAAAAATGACGCAGCCCTGTCCCGCGCGCTGGAAGTTGCCCCACCAGTGATCAGCAAGATCCGTCACAACACGCTGCCTATCGGCGCGACGATCCTGATCCGCATGCATGAAATCAGCGATTTCAGCATCCGTGAACTGCGCGACCTGATGGCGCACTAAGCTTTCGTCCGGACGAAAAAAAACGGCCGCACCTGTTATCAGGTGCGGCCGTTTTTATTTGCGTGCTCGATCAGGCTCAGGCGCCTGCCAGGCGAGGACGGGCGGAGTAGAACAGCGATTGCGATGCCGCCTGGGCCTCGGCGCTGACGCGGCCGGAGTAGGCGGTTTGGGCACCGGCGGCAACGCGGCCGGAGTAGGCGGTTTGCGCTTCAGCCGCGACACGGCCGGAGTAAGCGGTTTGTGCTTCAGTTGCGACACGGCCGGAGTACGCCGTTTTCGCTTCTGTCGTTATACGGCCGGAGTAGGCCGTCTTTGCTTCGGCTGTCACGCGGCCGGAGTAGGCGACTTGCGGTGCAGCTTCGGTAGCGACGCGGCCGGAGTAAGCCACTTGCGGCGAAGCTTCAGCCGCCACGCGGCCGGAGTAGGCAACCGCGACACGGCCGGAATAAGCAACTTTCGGTGCGGCTTCGGCTGCGACACGGCCCGAGTAAGCCACTTGCGGTGCAGCTTCCACAGCGACCCGGCCCGAGTAGGCTACTTGCGGTGCGGCTTCCATAGCCACGCGGCCCGAGTAGGCGACTTGCGCACCAGCTTCGGCGGCAACGCGACCGGAGTAGGCTACCTGCTGGCCGGTTTCGTCTGCCACGCGGCCCGAGTAGGCAACCTGGGAGCCGTCTGCAGCAGCCTCGACAGCGACGCGACCCGAGTAAGCAACGGCGCTACGGAAATAGTCTTCGCCGAAGGTTTCTTCATACAGCTCCTTCATGCGATTACCTACGCGTTCATGCGCCTCTTCGTCGTCCTCGCCGCGCAGGCCGATGTATGGGAAGTGATGCAGGTAGTAGCCGAACACATTCTCGCAGTCGATGAAGTACTTCATCGTATCGAGGATGTGATAGTGCCAGAAGATGTCGACGTCCATCAGGGGAGCGGTTTGCTCGTTAGGGAACATTTTCATCAGGTACAGGAAGCGGCGGTATTCGAATTCGGTAGCGTTGACCTTTTCCAGCGACCAGCCCTCGCCGGACTCCACGTGCATCAGTTTCACCTTGATAGGTTCCAGGTCCAGATCGGCAATAGCCTTGAAGCTTTCAGCAGAAATCATGAGTGACAATCCCTTTAAAAGTGAGCGAATTTAAGACTGACTGAGAGAGAGAAGACGCCGTTCTAGGGGGCTGGTGTTGTGGTGCCAGGCATCTGGTGTGTTCGGAGTTGGGAACACAGATGTTGATGTAGATCAACTAGCTCAAGTATAGACTTAGCCCCCGGCAATGCAAGTAACAATTTACACGTGCGCGGAATAAACAACACAGGCGAAGATCCTTTCAAATCAATAGCTTGTCGCGCCGTCAAATGTTACAAATGCATTTTTGCTGAGCTGTGGAAAGGGAGTTTGATATGGATCAACAGCGGCAGGTAAAGTCTTAGCAAGTGGTAAAAACGCCTAAGCGCTGAGGCGCATATCGTCGGCAGGCGCCACCCGGTAGCCGACCGGCACTGCAATGCTGACCGTGGTGCCGCCATGCGGCAGGCTGTTGATCGAGCAGTTCCCGCCGAGCAGGCTGATGCGCTCTTCGATGCCGACCAGGCCGAAAGAGCCGGCCTTGTGCCGGCTGGCGGTATTGATGCCGATGCCGTTGTCGCTGATGGTCATGCGCAGCATGCCGTGCATCTGTTGCAGTTCGACCCGCACCATGGTGGCCGATGCATGCTGGTGGATATTGCTTAGCGATTCCTGCAGCACGCGGAAGAAAGCGGTCGCACAATGGTCGTCGACGCCATGGTCGGCCACGGCATCTTCAATGAATTCGCACTTGATGCCGGAGCGCAGGCGGAATTGCGCGATCTGCCATTCCACCGCTGCCGACAGGCCGAGGTCCAGCACATTCGGCCGCAAGTCGTTGATGATCTGGCGGACGCTGCGGATGGTGTTGTCGATCTGGTGCAGCGTGGCGCGTGCCCGCGCATGCAGCCGCGGGTGGGTTTTCTCGGTGCGCGTGGCGAGGATATCGGCCTCAATGCGCAGGGCCAGCAGGTTCTGGCCCAGGTCATCGTGGATTTCGCGCGCGATGCGCTTGCGCTCTTCTTCCTTGATGTGGTCCGCGTGCGCAGCGAGGCGGCGCAGGCGATGGTGCGACAGTTGCAGGCGCGCCTGGCTGTCGCGCAATTCGCGCGTCATGGCGCGCGCCAGCTTCACGGCGCGGCGGCGGGAAGAAGCCAGCGTTATGAACAGCGCATAGATCAGCACACTCGCGCCGAAACCCATGCTGCCCGCCAGCGCGGGCAGAAACTGGTCGAAGCTGGAATACAAGGCGCGCTTCGGCACGCTGAACTGCGCATGCCAGGTGCGGCCATGAAACTGCACCGGCAGCTCGGTAACGAAATGGTCGCTGTCCGCCCTTGGCATATTAGGCTGGCTATCGAACAGTTGGGCAGGCGGCTTGCCAATGCTGCTGCTGTCGCGCAGCGATACGCGCACCGTGCGCACCGGCATTTCACCCAGTGCCGCATCGACCAGGCGCGGTACGCTGAACCCCAGCCCTACTGAACCAATGCAGGCCAGGCGCCGTTCTTCGATCGTGGTAATGGGCATGCTGTTGCGGTAGATGGGAATGCGCATTGCCATGCCCACATGGCTTGGCGCACTGCGCAGCGGGATGGGCTGGCCGGAGCTGCTCAAGGCGCCCTGGTCGCGCGCTGCGAACAGTGCGCCTGCCACGCCGGGGCGGGCCGCGATATCCAGGCCGTAACGGTCGCCGAACCCTTCCAGCGGTTCGATCAGGGTCAGCACCGCGTATTCGGGACGTTTTCCTTCTGGATGGAGGCGGTAGGAGGGATAAAGGTTGTCGGTAAGCTGGCGCTGGCGGGCTTCCGCCGCGGGGCGCTGGGCATCGGTGTAGTACTCGGCAAAGTTGATGTTGTCGATGGCCGGGTAATTGTGCTCGAGGTCCAGTCCCTGCACATAGCGGTGGAAGGTTTCCCGGGTGACTTCGCCGCCGGCCTGGAAATAGCTGGCGGCGGCGCGCAAGACATCGGTATATGCCTTGATGCTGGCGTTGATATTGAACTGCGTGTTGCGGGCCTGGTTGTGGAAACGGGCGCGCGCTTCACTTTCGACGGAACGCGTGGCAACCGTATGGAGTCCGAGCGCCACGGCCAGCGACAGCACAATGCCTAGCCACCACAAGGGCTTGGTGGGGGAAAACAGGCTGAGCTGTAAGCGCGTCATTGCCTGACTATAAGAATTTCCATGCTTCAAGGTCAAGTTGCAAAAACACCACTTTGATTGAAATCAAACGAACAATAAAAAACCGCCCGCAGGCGGCTTTTTTGTCACAGTTCGGGTCAGTTATTTGGCCCAGCTGTCTTTCAATGTGACGATGCGGTTGAATACCGGCTTGCCGGGCTGCGACAGCACGCGGTCGGCCACAAAATAGCCATGGCGCTCGAACTGGTAACGCTGTTCCGCGGGGGCATCCTTCAAGCCCGGCTCCAGGTAAGCCTTCACGATTTCCAGTGCTTTCGGATTCAGGAATTCCTTGAAGTCCTTGCCGCCGGCATCCGGTTTCTCTTCGGTGAAGAGGCGGTCGTACAGGCGCACTTCCGCTTCCAGGGCCGCTTCGGCGCTGACCCAGGTGATATTGCCTTTCACCTTGTAGGTGTCGGCGCCCGGGGTGCCGGACTTGGAATCTTCGAAGTATTTCACGCGCACCGCAGTGACCTTGCCGTTCTCATCCTTGTCGAAGCCGGTGCATTCGGCCACGTAGCCGTATTTCAGGCGCACGCGGGCGCCAGGCTGGTCGCCGGCAGGAGGGGTGAAGCGGAAGTAGCCTTTGGTCGGCACTTCCATGAAGTCTTCTTCTTCGATCCAGAGTTCGCGGGTGAACGGGAAGGTGCGATGTCCCAGTTCAGGGTGGTGCGGGTGAACCGGCGAGGTGCACTCGACCGACTGGCCTTGCGGGAAGTTTTCGACGATCAGCTTCAGTGGGCGCAGCACGGCGATGGCGCGCGGTGCTTTTGGGTCAAGGTCTTCACGCACGGCGCCTTCCAGCACGCCGAAGTCGATCCAGCCGTCGGATTTGGTCACGCCGGTGCGTTCGCACATCAACTGGATGCCTTCCGGGGTGAAGCCGCGGCGCCGCATGCCGGCCATGGTCGGCAGGCGCGGGTCGTCCCAGCCGTCGACGATGCCTTCTTCCACCATCTGGCGCAGCTTGCGCTTGGAGGTGACGATATAGGTCAGGTTCAGGCGCGCGAATTCATACTGGTGCGGCACCGGCTTGGCGAAGAAGCCGCCTTCCGACAAGGTTTCCAGCAGCCAGTCGTAGAATGGGCGGTGATCCTGGAATTCCAGGGTGCAGATCGAATGGGTGATGTTTTCCAGCGCATCCGAGATCGGGTGCGTGTAGTCGTACATCGGGTAGATGCACCAGTCGTCGCCGGTGCGGTGATGGTGGGCATGGCGGATACGGTAGATCGCCGGGTCGCGCATATTCATATTCGGCGAGGACATGGCATCTTCGCTGATCTTGGCGCGCAGTGCGTGCTCACCATCCTTGTATTTGCCCGCCTTCATGTCGCGGAACAGCTGCAGGTTTTCTTCCACCGAGCGGTTGCGGAAAGGCGAATTGGTACCGGCGGCGCCGAAACCGCCGCGGGTGCTCTTCATTTCCTCGGCGCTCTGGCTGTCGACATAGGCCTTGCCGACCTTGATCAGGTATTCGGCCATTTCATACAGCTTGTCGAAGTAGTCGGAGGCGTAATACAGGTGATCGCCGGCGCCAACCGGGCCTTTGTAGTTCCAGTCGAAACCGAGCCAGCGCACGCTGTCGATGATGGAGTCGACGTATTCCTGTTCTTCTTTTTCAGGGTTGGTGTCGTCGAAGCGCAGGTGGCAGCGGCCGCCGAAATCGCGCGCCAGGCCGAAGTTGGTATAGATGGACTTGGCGTGGCCGACGTGCAGGTAGCCGTTTGGCTCCGGCGGGAAGCGGGTAATGACCGGCGGCAGGCCTTCGCGCTTATTGACGCCGGAGGCCAGGTCGGCTTCAACGATATTGCGCAGGAAATTCGGCGCTGGGGCCGGGGCGGCAGTTTTTTTGTCGTTGCTCATGTATGTTCTTGGTTTAAAACCGGTAAACCTGGGTCAGACCCAAGGGTCTGACCCTGTCTGTGCTGTCGCCAGGGGTTCGGGTTCTTGGCCTTTGACTTTTGACGAAGATCAAAAGCCTTAAACCCAACCGCTAGCCGTTGAGTAGACTGGGTCTGACCCTTGGGTCAGACCCAGGTTTACCGGTTTTAGGGTGATATTCAGCGTAAACAGGGCATTTTATAGGATAATTCGTCCTTACGCGTTTAAAAACCGGCCCGGAGTTGCAATATGGAAAATTTATATAATGTGCTCGGTGTCGCGCCTAATGCCTCTGACGAGGAAATCAAGAAGGTCTATCGTTCCCTGGCCATGCGTTTCCACCCGGACCGCAACCAGGAACCGGGCGCAGATGCCCGCTTCAAGGCCATCGTCAAAGCTTACGAAGTGTTGTCCGACCCCGAGAAACGGGAAGAATACAACCAGAGTGTGCACCACCGCATCATCATCGACCCGGAAGCGGAAGCCTACCAACAGTGGCGATCCGTTTTCAGCGTCAACGGCGTGACGATCCCCGCCGCCTGAATCAACAGAAAGACAGCAGCAAATGAGAAAAGTACACCCAGAGTTCGCCTACCAGGCGCGCGAGCTGGAAGGGCAGATCGAGGGCATCCTCGGCGATCCGCCTGACCACAAGAACTACAAGAAGATGGTCGAAGCCCTGCGCACCGAATACCTGAACGGCGGCGGCATCGACGATTTGAACATGATGGCTTTCGCCCTGGTGGACGTGATTGAATTCCACGACCCGAAGGCCACTTTTGCCGACGCCGAAGACTTCGAACACGGCGACCCGGCCCGCGTGTTCGGTGCAGCCACCTGCCCGAAGGCGGAAGGCTTGCTGGAAGCGCTGGAAGAGAACCACCCCGACCTGGCACGCCAGGCCATCATCACCGCGCTGCTGCACAAGCATCCGCGCATGTGGGACGACGAGGACACGTCGCTCGACCGCCTGGCTGAAGGCGACGAGGGCGATGATGAAGACGATTACTCGGATGATGTCGCAACCGACGACTTCACCGGCATCTTTGACCAGCAGGAGGATTGAGCATGACCGACAAGAATCTGCCAGCCATTCGCAAGCAGGTCACCGAACTCGTTCTGGCAGGCTCCCTGGAGCACGCCGAACGCGCCTTTGCCGAAGCAGCCGACACCCACGGCGACCTGGCCGTGGTGGAAGTGCTGCAGGAGTTGCCGCCGCACGTGACGGCGCTGCACATGTCCGGTTTCGACGGCGGCAAGATGTCGCTGGCGACGCTGCTGGTGCCGCCGAAGCAGTGGGCCGAAAGCCTGGCCTACCTGGCAGCGACCTGGCCGGACGACATGATCGAAGACGATCCTGAACGCATCGCCGAATCGCTGTTCGCGCACATCCACGGCGTTGTCTTCGGCACCGAAGACGAGGAGCGCCGCTCCGAACTGCTGAAGGAAGCCTCGGCTACCGACTGGGGCTGCACCGCATTCGCGATCCTGTTCTCGCTGGCGCCGAAAGAAGTGCTGGAAGTGGCGGGCGAGGTGATTTCGAAAGGCGCCTACCTGACCGGCCAGACCGCGTCGGACAACGACATCGTGCCGCTTGCCGTCGCCCTGGCGAAGGCCAATGAAGACGGCTGGGACCGAGCGCTGTTCGAACTGTTCCCGGAATTCCGCCACAGCGCCGACCTGGCCGATGCTGAATTCAGCGACGATCCGGACGAAGAGCCTGAGCACCTGCAGCGCTCGACCAAAGAGCTGCTGTACCGGCTGCGCAAGCAAGTGCCGACCACCCGCAGCGGCACCGGCCGTGAACGCGCACGCCGCTCGATCGGCACGGGGATCTTCGGCTGATGCTGCCCGCACTCGTCAAAGAAAACCTGCCGCGACTGACCCGCGCCATCAAACTGCTGCCCGGCGACGACCGCGAAGATGCGGCCGTCGTCCTGGCGGAAGAATTGAGCGGCATCACGGCCATGGTGGCGGACAAGTTCACCAACAACCGCACGGCGGAAGGCATCCAGAGGGCAGTCAACCTGACTGTTGGCGGCGTTTCGCTCGGCCTGGAGCAGCTGCTGACCGTCGACTCCGACGAGCTGGCGCTGGACTTCCTGGTGGAGCAGGGCGCCGAGCTGGCGTTCCAGGCCGGCTTCGTCCAGCTGAAGGACCTGGCGGCGATGCCGGAAGATACGCTGATCGGTGAGTACGACAACGACCCGATGTACGCACAGCGCCGCCTGCGCGACCTGTTCTTCGACATCTGCTTTACCGAGCCGGGCGCCAACTGGGATGGTCCATCCAAATACCAGACCCAGTTGAAGCAGCGGCAGGAAGTGCAGGCCGTGGTGCGGCTGGCGAACTGGCTGCGCCGGCATAACCTGGAAGGCGCGATCAAGGATCCTGACCTGAACGCGGAAGGCGTGATTGCGCTGGCGATCATCTTCGCGGTGGAAGGCGGCGGCCGCATTGTCGCCCGCACCGGCCAGAAAGAGTTTGAACGCTTCGTCAAGGCTGTGCGCAAAGCCAAGCCGGATTACGAGGCAGGCTGGGAGGCGCTGGTGGCAGCGGTACCGGAGCAGCATCGCGCAGTGCTGCTGAACCGGATCGACCTGTATCGCCGCACCTGCACCGTACTGCAAAAGCTGCCGGGGCGTTTCGCAATGAAGACGCTGTGGACCGAGCTGGAAAACTACGCCGGCTCCGAGCTCGACGCCGACTACGACTGAACCTTGGCTGGGGGCAGACCCAAGGGCCTGACCCGGTTTTACCGGTTCTCTTCGAGCGCCACCCGCACAAACGCCTCCACCAGCGCCCCGCCATCCGCCCGCCGCTGCGCCAGTTGCAGCGAAGTGACCGCCCCCGCATCATCCAGCGGACGAAACGCCACGCCCTCCAAATGCATCGACTGGAACGGCGACGGCAGCACCGACACCCCAATCCCCGCCGCAACCAGTCCGATAATGGTTGCCGCCTCGCCCGCCTCCATCGCCACCTGCGGCACAAAGCCTGCCGCCCGGCACATGCCCAGGATCGCGTGATTAATGCCCACGCCGGACTCCTTCGGATACATCACCCACGGAAGCTCCGCCAGGTCAGCCACTTTGATCTTGCGCTTGCGCGCCAGCGGCGAATCGCTGGCGAGGACCAGCAGCAGCGCATCCCGGCGCAGGGTAGTCAGCGCCAAGTGCTCCGGCAACGCCACCTCGGGCGGACGCACAAAACCAAGATCTATCTTGCGCGCCTCCAGCGCATCGATCTGGTGCAGCGTCGTCATCTCATGCAAGGTGAGCGCCACGTCCGGATAAAGCTGCCGGTAGCGGCGGATGGTGCGCGCAAACAGCGGGGTGAATGGCGTTGAAAACGTGAAGCCAACACGCAGTTCGCCGGCCTCGCCGCGCTGCGCCCGGCGCGCCCGTTCCGCCGCACGCTCGGACTGCGCCAGGATAGCCCGTGCGTCCTCCAGGAACAGCTTGCCGGCCTCGGTCAATCGCACCCAGCGCTTGCTGCGGTCGAACAGGCGCGCGCCCACTTCCGCCTCCAGCGCCTGGATTTGCTGGGAGAGGGGCGGCTGGCCGATATGCAGCCGTTCGGCAGCGCGAGTGAAGCTGAGCTCCTCGGCGACAGCCACGAAATAACGCAGGTGACGCAATTCCATAATATGTTGAAGCGATTAATAACGCCTCAAATATATATTGGACAGTAATACTGGGCAATCCTAAGATGGATTCACCATGAAAGCCCTGAGCCACCCCACCAATCGCGCCATGTTCTTTGGCGGCTTCTCCTGTTTCGCACTGTTGTACTGCGTACAACCGCTGATGCCGCTGCTGTCCCACGAATTTGCGCTGACGCCGGCCCAGGGCAGCCTGTCGCTCTCCCTGTCGACGGCCGCCTTGGCGGTCTCGCTGCTGGTGTCGAGCGCGATCTCCGACCGTTTCGGCCGCAAGCCCTTGATGGTTGGTGCGCTCGCGATTTCCGCCTTGATGACATTGCTGTGCGCACTGGCCGGTGGCTACGGCCAATTGCTCGCCGCACGCGTCCTGCTTGGCATTGCACTGGGCGGCATGCCCGCCGTCGCCATGGCCTACCTCGCCGAGGAAATCGAGCCCGAGTCACTGGGCCTGTCGATGGGCCTGTATATCAGCGGCAGCGCGTTCGGTGGCATGGTCGGGCGCATGGTGACTTCCGTGCTGAGCGATTTTTTCTCGTGGCGCGTCGCCCTGGTGGCGATGGGCGTGGCCGGCGTGCTGGCGGCTGCCGAGTTCTGGCGCAGCCTGCCGGAATCGCGCCGCTTCCGCCCCTCAACCGGAGGTTGGCGCGCACTGCCGGAGCAAGCGCGCCGGCACCTGGGTGACGAAGGACTGCCGTGGCTGTTCACCCTGGCTTTCCTGTTGATGGGTTGCATGGTGAGCGCCTACAACTACATCAGCTACCGACTGCTGGCCGCGCCTTTCGATTTGCGCCAGAGTGTGGTCGGCGGGATCTCGCTGCTGTACCTGCTCGGGATTTTCAGCTCAGTCTGGGCCGGCAAGCTGGCCGACCGCTACGGGCGCAAGGGTGTGCTCTATCTGGTGCTCAGCCTGATGCTGGCCGGAATCGTACTCACCTTGTCGAGCTGGCTGCCGTTGGTCGTGGGGGGCTTGGCCTTGTTCACTTTCGCCTTCTTCGCATCGCACTCGATGACCAGCAGCTGGGTAGGCAGGCGCGCTCGCGGGGCGGCATTGGCCTCGGCACTGTACCTGTTCTTCTATTACCTTGGTTCCAGCGTGATCGGCTGGGCTGCGGGGATATTGTGGGGGAGGGCGGGCTGGACTGGAGTTGTCGCGCTGCTCGCCAGCTGTTTGGTGGGAGCTGTTGCGATTGCTATCCACTTGCGCCGGTTGACGCCCATTGCGCCAATGTTGAGCCAGATCAAAGCTGAGGCAGGGTGATTGAACCGCCGGGTGAGAATGATCTCCAAGTCCGACCGGCACGCTGGGTGCCGTTTTGAGCGAGGAGATCATCATGATGCACGATCGAGAAATCCGTATCAGGCTCAGCAACATCCAAATGGCAGTGAGCCAGGCCGCGCAAGCACTATCGGCCGAACGCCACCTGACTGGCGAGCTGCGCGACACGATCCAGAAGCTGGACCGCCGCTCCGACGACATCAGCGAAATGCTGGTGAGTGAAGACTACGCCAACGTACCCAAGTTGGTAGACGATATGGAGCTGCTCGGCGCCCGCGCCCGCCGCGTCTGCGCCAGCGAGCGCATGCAGGTCACCCCCGAGATGAAAGCCGTCGTGAACCACATGCACCGCGAACTGTTCGACTTCAAACAGCACCTGCACTAAAAGCCGCACCAGCCGAGCCCGTGTCACACCATGGGGTCACACCCTAAGTGTGACACGGGCTCTTCCTTAGCACGGTCGGGCTCGTGTCACACCTGGGGTGTGACCCCACGGTGTGACACGGGCTCGGCCGTATCGCTTTTACAGGATGCCTTTGCTGCGCAGGGTGGCGATTTCTTCTTCGCTGCGGCCGAGGACTTGGCGCAGTACTTCGTCGGTGTGCTGGCCCAGCAGGGGCGGGGCCATGTCGGTTTCGGCCGGGCTGGCGCTCAGGCGCATCGGGTTGCGCACCAGTTTTACCTTGCCAGCGGTCGGGTGGTCGGTTTCGATCATCATGCCGCGCGCTTGTACTTGCGGGTTCTTGAACACGTCATGCAGGTCGTTGATCGGGCCGCATGGCACGCCCACCGCTTCCAACTGCTCGATCCACCAGTCGCGTGGCTGCGACTTCACCATGTCGGCCAGGATCGGCACCAGCTCGTCGCGGTTCTTTACGCGCAGCGGATTGGTAGCGTAGCTTTGGTGGAAAGCCAGGTCGGCGCGGCCGCCCACTTCGACAAACTTCTGGTACTGGCCGTCGTTGCCGGTGGCGACGATGATGTAGCCGTCGGCGCAGGCGAAGGTCTGGTAGGGCACGATGTTGGCGTGGGCATTGCCCCAGCGCTTAGGCGCCTTGCCGCTATTCAGGTAGTTGGAGCCCATATTGGCCAGCATGGCCACTTGCACGTCCAGCAGCGCCATGTCGATGTATTGGCCTTCGCCGGTGCGGTCGCGGTGGGTCAATGCGGCCAGGATCGCGATGGTGGAGTACATGCCGGTCATCAGGTCGGTCAGCGCGACGCCGGCTTTTTGCGGGCCGCCGCCGGGCAGGTCGTCGCGCTCGCCGGTCACGGACATCAAACCGCCCATGCCCTGGATCAGGAAGTCGTAGCCGGCGCGGTGTGCGTACGGTCCGTCCTGGCCGAAGCCGGTCACGGAGCAGTACACCAGGTCCGGCTTGACAGCCTTCAGCGAGTCGTAGTCCAGCCCATATTTTTTCAGCTGGCCGACCTTGTAATTTTCCAGCACCACGTCGGCCTGCCTGGCCAGTTCGCGGATCAGGGCCTGCCCCTCAGGCTTGGAGATGTCGCAGGTCACGGAGCGCTTGCCGCGGTTGGCGGACAGGTAGTACGCCGCTTCGGTGGTGTCGGCGCCGGAGGCGTCCTTGGCGTATGGCGGACCCCAGGCACGCGTGTCGTCTCCGGCGCCAGGACGTTCGATCTTGATCACGTCCGCACCAAGGTCGGCCAGGTTCTGCGAGCACCAAGGCCCAGCCAGTACGCGGCTTAAGTCCAGTACGCGAATGTGTCCAAGGGCCTTCGGCGTCATGTTGTCTTCTTCCTACTGTTTTCAGGGAGCGTTAGCTTAACGCATCCAACCGTGTTAGTGTCTTAATCCTATGTGGCCCTACCCAAAAATCGTTGCGCATCGCGGAGGCGGTACGCTCGCTCCGGAAAATACTATCGCCGGCCTGCGCGCTGGCCTGGCTTATGGTTTCCGCGCGGTGGAATTCGACGTCATGCTGTCGTCCGATGCCATCGGTGTGGTGATGCACGACTCGCATTTCGGCCGCACTGTGTACGGCGACGGTTTTCTGCCTAACTTCACGGCTGCGGAATTGGCGAAGATGGATGCGGGCCGCTGGTTCGGACCTGAGTTCCGCGGCGAGCCCGTGCCCTTGTTCCTGGAATGGGTCGATTACTGCAAAGAGCACAAGATCTGGATGAACATCGAGATCAAGCCGGCGGAGGGCCATGACGAGGCGACTGGCCGCTGGGTGGCGCAAACCGCGCGTGCCCGCTTTGCCGCCGAAGTGGCGGCGGGCGATCCGGCGCAAATGCCTTTGCTGTCTTCCTTCAGCATGCCTGCTTTGGCGGCCGCGCGTGATGCGGCGCCTGACCTGCCGCGCGCTTGTCTTTTCGATAATATTCCTGCGAATTGGCTGGCAACGGTGCGCGAGCTTGGCGCGGTGGCGATCCATACCAATCACAAATACCTCACGCCGGACCAGGCGAGGGCGGTGAAGGCGGCGGGCCTGGGCCTGTTTTGCTATACCGTGAATTCCCCTGAGCGAGCGCGGGAAATCCTCGCCCTCGGCGTGGACGCTTTTTGCACCGACCGCATCGACCTGATCGGGCCGGACTTCGACTAGCGGCTTAGAGGCCGACGCCCACCGCAACGGCGGGCTGTTCACGTATAATCAACCCTTTGCACCAGCCTGCAACCTACCTTTTACGACATGAAATCTGCTGAAATTCGCGAAAAGTTCCTGAAGTTCTTCGAATCCAAGGGTCACACGATTGTCCGTTCCAGCTCGCTGGTGCCAGGCAACGACCCGACCCTGCTGTTGACCAACTCCGGCATGGTGCAGTTCAAGGACGTGTTCCTCGGCCAGGACGTGCGCCCGTATTCCCGTGCCACCACCGTGCAGCGCTGCGTGCGCGCCGGCGGCAAGCACAATGACCTGGAAAACGTCGGCTACACCGCGCGCCACCACACTTTCTTTGAAATGCTGGGCAATTTCAGCTTCGGCGATTACTTCAAGCGCGATGCGATCCAGTACGCCTGGGAGCTGCTGACCAAGGTCTACGGCCTGCCGCCTGAAAAGCTGACCGTCACCGTCTACATCGAAGACGACGAAGCCTATGACATCTGGGCCAACGAAATCGGCGTGCCGAAAGAGCGCATCATCCGTATCGGCGACAACAAGGGTTCGCGCTACGCGTCGGATAACTTCTGGCAGATGGCCGACACCGGTCCTTGCGGTCCTTGCACCGAGATCTTCTACGACCACGGCGCCGACATCTGGGGCGGCCCTCCAGGCTCGGAGCAGGAAGACGGCGACCGCTTCATCGAAATCTGGAACCTGGTGTTCATGCAGTTCAACCGCGACGAAGCGGGCGTGATGCACAAGCTGCCGAAGCCTTGCGTGGATACCGGCATGGGCATGGAGCGCCTGGCCGCAGTGCTGCAGCACGTGCACTCCAACTATGAGATCGATTCCTTCCAGGCCCTGATCAAGGCTGCCGCCCGCGAAACCGGCGCGACCGACCTGGAAAACAAATCCCTGCGCGTGATCGCTGACCACATCCGCGCTTCTGCTTTCATGATCGTCGACGGCATCATCCCTGGTCCGGAAGGCCACGGCTACGTCCTGCGCCGCATCATCCGCCGCGCGCTGCGCCACGGCCATAAACTGGGCCAGACCAAGGCATTCTTCTACAAGCTGGTGGCAGACCTGAACACTGAAATGGGCGGTGCTTATCCGGAGCTGGCTGAGGCCAAGGACCGCGTTGCCCAGGTGCTGCAAGCGGAAGAGGAGCGTTTCGGCGAGACGCTGGAAAACGGCATGAAGATCCTGGAAGCGCAGCTGGCCAAGGATCCGAAGAACCTCGATGGCGCCACCGCTTTCACCCTGTACGACACCTACGGCTTCCCGCTGGACCTGACCGCCGATATCTGCCGCGAACGCGAAGTGACGCTGGACGAGGCAGGTTTCAACCTGGCGATGGAAGAGCAGAAGCGCAAGGCGCGCGAAGGCGGCAAGTTCAAGAACAAGATGGCGGCCAATGTTGAATACAGCGGCGAGAAGAACAAGTTCGTCGGCTACGACCAGCTGCAGCACAACTCGAAAGTGATCGCCCTGTACGCCAACGGCGCACCGGTGCAGGAACTGAAAGCAGGCGAGCAGGGCATCGTGGTCCTGGATACCACCCCGTTCTACGCCGAATCCGGCGGCCAGGTGGGCGACCAGGGCCTGATCCAGGCCGCCGGCGCAAAGTTCGAAGTGGAAGACACGCTGAAGATCCAGGCCGACGTGTTCGGCCACCACGGTGTGCTGGCATCCGGCGCGCTGAAGGTTGGCGACGCTGTCGGCGCGGAAGTGGACCAGCATGCGCGCGGCCGCACCATCCGCAACCACTCGGCAACCCACCTGATGCACAAAGCCCTGCGCGAAGTGCTGGGCGGCCACGTGGCACAGAAAGGCTCGCTGGTTGATCCGGACAAGGCGCGTTTCGACTTCTCTCACAATGCGCCGATGACCGCCGAGGAAATCGCCAAGGTGGAAGCTATCGTCAACGCCGAGATCCTGGCCAACGCTGCGACCCAGTCGCATAACATGTCCTTCGATGACGCTGTGAAGCACGGCGCCATGGCGCTGTTCGGCGAGAAGTACGGCGACGAAGTGCGCGTGATGGACATCGGTTCCTCGAAAGAGCTGTGCGGCGGCGTGCACGTGCACCGCACCGGCGATATCGGCCTGTTCAAGATCGTCTCGGAAGGCGGCGTTGCAGCCGGTATCCGCCGCGTGGAAGCCGTGACCGGCGAAGGCGCGCTGGCGCTGGTGCAGGGCATGGCGCGCAAGCTGAATGAAGCTGCCGCCGCGCTGAAGTCGAATCCTGAAGAACTGACCGCCAAGATCGGCGCCGTGCAAGAGCAGGTGAAGTTGCTGGAAAAAGAACTGGCTGCACTGAAGTCGAAGCTGGCTTCCGGCCAGGGCGACGAACTGGTGAACAAGGCAGTCGACGTCAAGGGCCTGAAAGTCCTGGCTGCGACCATGGAAGGCGCCGACGTCACCGCGCTGCGCGAAACCATGGACAAGCTGAAAGACAAGCTGAAGTCCGCCGCCATCGTGCTGGCCTCCGTCAGCGATGGCAAAGTCAGCTTGATCGCCGGCGTGACTGCTGACTCCGTCGGCAAGGTCAAGGCAGGCGAGCTGGTCAACTTCGTTGCACAACAAGTGGGCGGCAAGGGCGGTGGCCGCCCTGACATGGCGCAGGCCGGCGGCACCAATCCGGACGCACTGCCAGGTGCGCTCGGTGGCGTTGCAGCATGGGTGGAGTCGCGTATCTAAGAGCTGCTGCGGGCCCGCGCCTACTAGGGCGGGCCTTTCCGGCATGGCAATGTCGTTGTGATTTTGCAACGCAACATTAACTATTTTGGTGCAGTGCGTCAGACGCACAAAATTGGAGTAGTATGTCGGAACCAGTTGTACAGAAGCGAGATATTGATGAGCGAAACTCTTACTCTCGAGTCCGAGACCATGGAATTTCATAAGGACCTCGACGCGCGCGGCCTGAATTGCCCGCTGCCTATCCTCAAAGCCAAGAAAGCCTTGGCGGAATTGGAAAGCGGCCAGGTATTGCGTATCGTGGCGACCGATCCAGGGTCAGTGCGTGACTTCCAGGCCTTTGCCAAGCAGACTGGCAATGCATTGTTGTCCCACATCCAGCAGGGCACTGAATTTACGTTTTTGATGCGCCGCAAGTAAAAACTGCGGTATGCTACCGGTTGCTGATTTTCGGCGCCGGATTGTATTTAAAAAACGCACGATCGTGCTTTTATTCGATAAGTGATATCGAATTCCAATATAATCTAGCCCACTAATTTTACTTATCTCTTTTTCAAAGGCACACCTATGAAAGTCCTGGTACCTGTCAAGCGCGTCGTCGACTTCAACGTGAAAGTGCGCGTCAAATCCGACGGCACTGGCGTAGATATCGCCAACGTCAAAATGTCGATGAACCCGTTCGACGAGATCGCACTGGAAGAAGCGACCCGCCTGAAAGAAGCCGGCAAAGTAACCGAAGTGGTTGCCGTATCCGCCGGCGTGACCCAGTGCCAGGAAACCCTGCGCACCGGCATGGCGATTGGCGCCGACCGCGGCATCCTGATCGAAACCGGCGTTGAGCTGGAGCCGCTGGCTGTGGCCAAGCTGCTGAAGGCTGTTGCCGATAAAGAGCAACCGCAACTGATCATCCTGGGCAAGCAGGCAATCGACGACGACTCCAACCAGGTTGGCCAGATGCTGGCAGCGCTGCTGGGCTGGCCGCAAGCGACCTTCGCTTCGAAGGTTGAACTGGGCGACGGCAAAGTCACCGTGACGCGCGAAGTGGACGGCGGCCTGGAAACCCTGGCGCTGCAACTGCCAGCTATCGTGACCACCGACCTGCGCCTGAACGAGCCACGCTACGTGACCCTGCCTAACATCATGAAGGCGAAGAAGAAGCCGCTGGATGTCGTCAAGCCTGAAGACCTGGGCGTTGACGTGACCCCACGCCTGAAAACCCTGAAAGTGGCCGAGCCTGCCAAGCGTTCCGCTGGTATCAAAGTGCCTGACGTAGCGACCCTGGTGTCCAAGCTGCGCGCCGAAGCTAAAGTCATCTAATTCACCGAATACTCTAGGAACTCAATCATGGTCGCACTCGTCATCGCAGAACACGACAACGCATCCCTGAAGGGCAGCACCCTCCACACCGTTACCGCCGCCGCCAAATGCGCAGGCGAAGTACACGTGCTGGTCGCTGGCTCGAACGCCGGCGCCGCCGCCGCTGCCGCCGCGAAAATCGCCGGCGTCACCAAAGTGCTGCACGCTGACGCAGCCCACTTCGCCGACGGCCTGGCAGAAAACGTCTCCGAGCAGATCCTGGCGATCGCTGGTGGCTATTCTCACATCCTGGCTCCGGCAACCGCCTACGGCAAGAACATCCTGCCACGCGTAGCTGCAAAACTGGACGTGGCCCAGATCTCCGAAATCACCAAGGTTGACGCGCCTGACACCTTCGAGCGCCCAATCTACGCCGGCAACGCAATCGCCTACGTGCAATCGTCGGACAAAGTCAAAGTCATCACCGTACGCAGCACCGGCTTCGACGCTGCTGCTGCCGAAGGCGGTTCCGCTGCCGTGGAAACCGTGGCTGCCGCTGCCGATTTCGGCAAGTCCGCTTTCGTTGGCCGCGAAGTGGCCAAGTCGGACCGTCCGGAACTGACCGCTGCCAAGATCATCGTTTCCGGTGGCCGCGGCATGGGCTCCGCTGACGCCTTCAAGATCCTGGAACCGCTGGCTGACAAGCTGAACGCCGCCATGGGTGCATCGCGCGCCGCGGTGGACGCAGGCTTCGTGCCGAACGACTGGCAGGTAGGCCAGACCGGCAAGATCGTTGCTCCTTCCCTGTACATCGCCGTCGGTATTTCCGGCGCGATCCAGCACTTGGCCGGCATGAAGGATTCCAAGGTCATCGTGGCCGTGAACAAAGACCCTGAAGCTCCAATCTTCTCCGTTGCCGACTACGGCATCGTAGGCGACCTGTTCGAGGTTGTTCCTCAACTGGTCAAGGAACTGGGTTAATTAAATAAATGTCCTGAAAAAGGACTGAGTACCGGGGCCACGCAAGTGGCCCTTTTACTACCTTGGAGAGGTGTCATGAGCTATCAAGCCCCAATGAAAGACATGCTGTTCGTGATGAACGAACTGGCAAACCTGGCAGGCGTATCCGCGCTGCCAGGCTGTGAAGATGCAAATGCGGAAACCGCGGAAGCCGTACTGGAAGAAAACGCGAAATTCGTGAGCGGCGTGATCGCCCCGCTGAACCACGCAGCAGACAAAGAGCCAAGCTCCTGGACTGACGGCAAGGTCACCACTTCGAAGGGCTTCAAGGAAGCCTTCAAGCAGTTCGCTGAAGCCGGCTGGCAAGGCCTGCAGCACCCGACTGAATTCGGCGGCCAGGGCCTGCCGAAGCTGATCGGCACCCCATGCGTGGAAATGCTGCACGGCTCGAACCTGTCGTTCGCGCTGGTGGCGCTGCTGTCCGACGGCGCGATTGAAGCGCTGCTGACCGCTGGTTCCGACGAGCAGAAGGCAACTTACCTGGAGCCGCTGGTGACCGGCAAATGGACCGGCACCATGAACCTGACCGAGCCGCAAGCCGGCTCCGACCTGGCAGCCGTGCGCACCCGCGCCGTACCGCAGGGCGATGGCACCTACAAAGTATTCGGCACCAAGATCTTCATCACCTACGGTGAGCACGATATGGCCGAGAACATCGTTCACCTGGTGCTGGCGCGTACGCCTGATGCGCCGGCTGGCGTGAAGGGCATCTCGCTGTTCATCGTGCCGAAGTTCATGGTCAACGCCGACGGTTCGCTGGGCGAGCGCAACGATGCGCACTGCGTGTCGATCGAACACAAGCTGGGCATCAAGGCTTCCCCGACCGCCGTGCTGCAGTTCGGCGACAACGGCGGCGCCGTGGGCTACCTGGTGGGCGAAGAAAACCGCGGGCTGGAATACATGTTCATCATGATGAACGCAGCCCGCTTCGGCGTCGGCATGCAGGGCGTGGGCCTGGCGGAAAATGCGTACCAGCAGGCGGTGACCTTCGCCAAGGACCGCGTGCAGTCGCGCGACCTGAACGGCTCCCCGGCTGGCGTGGCGATCATCAACCACCCGGACGTGCGCCGCATGCTGATGTCGATGCGCGCCCAGACCGAAGCAGCGCGTGCGCTGGCTTACGTAGCTGCCGGCATCCATGACGTGGCACACCACCACGCAGACGCGGAAGTGCGCGCGGCAAACCAGGCTGTCTACGAATACCTGGTGCCGATCGTGAAGGGCTGGTCGACCGAGATGTCGGAAAACGTGGCCCGCGACGGCGTGCAAGTGCACGGCGGCATGGGCTTCATCGAGGAAACCGGCGCGGCGCAGCACTACCGCGATGCCAAGATCCTGACCATCTACGAGGGCACCACCGCGATCCAGGCCAATGACCTGATCGGCCGCAAGACCGTGCGTGATGGCGGCGCGCTGGCCAAATCGATCATTGCGCAAGTGCGCGCGACTGCCGAAGAACTGGCTGGCGTGAACAGCCCTGATTTCGCCGCAATGCGCAAGCACCTGGCGCAAGGCGCCGACGACCTGGAAGCGGTGGTGGAGTACGTGGTCAACCACGTCAAGTCGGATATCAAGGGCGTATTCTCGGGTTCCGTGCTGTACCTGAAGCTGGCCGGTATCGTCTTCGGCGGCTGGCAGATGGGCCGTGCTGCGCTGATCGCGCAATCGAAGCTGTCGGCAGGCGGGGGCGATGCATCGTTCTACCACGCCAAAATCGTGACCGCGCGCTTCTTCGCGGATCACATCCTGTCCGGCTCCACCGGCATGCGCGCCGCCATCGTTGAGGGCAGCGCAGGTGTGCTGGGCCTGGAAGTCGAGCAGTTCTAAGTTGCAGCGGGGCGGCCCTTGCGCCGCCCTTCATGCGCAAGGAGTCATTCCTTGTGCGCCAATCCCCCGCCGTAGCCCGTCAGCGATCCATCCTTGCCGATAACCCGTGGCAGGGAATGATGATCGCAATCCGGTTTGCCCCATTCGCTCCAGCTACTGCCCGCACCGAGTTGGGCGCCCCCAGGCGCGCTGCCAGGTCGGCGTAATGCGTCACTTCCCCAAACTCCATTGCGCGCAGCGCATTCCAGACGCCGCGCTGGAAGTCGCTTCCCGACGCATCGAGCGCCACGCTGAATTGCCGGCGTTTGCCTTCGAAGTATTCTGCGATCTCTGTCTCGGCCTGGCGCGTATGCGCGTTTTCTCCGGCCAGGCGGAAGCCCAGCGCCAGCGCTTCCTTGATGTCGGAGAAGAAGTCGACATTCTCCGCCTTCGGCTCGCGTGCACGGCAGGTTGGCAGGCAGAAGATGCCGTGGTCTTGACCGCCGCATAAAATGCGCCGACATGTTCAGGCGAGCGTGCGACCAGTGCCTGGTAGCAGCGCTGGATGTCGGTGGGATCAGTGAATTTCATCGTCGAGGAGGGAAGCGGAGGATTGATGGCAGGAGCTTAACGAGGCTCCTGCCTGGGCTGCAACCGAAAATCGGACGACAATTTTTTGGCCTTACAGTCCTTTTTTCGCGAGTTCAGCGATCTCGTAGTCCCCATCATCCACCAGGCGCTCGCCGCCAGGCATCATTCCCAGTCCCAGTGTCCGCCCAAGCGACAGCAGCAAGCTCTGGCCTGCAACCTTGCGCACCGGCTCCAGCTGGTAGACCGGGTCGGCAAAGGCTTCTGCCGGCGTGACGATCTTCCAGCCCATCTGCCCGAATTGCGCCAGCACGTCGTCCAGCCATAGTGCGTTGATCAGGTTGTGGTGCAGCAGCAGGACCTGAGAGATATCGCGTCCTTGCAGTTGCTGCGACAGCTCGCGGTAAGCCAGTGCGCGCTGCTTGATATGGGCCAGGTAGGCAGTGCGGATCGCGCCGACATCGGCCTTGGGATCCTTCGCCAGTACCTGTTCCAGCTTTTCGTTCAGGCGCCAATCGCTGGTGTCCAGGCTCACCTGCGCATTGCGGTAGCCATGGTCGCGCAGGAATGTGCGCATGCCATCGATCTTTTCCGGAGTATTCCCTTCGCGCAGATAGGTAAAGCGCAACCATTTCCGGTAGCCGGGCTGGGTGCTGATCAAGCTGTCGCACTCCATCACCTGGCGCTGGTATTCGGCCAGCGGGACTTTTTCCAGGTCCGGATGCGTCACCGTGTGGTTGCCGATCGCGTGGCCGGCCTTGCTCCAGGCTTGCAATAGCGGCAGGCCTTGCTGCGTGTTGGCGCCGTAGCTTGTGGTGACGAACAGTGCCGCCTGCACGCGGTGCTTGGCAAGCGCAGCCAGGATAGCCTGGTTGCGTTCCTGCGCAGACATGCGGGGCGTGTTGCCGGCGTTGGGGCCGTCATCGATGGTGATCGCTACCGATTGCGCTTGCGCGGCACTGGCTGCGGCCAGGGCTGCTGCGGCGAGAAGGCGGCGCATCATGCCGCACCCAGGGCGTCAACGACCGCCTGGTAGACGCGGACTGGTTCTTCGGAGATGCGGTTCAATACGTACAAGAAGTACTCCTTCCCAAAAACTGCGTACTCGCGCGTGGCGAAGCCGCCGTCGCGCAGCTCGGAGATATTCTGCTCGCCCAGGCCGATCAGCGACTCGAATTCGTAGTGGCCGGCTGCGATGCCCTCGGCGCGAATCATGGCCGCCAGCTCGTCCTGGACCGGGCGGTCATGCGTCGCGATCGAGCATTTGTGGCCGCTGCGCAGCAGTACGGCTGCGTAGCGGCGATAGGCCGCAGCCAGTTCGGGGCTGTTGCGAGGATAGGCGATCTGCACCGGTTCGAACATGGCGCCCTTGACCAGGCGGATGCGGCCCGGATGGCGCAGCAGGGCAGGGAGGTCGTTCGCGGTGCGGTGCAGCTTGGCCGGCACCGTGATGCCGACGTTCGCCAGTCCGTCCTGCTGGTGCAAGCGGCTATAGGTCTCGTAAATGCCGGAGGTGCGATCGGAAGCCTCCATCGAAATCATCACTTCCTGGCCGATCTCCTGCGCTGCCCGCGCGATGCGGCGCGCATTGCGATAGCCGAGCTCCGGATCGACCAGCGAGCCGATATGCGACAAGTCGAACGAGATCGAACAGTCGAGGTGCTGCTCGCCGATGGCCTGCACCAGCTGCAGGAATACGCTGGTTTCCGCGTTGGCGAAAGCTTCGTCGCGTACGCTCTCGCCCATGTACTCGGCGGAAGCGCGGTGCCCGTTCTGGTTGATCATCGCGGCACGCACGATGACGTCCGCTACCGTGCTGCCCGCAACATAACGCTGCGATACGCGCTCCATGTAAGGGCGCAGCATCGGGTCCTCCAGGAAGCGGGCCTTGGCGTCCTCATTGACGGCCAGTTCGCGCAAGGCGCTGGCTGCGCGGTCCACCAGGGGTTGCCACTGGGGCGGGAAGTGGGGCGGGAAGTGGGGCGGGAAGTGGGGCGTAGTATTGTCTGTCACGGTGTCTCCTTGCGCGTTTTGGCGTTGTATATTAACTAAAATTTCCATATGGAGCCGGCCATGGATGCTTCAACCCTCATGCTGTTCGTGCCCGCCTGTTTTGCATTGAATATGGCGCCCGGGCCGAACAACCTGCTATCGGTCAGCAATGCCACGCGCTATGGCTTTCGCCGCTCGTGCCTGGCGGGTGCCGGACGGCTGGTCGCATTTGCAGGGATGATCGCGCTGGCGTCGGCCGGGCTGGCAGCGGTGCTGCATACCTCCGAGCTGCTGTTCTATGGGATCAAGACCGTTGGCGCGATCTACCTGTTCTACCTGGCGTGGCAGCTCTGGCGTGCGCCGCCGGGTGGGCAGGTGGCGGGCGCTGCGCCAGTTGCGGGCTGGTGGCAGTTGGCACGCCAGGAATTCCTGGTCGCTTCGGGCAATCCGAAAGCAATCCTGATTTTCACGGCTTTCCTGCCGCAATTCGTCGATCCTGCCGGGCCGGTAGGCGCACAGTTCTTCGTGTTGGGCGTATTGTTTTTGCTGCTGGAGCTGGTGGCGCTGGCGGCTTACGCCTGGATGGGCGCGCGCATGCAGAAGTGGTTCGCGCAACCGCGCGGCAAGAGGACGTTCAATCGGATTTGCGCCGGCCTGCTGGCCGGCGCGGGGATGGGGTTACTGCTGTCGCGGAGGGCTTAGTAGCGTTCCAGGCCGCCGTGTTCGCGGCGAACGTGGTCGCCATTGCGCAGGTTAGGATCGTTCTTCAGTACGACGGTGCCGACCTTGCCGGTTTCGTACTTGACGGTCACGTGCCATTCCTTGACCTTGTTCATTTTGCCTTCGATCTTCTTGCCAGCGTAGGCGCCGCCGGCAGCGCCAGCAACGGTGGCCAGGGTTTTGCCGGTGCCGCCGCCTACCTGGTTGCCCAGCAGGCCGCCAGCGAGACCGCCGGCAATAATGCCGGTCGCGCCGCCTTCGCCATCTTTTTCGACGACTTTAACAGCGGTCACAGTGCCGCAATCGGCGCAAACAGAGCGTTTCGGTTGCGCATTCGCGCCGGTAACCGTTACGGCCAGGATGGCTGGCAAGAGGAATTTAATTACTTTCATATGGGTTCTCCAAAAACGGTTGTAGTGTGGTGAGTATAGGTCAATAGTTGCCGAATGGAATGCAAATTTGTGACAAGACGTTAGCCGTACATGAGCCTGTGTCCCACCATGGGGTCAGCCGTAGATGCCGCCGGTGTAGAGCAGGTCGAACAGGCGGGCGATGGTGGCGATCAGGCTGAAGGCGCCGAACATCAGGCTGGCGACCAGTACGATCGCCAGCGGCCAGCGCGAACTCGATTGCTTGCCGGAGCCGGGATTGAAGGCGGCATCCCATTTCTCATCGGGCATGAGGCCCAGGACCAGGGCCTCGAGCACGCCGACCAGGATCGACACGATCAGTGGCAGCAGCAGGAAGTAGGGATCGGCTTTCGGCCACAGCGCAAACACGGCGGCGCAGCCGAGCAGGCTGGCCGCGTGCAGCCAGCCCCATTTGTCGGCCAGGCCGCGCAGGTAGAAGCGGTGCAGGCCGAGGCCGCCGGCGACGGCGGCGAGCAGGGCGGCAAAGGTTTTGTTTTTGTGTAAAACAGACATGATTGCTGCCGAAAAGTCCGAAAAACCGGCAGTATCGCACAACAAAGCTGTTGCCGCCGTGGCTAGTTCAGGGGATAATTTCGGATTGTCCAAGTCCCCACCAATTTGATTAATCTTGCAGGTCGGATTGAAAGCGCGCTATAATTTGCGGCTTTATCCGACTCAGCACTCTTTTTTGGAAATATTATGGTCGTTATTCGTTTAGCTCGTGGTGGCGCCAAGAAGCGTCCTTTCTACAACATCGTTGCAACCGATTCCCGCAATCGTCGTGACGGCCGTTTCGTAGAGCGTATCGGCTTCTTCAACCCAATGGCTACCGGCCAAGCAGAAACCTTCCGCGTTGCTGCTGACCGTCTGGCTTACTGGCAAGGCGTTGGCGCTCAGCTGTCCCCAGCTGTTGCCAAGCTGGTTGCTACCCAGAAAGCAGCTTAATTCAAGCTTTGAGCAGCAAGACCGCATCTGGGGTGCAAGCCCCGGCTGACCTGGTTCAGGTTGGCTTTGTTTTCGGTGCCTACGGCATCACCGGCGGGGTCCGTGTCCGACCCTTCAACTCCGAAGCAGATGCGCTGCTGCATGCCACCACTTGGTGGCTCGACAAGCCAAGCCTGCGTGACGTGGAAGTCAAGCGGGCTAAGCTGCATGGTGGCGATGTCGTCACCACTATCGTCGGGATGACGGACCGTAACGAAGCAGAAGCGCTGAAAGGCGCGGCCGTATTCGTCTCGCGCGCCGATTTCCCGCAGCTGCAAGAAGACGAATACTACTGGGGCGACTTGCTCGGCCTGGCAGTTCAGAATCAACAGGGCGAAAGCCTTGGAACAGTCGCGGACATGATGAGCAATGGGCCACAATCCATTTTGCGCGTCGAGTACGAGGCTGATGGAAAGGCGCAAGAGCGCCTGATCCCGTTTGTAAGCCAGTTTGTCATCAGGGTGGACAAGGACGCGAAGCAGATCATCGTGGACTGGGGCCTGGATTACTAATCCGGAACCGCACAATGCAATTCGACGTCATTTCCCTGTTCCCCGAGATGTTCGCTGCCTTGACGCAGTCCGGCGTAACCCGCCGTGCGTTCGAGCAGAAGCGCTGGGGCCTGTCGCTGTGGAATCCGCGCGATTTCACCACTGACAACCACCGCACCGTGGATGACCGCCCTTACGGCGGCGGCCCGGGGATGGTGATGCTGGCCAAGCCGCTGGAACAGACCATCGCGGCCGCTAAGCAGCGCCAGGTGGTTTCCGGCTTGCCGGCGCCGCGCGTGGTGTACATGTCGCCGCAAGGCAAGCAGCTCACGCATGAACGCGTGATGCAGTTGAAGCAGGAGCCCGGCCTCGTGATCCTGTGCGGCCGCTACGAAGCGGTGGACCAGCGTTTGCTGGACCGTTGCATCGATGAAGAAATCAGCCTCGGCGATTTCGTGCTGTCCGGCGGCGAGCTGCCTGCCATGGCCCTGATGGATGCCGTGGTGCGCCAGTTGCCAGGCGTGCTGAATACCGATGCTTCGGCAGTCGAAGACAGTTTCGTCAACGGCCTGCTGGATTCGCCGCACTATACGCGGCCAGAGATTTATGAAGGCGAGGCAGTGCCACCCGTGCTTTTGGGCGGCAACCACGCCGAGATCGAGAAGTGGCGCCGTGAGCGCATGCTGGAAGCGACGGCGCGCAAGCGTCCCGACCTGCTGGCAAAGGCGCGCGAAGCGGGCCTGCTCTCGAAGAAGGACGAAAAGTTTTTGGCGGGTTTGTAAACCCGTTGTAGTACCGTGGCAGGCATGTTGCCTGCCGTGTTTCAACCCCATCCTCTACCGGGCATCCCTGATCGCGCCGGCAAGATGGTAATAGGAGTCATACAATGAACCTGATCCAGCAACTGGAACAAGAAGAAATCGCTCGCCTGGGCAAGAGCATCCCTGAATTCGCACCTGGCGATACCGTGATCGTCAACGTAAACGTAGTTGAAGGCACCCGCAAGCGCGCCCAGGCTTACGAAGGCGTTGTTATCGCTCGTCGTAACCGCGGCCTGAACTCGAACTTCATCGTTCGTAAGATCTCGTCCGGCGAAGGCGTTGAGCGTACCTTCCAGCTGTACTCCCCGCTGATCGCTTCGATCGAAGTGAAGCGTCGTGGTGACGTTCGCCGCGCCAAGCTGTACTACCTGCGCGAGCGTTCGGGCAAATCCGCACGTATCAAGGAAAAACTGCCAAACCGCAAAGTTGCGGCAACCGCAGCGTAATCCATACTCCGGTATCGGATTCGGAAAAGGACGCCTTCGGGCGTCCTTTTTTTTCAGCTTGGTACAATGCCGCCTATGGCCAAAACTCCTTTCGACCCGACCCAGCTACCGATTGAAGCAATTGCCGGTGAAGCCGCGGTGCTGCTGGAGCGCCTGGCGCCGGATTGGCTGCGACGCCGCTTTGCCGAGCCGCCTGATTGGACGCCGGAACCGTCCGAGCCGCCGCTCGGCCTGCATCGCGGCGAACCGACGCCGGCTGCCGTGCTGGTGCCGCTGGTGCTGCGCGAAGATGGCGTCCACCTGCTGCTGACAATGCGTACCGCGCACCTGAACGACCATGCCGGGCAAGTGGCGTTCCCCGGCGGCCGCGCCGAGCCGACTGACGCCGATGCGATCGACACCGCCTTGCGCGAAACGGAGGAGGAGATCGGCCTGGATCGCCGCCATATCGACGTGATCGGCACGCTGCCCTTGTACTACACCGGGACCGGCTATGCCGTGACGCCGGTGGTGGGTCTGGTGACGCCGCCGTTCGACATGAAGGCCGACCCGTTCGAGGTGGCCGAGATCTTCGAGGTGCCGTTCCAGTTCCTGATGGATGGCGCCAACCACCAGCGCCTGGCAGCCGAGCTGCCGAATGGGCGCCGCACTTTTTACGCAATGCCTTACCAGAACTATTTTATCTGGGGCGCAACGGCCGGCATGCTGCGCAACCTGTTTCATTTCTTGCGCGCATAAGCTATCGTAGCGGGCATTGTGGTACTGCTAATCAAAGGATTTAGATGACTTTTCTCTCCATTCTCGTGGCCTTGCTGTTCGAACAACTGAAGCCCCTGCGAGCGGACAACCCGATCTGGGCGGAAATCAAGAGCCTGGCCGTACGCATGGAGCAATGGTTCAATGCCGGGCATGCGAGCCATGGCCGCATGGGCTGGTTCCTGCTGATCGGCGCGCTGACGCTGCCTGCCGGCCTGGTGTACTGGCTGCTGCTGCGCTACAACCTGGTGCTGGCGGCCTTCGCCTGGAACGTGCTGATCGTCTACCTGACGCTGGGCTTCCGCCATTACAGCCATTACTTCACCTCGATCCAGCTGGCCTTGAGTGCCGGCGATGAAAGCCAGGCGCGCTCGCTGCTGGCCGAGTGGTGCAAGATCGATACCGTGGGCATGGAAGTGAGCGAGATCTCCCGCATCGCGGTGGAGAAGGCGCTGGTGACCACCCACCGCAATGTGTTCGGCGTGTTTTTCTGGTTCCTGATGCCGCTTGGCCCTTGCGGCGCGATCCTGTACCGGGTGTCCGAATACCTGGCCCGCGCCTGGAACGAGCCGGAGCATATGCGCCAGGAAGCCTTTGGCATCTTCGCCCACAAGGCGTTCTACTGGATCGATTGGGTTCCGGCGCGCCTGACGGCTGTGGCCTTCGCCGTGGTCGGCAATTTCGAAGATGCGATCTACGCCTGGCGCAATTTCGCCCACCGCTGGAAGGATGAGGCGATCGGCATCATCCTGTCGGCCGGCGGCGGCGCCATGGGCGTGCGCCTCGGCACGCCGAATGAAAACGCGGCCAAGATCATTCCGTCCGACGCGGCAACCGTCGACATCAGCGACATGGAAGTGGACCAGCTGCCGGGCGATGAGCCGGGCGTGCGCGCCCTGCAAAGCACGGTCGGCCTGGTGTGGCGCGCACTGCTGCTGTGGATGATGCTGCTGTTGCTGCTGTCCGGAGCGGTGTGGCTCGGCTAAAATGACCTGAACCCGGAGCCCCGTTCAAGTCTTCTATAAGATATAATACTGGGGTTCCTCACAGCAACCGGGTTTCAGGTATATGGCCAGCGAGTTCTTCATTCTTGGGCTTACGACCGACGGCAAACAATTCCGTCCAAGCGACTGGGCGGAACGACTGGCCGGTGTACTGGCGTGCTTCCGCCCGGAAGGCTCCGGCGGGCGCCATGCCCACCTGCAGTTCTCACCCTACGTCACCCCGACTGTCGTCAACGGCATCAAGGCCGTTGTCGTCAACGAAGGCCTGCGCGAAATCCAGCCGATGGCTTATAACTTCGTTAAGGAATTCGCCAAGGATAACAAGCTGCAGGTGGTCGAAGCCTGCCTGATACCTGACGAAAAGGCTTAAGTGTCGTAGGATAGGGTTTTGCCAACATGAGCAGAACCCCATGCACATCAGATACGTCGCAGCGCTGCTGCTGACCACTTCTTCGGCTCTCGCCCAAACCTTGCCCGCCGGCGTCGCCAAAGGCCCCTCGGTCGAAGGCATTACCGAATACCGCCTGCCCAACGGGCTCAAAGTCCTGCTGTTCCCCGATGCGTCGAAACCGACGGTGACCGTCAACGTCACCTACCTGGTCGGCTCGCGCCATGAAAATTACGGTGAAACGGGCATGGCGCACTTGCTGGAGCACCTGATGTTCAAGGGCGCACCCAAGCATCGCAATATCCCGCAGCAGTTTTCCGAGCGCGGCATGGAGTTCAACGGCACCACGTCGCTCGATCGCACCAACTACTACGAAGTCTTCCAGGCCAGCCCGGAAAACCTGCAGTGGGCGCTGGACATGGAAGCCGAGCGCATGACCAGGTCCTTCATCTCGAAGAAGGACCTGGATTCGGAAATGACCGTGGTGCGCAACGAGTACGAAAGCGGCGAGAACAGCCCGTTCGAAGTGCTGTACAAACGCCTGGAAAGCGTGGCCTACGACTGGCACAGCTACGGCCGCTCCACCATCGGCAACCGCAGCGACATCGAAAACGTCAAGATCGAGAACCTGCAGGCGTTCTACCATACCTACTACCAGCCGGACAACGCGGTGCTGCTGGTGGCGGGCAAGTTCGATCCCTCGCAGACGCTGGCCTGGATCAGCAAGAAATTCGGCGCCATCCCGAAGCCGAAGCGCAAGCTGCCGCAGTTCTGGACCGTGGAGCCGACGCAGGATGGGGAGCGCCAGTACGCGGTACGCCGCAAGGGCGATGTACAGATCGTGCTGGTGGGCTACAAGATTCCATCGGGCCTGCATAACGATGCCGATCCGCTGGCTTTCATGGGGCAGGTGCTGGGCGACACGCCAAACGGCCGCCTGCACAAGCAACTGGTCGAAAGCGGCAAGGCAGCGCAGGTGTTTGCCATGAGCCAGCCTGGTTTCGCGCCAAGCCTGCAAGTGTTCGGCGCGGTGGTGAAGATGGGACAGCCGATCGAACCGGTGCGCGATGAACTGATCGCGGCGGTGGAGGGCTTTGCCAAGGCCCCGCCGACCGAAGAGGAAATGGAGCGCACGCGCCGCGAGTACGGCAACTCGATCGAAAAGGCGCTGAACAATCCACAGCAGGTCGGCGTGGCCTTGAGCGAGCATATCGCGCTGGGCGACTGGCGGCTGCTGTTCCAGGGCCGCGACGGCCTGGCGGCGATCACCTCCACTCAGGTGGCGGAAGCGGCGGGACGCTATATGAAGCGCGACAACCGCACCGTCGGCACCTTCATCCCGGACGACGCGCCGCAGCGCGCGGACATCGGCGCGGCGCCGACCGCGGCCGAACTGGTCAAGGATTACAAGAGCAAGGCCAGCGCCCTGACCTCGGAAAACTTCGATCCGAGCCAGGACAACATCATGGCGCGCACGGAGCTGAAGGAAATCGGCGGCCTGAAGCTGGCGCTGCTGCCGAAGAAGAATCGCGGCGAGACGGTGGCAGTGGACCTGCGCCTGCATTGGGGCGACGAGAAGAACCAGTTCGGCAAGCAGATGCTGGCAGCGGCCGCGGACCAGATGCTGGCGCGCGGCACCAGCAAGTATTCGCGCGCGCAGCTGGCCGATGCAATGTCGAAGCTGAAGATGTCGGGCAGCCTGTATCACTTCGAGACCACGCGCGAACACCTCTCTGCCGCGCTGCGCCTGGTGGCGCACGTGCTGAAGGATGCTTCGTTCCCGGAGGCGGAATTCGAGCAGATGCGCCAGCAGTGGATCGTCGCCATCGATGCTTCGCGCAACGACCCGCAGGCGATGGCGGGCAGGAAGCTGGCCGAGTACTTCGATCATTGGCCGAAAGGCGACCCGCGCAGCGTGATGACGCTCGACGAACAGATCGAGGCGGTCAAGGCGATGCAGCTGGCGGAGGTGAAGGCCTATCACGATGAGTTCTACGGCACTGCGCGCGGCGAGCTGTCCGTAGTCGGGGACTTCGACAAGGCGGAACTGGTCAAGGTCGCCAGCGAGGAGCTGGCCGGCTGGCAAAGCAAGGCCGCATACGCGCCAATCCTGGATAAACATGCGGAGAAGGCTGCGACCCGCCTCACGCTGGATGCGCCGGACAAGGAAAACGGCATGTTCGCCGCGCGTATGAATATCCCGCTGCGCACGGACGATGCCGATTATCCGGCGCTGGAGCTGGCGAACTACATCTTCGGCAATGGCGGCCTGAAGTCGCGCCTGATGGACCGGATCCGCCAGAAGGAGGGCCTGTCCTATGGCGGCGGTTCCTCGCTTGATGCCGGCGACCGTGACGACGCGGGCGGCTTTAGCGTTGAAGCGATTGCAGCGCCGCAGAATATGGTCAAGCTGGAAGCGGCTGTGCTCCAGGAGCTGGAGCGCGCGGTGAAGAACGGTTTTACCGCGGCCGAAGTGGCCGGTGCCAAATCGGGCCTGATGCAGCAGCGCGTGCAGAACCGCTCGAAGGATGACGTGGTAGCCGGCGCCTGGTCGCACTTCCGCTACCTGGACCGCACCTTTGTGTGGAGCAAGGAATATGAGGCGAAGCTGAAGGCCTTGACCGCGGAGCAGGTGAGTGCAGCCTTCCGCAAGCATATCGATCCGGCCAAATTGTCGGTGGTGATTGCCAGCGACGCTTCGAAGGCCAAGCGCTAAGTGGAAAACATGGAGCTGCAGCCACTGGCCTATCACGCGCAGGTCGTTGACCACTTGCGCCGCCACGAACCCGAGGTATGGCGTTGGGCCAGCGAGCGCCGCTCCGACGCGGAGCAGCGCGAGTCATTGCGCGCGCTGTTGCTGCGCGACACTTACCGCATCGAGGAACAAAGCCACGCCAGCGTGCACCGCACGCTGGCCCAAGCCATGGTCAGGCTCGGCATCCTGGCGCCGGCGACGCTATACCAGTCGCCTGGACAGGAAATGAACGCGGCGCTGGTGTTCGTGCCGGACGAGGTGCACATCGTCCTGCAAGGCCCCGTGCTGGAGCGCCTGTCGCAGGAAGAGCTGCTGGCACTATTCGGGCACGAGCTCGCGCATTACCTGCTCTGGTCGATGGACGGCGGCAGTTTCCTGATTGCGGATCGCATCCTGGCCGACACGCTGGCATCGCACAATGCCAGCGCCAGCCAGCGCGAGACCTATCGGCGCTATGCCTTGCATACCGAGTTGTTTGCCGACCGCGGCGGCGCCATTGCCGCGCAAGCCGTGGGGCCGGCAGTATCGACGCTGGTGAAGGTGCAGACCGGCATCGGCAGCGTCGATCCGGCGGCTTACCTGCGCCAGGCCAGCGAGATCGAATCGAGCGAGGCCGGCGCCAGCACGGCGCACAGCCATCCCGAGACCTTTATCCGCGCCCGCGCGCTGTCGCTATGGTGGGAGGGCGCGGCGGAGCTGGACAGCTGGATCGATTCGCGCCTGCATGGCCGCTTGTCGCTGCCGCGGCTGGATTTGCCGTCGCAGTTGCGTATGCAGGAAATGACGCGCGGCTTCCTCGCCTATTTCCTGGGCGGCACCGAGCTCGCGAGCGAAGCCGTGCTGGCGCAAGTACGCCTGCTGTTCCCCGACTGGAGCGGCAGCGAAGCCGTGATTGCGCCCGAAGCATTCGGTGAAGATGCCGTTGATGACGGCGTGCGCGATTACCTGAATGCGCTCATGCTCGATATGGCGCTGGCCGACAGCGAGCAGAGCGAGCAGGCGCTGCTGCGCGCCGGACTGGTGGCGCAGCAACTGGGCAGCCTGGAGGGCCTGCGCCGCAACTTGTGGCGCGACGCCGGCTTTGGCAAACGAGAACTGGACCGCTATAACCGTCAGCTGGCCAAGGAGTTGAATCAATGAGCGAGCATGACGTGCGCACCCTGCGCCAACTGATCGAGGCGCAAGCCGGGGCAGCACTGTCGACTGACGATGTGCTGGTCTTGCTGCTGCCGCTGTTTAACCAGGTCGCCGCCTTGCATGGGCAAGGCAGGGTCGCGGCCCTCGACCCTGGCGACGTGCTGGTCGACGGCGAGGGCGCACTGCGCCTGCGGCTGGCGGAAGGCCAGCAGCCGCGCATGGACCTCGCCGCGGTTCATAAGCTGCAGCCGCACCCGGCGTCGGGCCTGAATATCGTAGGGACGCTGGAGCAGCGGCGTATCGATGGCGGCGGGACCGAAAGCAACGACCTGGAAGTCCAGCTCGACCTGGCCGCCGCCATTACGCGGCCGGTTCACCTGCCGGGGCCGTGCAGCTGGGAGAAACTGGCCGGGCACCACGACGAGATCAGTGACGTCTACATGCTGGGCATGCTGCTGGCCAGCCTGGCCTGCGGCCTTGACTTCCAGGACGGACAGGACCTGCAGCAGTTTGCCGGATCGCGCCGCAACCTGTTCCTGGCGCACGACCGCCTGCATCCGATTGTCGCCGCGGTCATCGTCGAAATGACGGAAGTAAACCGCCATGAACGCGCTACCGACGTCGCCGCACTGGCTGCACGCCTGCGCACTTGGCGCGACCAGCCGCAAATACTGGACGTGCAGCGTGCGCTGGCAGGCGCCAACGGCGCCGCGCCGCGCCGCACGGCGGTGTTGAACCACTTGCGCGATCGCCTGTTCGATTTGTCGCGCCGCAACCGCCTGCTGTACTTCCGGCCGACCGCTGCCACGGTTAACCTGACTGTGGCCAGCGTTCCGCTGATGCTGCAGGTCGAAAGCATCGACGCGGAGCAGATCTGTACCTGGGGCGGCCCGTTCGCGGCCGAGCTGGTGGCGGGCAAACCGGTGGCGCTGCAAAGCTGGCTGCGTTTTGACGACCAGCCCTACCTGCCTGCGGCGCTCGACCAGTTGATCAGCGAGACGCGGCGCGACCGCGCTGAATACGGCTTCAGCAACCTGCGCCTGGTGATCGCCTTCCTGCGCTGGCACAACCTGAAAGAGGCGCCCGATGAACGCATCACGACGCCTCTGTTGTGGCTCCCGGTCGAACTGGTCAAGCGCAAAGGAGTACGCGACCAGTATGTGATCCAGTGCACCGGCGGCGAGGCTGAATTCAATCCCGTGCTGCGGCACCAGTTGAACCAGCTGTACGGCATCCGCCTGGGCGAAACCGTGGACCTGTCACGCACCTCGCTGGCCGAGGTGCACGCCGATATCCTGGCGCAGATTCGCCAGTCGGAACCGGCAGTCGAGTTGCGCCTGGTTGAAAAGGCTGCCGTACGCCTGGTGCGCCAGAAGGCCTTGCAGCGTTTGCAGCAGTACCAGCGCCGCCGTCCAACGGCTGGCGCAAAGCGCAGCGATGGCTGGCTGCCGCCGTATAGCTATGCCGCCGATGACTACCGGCCGCTGGGGCGGGCCTTGTTCGAACACTGGGTGCGGCCCAGCGTGTTGCCGCAGCGGTTCGAGGCTGGGGCGGCGCCGATCGCCGCGCCTCGTCTGGCGCACATGGGCGAGCCGGTGGCGCAAGCCGAGGAGCGCGCCGGCTACATGCTGGAAGAAACGGAAGGCCACCGCTATGCATGGGACCTGGACCTGACCCAGGTAACCTTGGCCAATTTCAACTACCGCAAGATGTCGCTGGTGCGCGATTACGCCCAGCTGCTGGACGATCCCGCGCCCAATCCCTCGTTCGACCGCATCTTCTCGATCGAGCCGCGGGCGCTGGAGGCCGGCGTGCCGCCGCCGCTGGGGCCGGCGGAACAATGGAATGTGGTGGCGGCTGACGCGACGCAGAATACTGCCGTGCGGCTGGCCCGCGCGCAGGGCAGCTTCATCATCCAGGGGCCGCCGGGCACCGGCAAGTCCCAGACCATCACCAATTTGATTGCCGACTACGCCGGCCGCGGCAAGCGCGTGCTGTTCGTATGCGAGAAGAGGGCGGCGCTCGACGTGGTGTTCCATCGCCTGAAGCAAAGCGGGCTGGATTCCCTGTGCTGCCTGATCCACGACTCGCAGGCGGACAAAAAGGCGTATATCGCCGACCTTCGCGCCTGCTATGAGAAATGGGTTGCCGGGGCGCCGGCCAGCGCAGCGCTGGCTGCACGCCGCGCGCAAATCACTGATGCCCTGGCCGGGCAGCAGGCCACCATCGATGCCTTTGAAGCGGCAATTGCGGGGGCGCCTGCGGAGTTGGGCGTTGCTGTGCGATCGCTGCTGCGGCGCCTGGCGCAAGCGCCGGCCATGCCGGAACTATCCCCGGCATGGCGCGAACGCCTGCCGTCGCTGGCGTCATGGGACCAGCAGCGCGAACTGGTGCAGCGTCTGCACCGCGCCATGCGCGAGCGCTTCGGGCTGGATAGCCTGGCGGCGCACCCGTTCGCACGGCTGGCCGCTGCAGTGGTGGCTGACGAACGTGCATACGGCAGGCTGGAGCAACTGTGCCAGGAGGCAGAAGTCCTGCTTGACACATTGGAGCCAGGTTCCGATGCGACGCTGCAGCAGGCGCTGCGCGACGCGACAGACAGCCAATGGCTGCTGGACACCGGTGTGGCAAACCATCTCTCGCTGCTTGAGCATGGATCGCCGCAGTTTGCGGCGCTGGGGGCGTTGCGCAGCACGCTGGCCGGCCATGTCCAGTCCCTGGCGACGGCGCAGGAGGCCACGGCAAACTGGCGCGACAAGCTTGCGCCAGGCGACACGCTGGCAGCCCTGGAACTGGCAGGACGCCTGGAAGGTTCCATCCTGCGCTGGCTGCAGCCGGCATGGTGGCGCATGCGCGGCGAGGTGCAGCGGCGCTATGATTTCAGCCGCCACGCCGTCCGTCCACGCTACCGGCAGGTGCTGGAGGCGCTGGCGGCTGAGCATGCTGCCCAGTCGAACCTGGGCGCCGCCACCGCGGCCGGCCAGCAGCAATACGGGGTGGGCGACTTGCAGGGCTTCCTGCGCGCACTGGATGACATCGAGCAGCGGCTCAGCGCGCCCGACGGCCTGTCGTCGCTGGTGGCGCGGCTGCGCCAGTCGGCCGATCCGCTTGCCCTGGCACGTGCCGGGGCTGCCTCGCGGCAGGCCCTGGCCCGCCTGGCGCAATGCCTCGGGCAAGAGCTGGTGCTGGACGCTGGCATGCGATTGGACGCGCTGGCCGAACTGCTGCGCGACTTGCGCGAAGCGCTGGATGATTTGCCGGACATGCTGCCGTTGCTGCGCGCAGTGCATGCCGCCGACCCGGCCTGCGCGCTAGCCCTGCAAGGCCTGGATTATGCGCCGCAAGGCCTGGACGCGCTGGTCGCCGACGAAGCGCTGCGCCGGGTCCTGCGCGCCGACCCGGTGCTCGCCCGTTTCAATGGCGCGGCACTGGCGCAGGCAGTACATGCCATGGCACTGCAGCAGCGCGAATTGCTGGCGCTGAATGCGCAGGTGGTGCAAGCCACGCAACACGCGCGCTTCAGCGAGCATGTCCGGGTGTCGGCCACGTCGGCCACCCAGCTCGATGACGATGCCAAGGCGTTCAAGAAGCTGTATGCAACCGGGCGCCGCGAGCTGGAACACGAGTTCGGCAAGAGCATGCGGCACCGCTCGATCCGCGACCTGAGCGATGACGAGACAGGGCTGGTGGTGAACGACCTGAAACCGATCTGGCTGATGAGCCCATTGTCGGTGTCGGATACGCTGCCGCTTTCCGCCGACCTGTTCGACGTGGTGATCTTCGACGAGGCCAGTCAGATTCCGACCGAGGAAGCGGTGCCGGCGCTATGCCGCGCGCGCCAGGTTGTAGTGGTGGGCGATGAAATGCAGTTGCCGCCCACCAGCTTCTTCAGCGCCAGCGCCGGCGAAGGCGATGACGAGATCCTGGTGGAAGAAGGCGGCGAACGCATCGCGATCAACCTCGATGCGGACAGCCTGCTGAACCAGGCGGCGCGCAACCTGCCGGCGACTTTGCTGGCCTGGCACTATCGCAGCCGACACGAGTCCCTGATCAGCTTCTCCAACGCCGCATTCTACGAAGGGCGCCTGGTAACCATTCCGGACCGTATGCTGGAGCAGGAATCGGCAACTGCCACGCCGCGCCGCTCAGACGACGAAGGTGTCGGCATCGCGGCGGCCGAGGCGTTAATGGCGCGCCCGGTCAGCTTCCACCAGGTGGCCGATGGCGTCTATAGCGGGCGCCGCAACGAAGCGGAGGCGCGCTATATCGCGCTTACCGTGCGTGAAATGCTCTTGCGCGAAACAGGCATGAGCCTGGGCATCGTGGCGTTTTCCGAGGCGCAGCAAGGCGCCATTGAATCTGCCCTGGAAGCCCTGGCAGAGGAGGATGCGGACTTTGCGATGCGCCTGGAGCGCGAGTATGTGCGTGAGGACGATGACCAGTTCAACGGCCTGTTCGTCAAGAACCTGGAAAACGTGCAGGGCGACGAGCGCGATGTGATCATCCTGAGTATCTGCTATGCGCCGGGCCCGGATGGCAAGATGCTGATGAATTTCGGCCCGATCAACCAGCGCGGCGGCGAAAAGCGCTTGAACGTGATTTTCAGCCGGGCGCGCCATCGCATGGCGGTGGTGTCGACCATCCACGCCGAGGCCATCACCAATGTCCACAACGACGGTGCGGCGGCGCTGCGCTCGTTCCTGCAGTTCGCACAGGCCAGCGCCATGGGCCAGTTCGAACGCGCCCAATCGGTACTGGGAGCGTTGAACCATGGGGCGCGCCATGCGTTCACCCGCGATATTCCGCAGGACAGCATCCGCGACGCGCTGGCGGCAGCTTTGCGCAAGCGCGGCCACCAGGTGCACTTGAATGTCGGCCGCTCGCAGTTCCGTTGCGACCTGGCCATCGTTGATGAATCGAGCGCAGGCTATGCGCTGGCGATCCTGCTGGATAATCCGGCGGAAACGGTCAGCGACAGCGTCGAGCGCTATGTATTCCGCCCCGGCGTGTTGCGCAGTTTCGGCTGGCGTGTGCTGGATATCCCGGGCAAGGACTGGCTTGATAATCCTGGCGCCGTCGTGCAGCGTATCGAGGCCATGCTGTCCGCGGGAGAGGACAGGGCGCTCGAGCAGATGGTTGATCCGGTGCCGTTCGCACCGTCTCCTGCGCTGGCGGCCGCCGTAGACGCGGCGCCGGTGGCCGAAGCGGCAACGGCCGTCGAGGGCGGGGGCCAGGCACGCAACCTGCATTTCGAACAGGGCGCGTCACGTAAGTTCTGGCGCGCTTCGCTGCGCGGCAGCGAGCTGACCGTCAGCTACGGCCGCATGGGCAGCGCCGGCCAGTCGCTGCTCAAGCAATTCGAAACGCCCGAGCGCGCGATGCGTGAAATGGCGAAGCTGGTCGATGAGAAGCTGCGCAAGGGCTACGTGGAAGACTAAGGCGTAGAGAGTTCCGCGACGAAGTCGTACATGTCGCCGCGGAAGATCGAGCGGCAAAATTCCACTGCGCGGCCATCGCGCACGAAACCAAGGCGCTCGACGGCCAGCCCGGCATCGCCTTCCTTCGCCTGCAGCAGCTTGGCCTGTTCGCCTGTCAGCAGCAGGGCGGACAGGCGCTGCAGCGCGCGCACCGGCCGCTGGCCGGCCGCTTCCAGCGCCTCATACATCGACACGTCCACTGATTCCAGCGATGGCAGCGCATCGGCCACGATGGTGGCGTACTCCACGCACATCGGCACTTCGTCCGCAAAGCGGATGCGGTGATACCGGTACACCGGCGCACCCGGGCTAAGCCGCAGGCGCAGGGCTTCTTCCGGCGTCACGGTTCCTTCCGATTTCTTCAGCCAAACGCTGCGCGGAGTACGCCCGCGCGAACGCATGTCTTCCGAGAAGGAAGTCAGTTTGGCGAAGTTCTTTTCGATGCGCGTGTTGATGAAATTGCCGGAACCCGGCCGGCGCACCAGCATGCCTTCTTCCACCAGGCCGTCGATGGCCTTGCGCACTGTGATGCGGGAAATTCCCAGGTCGGCCGCCAGCACACGCTCGGCGGGCAGGGCTTCGTCGGGACCAAACACATGCAGGTTGATTGCTTCACGCAAGGCGCGTTGCAGAAGCTGGTAAAGCGGCTGGCTACTGGTCTGCACCAGGTCTTCCATGATCTGAGCGAGCGATGCCATTTAGTCTCCCTTGTGGTGCGGCTGATAATACCAAAAAAAGACCTTCGGACCAGCGGTATGCTGCCACTCGCATTCCGCCGCCCCATGGGATAGCGCTAACAGTAGGCTTTTGTGCATGAAGTGGTATGTCTTTTCAGTACAACATGTGAAAAAAATATGTAAATTGGTAGTGATCTGGTATTCGATCGGGGTATATTGGCGTCCAATTGGTTTGAACGTGGTTTTAGAAACTGGTAACAATAGACCGGGCTTTGAGACAGCCCATACTTAGGGGGAGTAAATGAACCGCAATATGACACCGATCGCGACTGCAGTCGCCATCCTGACCGCAACCGCTGGCATGGCGCAAGCACAGCAGGCTGCTCCAGCCGAGCAGAACGTCGTGGTCGTGACCGGCGTGCGTGCCGCGCTGGCACAGTCGATCAACCAGAAGCGCAATGCCGACTCGCTGGTAGAAGTGATTACCGCTGAAGACGTGGGCAAGATGCCGGACAAGAGCGTGGCTGACTCGCTGCAGCGCGTGCCAGGCGTATCCGTTGCCACGGCCGGCGGTTCGGAAGGCGGCTTTGGCGAGAATGACCGCGTCAGCCTGAAAGGCACTCCATCCAACCTGGCCCTGACAACCCTGAATGGCCACACCGTATCGAGCGGCGACTGGTACATTTCCAACATCACCAACGGCGGCCGTTCCGTCAGCTACTCGATGTTCCCGTCGGAGCTGATCGGCCGCGTTACCGTGCACAAGTCTTCCCAGGCCAACCTGATCGAAGGCGGTGCCTCCGGCAACGTCGACATCGAAACCCGCAAGCCGCTGAGCTTCAAGGATCCGCTGACCGTGATGGGCGCCGTGACTGGCGTGTACAGCGAAGGCTCCAAGAAAACCGATGCGCAGTTCAGCGCCCTGGGCAACTGGAAAAATGAACAGAACAACGTGGGCGTGCTGGTCCAGGTGTTCGACGAAAAACGCACCCTGCGCCGTATCGGCCAGGAATTCCTGTGGTGGGACAAGCTGAACGCAGGCTATGCGCCGCAGTGGGTGGCCGCCAATCCGGAAGTGGCAGGCAAGTACATCTCCCTGCTGACCGGTACCGCCATGTTCAACCAGGAGCGCGAGCGCAAGGGCGGCATGATCGACGTGCAGGTCAAGGTCAACAAAGAGTTCGACTTCGACATCAACGGCTTCTACACCCGTCTGGATGCGGACAATATCAATGCCAACTTCATGCTGGCGCCATACCAGCCGCTGACCAACAACTGGTCCGGCGTGGGCGGCGTCATCCCGTCCAAGTGGACCGTCACCGGCGATACCATCACCTCGATCACCTTCCCAAGTGCCTGCCCGGTGGCGGACTGCTCGAAGATGGGGCCATCGGTGCAGGACATCATTGCCCGACCTGGTTCGTATAGCGATTCGAAGTTCGTCAACTTCGACTTCAACTACCGTCCTTCCCAGGACCTGAAGTTCAAAGGCCAGATTGGTACCACACGCGGTACCGGCTACGCCCGCGACTACGGTTACGAAGCCTGGCTGGCTTACGCGGGCAACAGCCTGACCACCCATGGCCTGGATTCTCCTGCCACCGTGATCGTGGATAACGCCGGTACCTTCAACCCGCGCACCGGCGCCGACTTCTTCGGCGGCTGGGCCTCGGACGTGACCGCAAAGGACAAGGAAACCTACGGCCAGGTCGACGGCCAGTACAAGACCCAGTGGAACGGCGTGCCGACCCTGCATTTCGGCTTACGCAGCGCGAACCACGAGCGTGCCCTGACCTGGCTGGGCGGCACTGTCGCTGCTGCCGGTTCGCAGCTGGCCAACCGTCCAACCGGCCTGACCAACTTCCCGGACAGCCCACTGCCTAACTTGCTGAACAAGGCGTGGACTTTCGACGCCGAGTCGATGAAGGCCTGGGGCGACAAGTATGTCAGCTTCGCCAACCACGCCTACCAAAGCGAATTCCTGATCAAGGAAAAAGCCACGGCAGCATATGTGATGGGCGACCTGGAGTTCGGAAACTTCGGCGGTAACGTCGGCGTGCGCTTCGTGAAGACCAAGATCGATGTCGACAATGGTTCGCCGAACAACGTTTGGAATCCGACCCACAGCTCCAACACCTATAACGATTTCCTGCCAAGCATCAACCTGTACACCAACCTGACGCCGGACCTGAAACTGCGCGGTGCCGCCAGCCGCACCCTGGCTCGTCCTGACTTCGGTTCGCTGGGTGCACTGAGCCTGAGTGACCTGACCTTCTCCGGTTCCGGCGGTAACCCGAACCTGCGTCCGATCATGTCGAACAACGTCGATGTGGGCCTGGAATGGTACTTCATGCCGAAGTCCCTGCTGGGCATGAACATCTACAACATGCACATGGGCTCCTACGTGACCTTCGGTTCCTCGCAGGCTGACTTCTTCAACCAGTCGGCCGGCAGGGTCACCACGTACAACATGAGCTCCGCAGTGAACACCAAGGCCCGTGTACGCGGCGTGGAGCTGCAATATGTACAGGACCTGGGCAACGGCTTCGGCTTGAACGCGAACTACACCTACGCCGACGGCAAGGAAACCGAAGCGGCACCGAAATCGGCTTGTGCCGACCTGGGTGACTGCAGCATGATCGGTACTTCGAAGAATTCCTATAACCTGGGCGTATTCTACGAGACCAGCAAGTTCAGCGCACGTATCAATTACAGCTTCCGTTCGGCTTTCCTGAATGGCCTGGACCGCAACAGCGCAATCTACCAGGATGATGTAGGCACCCTGTCCGCCGCCTTCAACTACAACCTGACCGACAACCTGACGCTGTCGCTGGAAGGCAAGGACCTGAACGATCCGACCCTGAAGTCGTACGCTTCTTCCCGTAACCAGCCACGCGCGTTCTACAAGAACGGCAAGCAGTTGTTCTTCGGCGTGCGCGGCAAAATGTAACTGATCCCGAAGTGAGAGTGTTATGGCAGGGTTCCTCCGGGGCCCTGCCTTTTTTGTATCCGGAGTTTGAATGCGTAAAATAATGCTGGCGGTGCTCGCCGCCCTCTCGACTGCAGCCGCCGCGGCGCCGCCGGTTGTCCAAAGTCCTTATAAGTACCTGTCGCCGTGGGACCCGGCGCAGGGCGTGCAGACCTGGGCATTTGCCCGCGGCGAATGCGGCCAGGAGCGCTGGGGCGAGGCCGATGGCGCTGCGGTCGCTGCCGCCAATGTGCCGCGTTTCGTCCAGGCCGGTGTCGGCTATATCGTTTCGACAGGAGGGCAGGGCAATATCTTCACCTGCGCCACCGACGAAGGCATGGAAGCATTTGTGTCGCGCTACCAGTCGCCGCAGCTGATCGGTTTTGACTTTGATATTGAACACGGCCAGACGGCGCAGCAAATCGATGCGCTGGTCGGGCGCATCGCCCTGGCACAGAGGGCGCATCCGCACTTGCGCTTCAGCTTTACCATCGCCACCCACGCCGCCTCTGACGGCAGCGGGCGCAGCCTCAATGAGACAGGTGAACAGGTGCTGGCGGCGTTGCGCAGGCATGGCGTGCAAGAATTTGTGCTGAACCTGATGGTGATGGATTATGGGCCGGCAAGCCGAAAGGTATGCGTGGCGCGGCGCGGACGCTGCGATATGGGCGCTTCTGCCGTGCAGGCCGCGCACAACGTGCATCGCAAGTACCAGGTGCCGTATGCGCAGATTGAACTGACGCCGATGATCGGCGTAAACGACGTGTTGGAAAACGTGTACAGCCTGGAGGATGCGCGCGCCACTGCCGCAGCGGTGCGCAAGTTGGGCATGGCGGGAATCCATTATTGGTCGCTCGACCGCGACCAGCCGTGCAGCAAGCCGTCGAAGGCGGCGGAGGCGGCCTGTAGCTCGATGGGAGATGTACCGGCAGGCGCCTACCAGCGCATCTTGGCACCGGCTGATTCGCGCGTGCGCGAGGCGGCACAATGACTGCTGCCGCACGCTACCAATCGCTGGACGTCCTGCGCGGCCTGACGGTCGCCCTGATGATCATCGTGAATACGCCGGGCAGCTGGAGTCACGTCTATGCGCCGCTGCTGCATGCGCCCTGGCATGGATTTACGCCGACGGACTGGGTCTTCCCATGCTTCCTGTTCGTGGTGGGCAATGCGCTTGCGTTCACACTGCCGCGCTATGAAGGCATGGGTGGCAGCGCCGTACTGGCCAAGATCGCCAGGCGGACCTTGACCATCATCGCCCTCGGCCTGCTGCTATGCCTGTTGCCCAAGCTGGGCGGCCCGTTGGGCGAGGTACGACTGCCCGGTGTGCTGCAGCGCATTGGACTGTGCTTCGGCATTGCGGCGCTGGTGCTGCATTACCTGGGTGAGCGCGGCGCCGTGGTATTCAGTGTCGCCGCGCTGTTCGGCCATTGGCTGGTCATGGGGCTGTTCGGCGACTACACATTGGAAGGCAATGCTGGACGAGCCATCGACTTGTGGGTATTTGGCGCCGCTCACCTCTACAAAGGGGAGGGCATTCCCTTTGATCCTGAAGGCTTGCTCGGTACTTTGCCGGCAACGGTGAACGTCATCGGCGGTTACTTCGCCGGCCGATATCTGCGCGAGAGCAAGGCGACCAAGCGCACGCTCGGCATAATGGCCGCTGCCGGCGTGGCGCTGTCGGTGCTGGCCCTGTGCTGGGCGCCCCTGCTGCCGGTCAATAAGAAGTTGTGGACCGGAAGCTATGTACTGCTCTCGACCGGTAGCGCACTGCTCGTATTGGTAGCCCTGGCGTGGCTCATCGAAGTGCGCGGCGTGCGGCGCTGGACGTATTTCTTCGAAGTGTTCGGCAAGAACACGCTGTTGATCTACATGCTGTCGCAGGTTGCCGTCGTAGTGCTGGACAAGACCGGCTCATACGCGCCGCTGGCCGCGGCGCTGGAGCCGCTCGGCAGCCCGAAAGCTGCCTCGCTGGCCTTTGCGCTGCTGTTCATGCTTGCTTGCTGGCTGGTGGGCTACGGGCTGGACAAGCGAAAGATTTACATCAAGGTGTAGAGTTCTGGAACTCGATGCGGTTCGCGTCGTACGTCCATTTGTCGTGTGTGCCGAATGCGCGTACGTTGTCCGGATCTACGTAGCTCTTCTCGGCGCGCTTCAGGCGACGGATTAACGCTGCATCTTCCGGTGCGCCGTTGGCGGGCCCGTACACGTCGCGCCGGATGCTTCCTTTTCGATCGGAACCGCGCCAGATCACGGTAAAGATGCGGGCGGCCGGATCGAAATACATGCGGAAGAAGCCGTCGGTGTTCATATCCTGCAAGTAAAGGCTATCGTCGCGCCATTTTGCAAAGTAATAGTTATCGCACTTGGCTTTGGGTTCGTCCTTCCATTCGCATGACAGCAGGATCACCACGTGCTGTTCATCCAGCTTTCTGATCGAAATGTGGGCCTTGGTGAAGCCCCATTTGCTCGCCGGTACGGCGGTCGATGAAGTGAGTTTGTATTCACCTTCGATAGCCGCTATCGGCGACTGTGCGGAGGCTGCGGTGCAGGAGGCGAGAAATGCAAGGGCAGCGAGTTTCATTTTCATGTTGAGTTCTACTGTTCTGACCAAATGGTCAAGTGAAGCAATATTCGGTCTGCGCGGGAGCAAACGAATCCTTCGAGCGGCTCGCCCGTTTTCTTAAGCGTGGTGGTGAACTTTCGGCAGTTGGCCTTATTGGATAGGTCTACTTTGCCGCCCCTATCTTTATCCAGAATTTGACGGAGGTCTTCAGAGAGCCATGTTCGTGCCGATTCCGGTGCGATATAGATAGAGCCTGTTGGGTCCTTTTGTTCCTCGAACCAGGATTTGTCCGCCTGCAGTTCGGCGACGAGCGTAATGAGAAAGGTCGGTCCCGGCACGCCCCCTGTGTATTCAGGCGTGCCAAAGGTTTCCCAGCGCACGGACTTTGCCGGAATTTGCAACTCAATGATCCCGCGCAGCTTGCCCAGATCATCAGATACGCCCGGCTTTGAAACGTCGGGGCTACACCCAGCAAGAAGGAGAAGGGGCACGGCGATAAGATGGCGGCCGAAAGTCCCGATCATCACTGCTTGCCCTGTCCAGGCAGGACCGCGAAAGGATTTCCTATGTCGCGCGTGTTTATCGGGTTGGAACCCGCTGTCAGGGATACCAGCAGCGATACGGAAAGGACCAGGGTTTTCAATGTTCGGTTTCTTGGAATTCAAATTGGCGAAAATCGCTCGACAGCACGCCTGTCGGACGTCCCTCGATTTCCGGGTAATGACGGAAACTGACCGCCAACCTGCCGTCCACGACCGAGTATTCGGAGAAGGCCGTTTCTTGCTCCATGTTGGCAGGGACGATCGATAGTGAGCAGCTCTCTACCTGTACCTTACCGAGCACTCTGGCTTTTGCACCGCTGATGCTCATGGCATTCACAAATACCTCGCCCCCTGATCCGCACTGGCCCATGCCTTCGCCACCGCTGCTGCGCACAACGGAATTGAACAGGACCACGTTGCGCGACAAGTATGGCTGCAGTTCCATTGGCAGGAAGCGGATGTACAGTTCCATCCCGATCAACTCCGGGCCAAAGTTCCTGTCAATCCGCTCGACCACGTGCGAGCTGCCGTTGATTGTGATGCTGACCGTGCGCGCTTTCGACCGATAGTCAATCGTCAGCGTCTTGCCGGGCAGGCATAGCGAGGCTCCTGGACGCTGGGTGCCTGGCTGGCAGCCGAAGTCTCTCGACCCGGCGGCCTGCGCAGAAAAGACCACGCAGCATGCGAATACTGCGAGGATATGCGCCAGAGACTTCGCAAAATGGATTGCAGTCATGGTTCGATGCGGGTTAGTCGCTGGATGGCGCAGGCGCCGGTGGAAATTACTTTTCAGGGAAATGTTAATAGACCCGAGCGACGACAAGCCGCTTCATCGATCGTTCACCTCGACATAGACTTGCTGCCAGACTTTATCCATATGGCGCTTGAACGCTGCTTTATCGCTTTCCAGCAGCGCTTTATCGGCTTTGTTCGTGCCGCCCATCGGTTCCTGGCCTTTGAATTTGATCAGGGATTCGCCGCGGATGGCGAACTTCTGCTTGCCTTGGCGCAGGATCACCTTGACGATCGAGGGATCGACGCCGCCGCCGCAGAAGGTCTTGTAGGCGACGGTGACTTCCGCTTTGCCGTCCTTATCCAGGTCGGTGATGGTGGTTGCGCCGGCGAAGAAGGAGGCTGCAATATCGAGCCCGGGGCAATCCACGCCGTCCTTGATGGTCCAGGAAGGCGCCCATTTGCCGTCGGCCTGATCGTAGTAGGCGGCGACCAGTTCGATATGCTCGATACGGCCGTTAGGAGAGGCGCGCGGTTTCTCGGTCAGCAGGAGGATATGCTCGCCAAGCGAGTCGTTCACCTTTTTCCCCAGTACGACCTTGCCGCTGGTTTCGAGGTGGAACTGGCCAATGTCTGACGCAGGTATGGTGACGGAAGCCAGCTCGCTGGCCTGGCTGCTTTGGCAGGCCAGCAGGAGCAGGAAGCAAGCGGAATAGGTGAGGGTGTTCGCAGATCTGTTCATCGTTATTTCCTAGCGAGTCGCGTCGCCTTCCTTCTTGTGCAGCGAGATACCGAAGGCCTTGTTCAAGTCAGCGCAGGAATGGTTGACCAGGCTCTTGCCATCCTTGATTTCCTTCTTTGCAAATTCCGAGTACGCGATCGGGACGAAGAAACGCAGGCTTTTCTTGAATGGCGTGAAGTTGACCTGGTCGGACTGGTTGCCGCCAAGGCAGGCGTAGCTGTCGCCGTCCTTGGCATAGACAAAGGCAACGTGGTGGGTACCCTGCAGCATGATCGCGCCGTACACCGGTTCTTTGATCTCAACGAAGGTGGCATCCAGCGCAACTGCACGGGCGCGGAATGAGTTCTTCCATTTCGAATAAGCCGGCTGGGCGTTGGTCAGGCAATAGGTGACGAACGATGCGCACCAGGCGTTGTCCTTGCCTTCCAGGGAAGTCAGGAATCCGGCACCGGTCAACTTGTGATAGTTGCTTGTCTTGGTAATCGTGCTTTCTGTTTTGCCTGCCCACTTCTTCGCTTCTTCGATAGCGACAGCCATCCACGGCGCGCGCTTCTGGTCAACCGGTATCAATGCCAGCGGTGCGCCGCTGCCTTCCTTGCTGCGTGCCGGCTCGGCAGGCTTGGCCGGGGCTTGCTTTGGCGGCTCAGGTTTCTTTTCCGGTGCACTCTTCTTCGGCGCCTGGGGCAGGGGCGCAGGCTTGGTGGCGCCACCAGCTTTGGCCTGCTTTGCGGACGCCTTGCCATGCACGGAAAGCTTATCGCCGGGGAAAATGCGAGCGATATTCTTGATGTGCGGATTGTCACGCTGGAGTTCGGCGACGGTTGTTTCAAAGTCCTTGGCAATGCGGCCCGCGGTATCACCCGGCTGGACCACATACTGGGTCGGTGTGCGTGCTGCCGGAGCTGCAGGGGCCTTGGTTTCCCCCTTCTTCTTGACTTCCGTCGTGCCCGAGAAAATGTCGAGCGAGTGGATCAGCGCCAGCGTCTTCGACTCCTGCGCCATGACGAACTCGTGTGCCTTCTTCCATTGCCCGTCGACTGCGGTCAGGAAAATCTTGACCTGTTCGCCGGGCGTCAGGTGGACGATGGTCGGCACGCGGCCGCTCTTGTCGGTCTTGGTCTCATGCGCCTTGCCGGCGATTTCCACCTTGACCGGAAGGTCGGCCTTGGGCTTTGCCCCATCGGTGACCACGATATTCGTGGCGGGAACTTCTTTTTCCTTGCGCGTCTCTTTCTTGCCGTGGAAGCCTTCGTGCTTCTCCATCGCATCCATCATGCTTTCGAGCTGAGCGTCCGTCATGCTGGACAGCTTGGTCGTCGTCGGCAAGCCGGTATGCTTGGAAATCACCGTGGCGTACTTTTCCGGATCGTTGCTGTCGGTCTTCGGGGCATAGCCGTAAATGAGCTTGCCCTTGCCGTCGTCGATACCGGTCAGCATGGTGTAAATCGTGCGGTCGTTATAGCGGCTGCGCAGCAAGGCTTTCTTCTGTTTCCGGCCTTCTTCGTAGCTGGAGAAGATCAGGAACGACTTGTTGGTCTTGGTGTCGCCGATGCCGATCGCGCCGTAAATCAACACCCCTTTCTTTCCGGGGCGCAGGTTGCCGGGATTGTTGAAGCGCCAGGCAACGGTGCCTCCGCTGCGAAGCAGGTGGCTGCCGTCGCCGGCGACATAGTCAACGGTCAGGGTGTCGGCGTCGTACTTCGCGCTCAGGAACTCTTTCGTCATGATGGTGCTCTCAACGCGCTGGCTTCAGGAGTGCTTCCTTGGCGAGTATCTCCTCGACGCCATTTTTGACCTTGCCATACGGGCGGGTGAATACCGGCTGCAGCGAATACGCCGGCTGGCCAGGATCGCTGCCATCGGTTTCGACGAATTGGTACCAGGTCGCGTTGGCCGCGCCTGCGGCGCTGTATCCCTTGTCGGAGTTCCTGCTGGCGACGACGAAGTAGGTCCCTTCCTGGCGCGAGACGACAATGCCATCGGCCAGGAGCACGTCGCCTCCGCTTGCGCTTTCCCAGGTAAATTCCATGCCGCTGTTTTTCGGCATCAGCGGAACCTGGTTCCAGTCCTGGTCGCCGTTGGTCTTGAAATAGAAGCTGTAGCTGCGGTGGAAGGAGGTCACATCCTGGTAGCTGCCGACCACCAGGATCAGCTTGCCGGAACTGGTCTGCCATTCATGCAGGCCCTGGCTCATTGGTACTACGTTTTTTGCGGCATATGCCGGCATCGTCATACTAAGGGCTAACAGGGCGCCTAAGAAAAGGCGTTTGATCATTCATCATCTCCAATTGGGGTGCCCATCAGGTGGGCAATCATGTCGGAGTCCAGGAACTGGACATCATCGTGATGCGCCTGCGAGGTGTAGCTCACCAGCAGTTCCGGGCTGTTGTGCATTTCGACGTAATGCTCGAAAGGCGTCGGCGGCACGCCGGCTGCAGCGAAATTAGGCTGTTCGCGCCAGGAGTCGTCGCCGATCAGCAGTTGCAGGTCTTCCTGCTGCGGGAAGTCCTTGCGTGGCAGGCGGCCATCTTTTGGCACCGTTCCTTCGGCCACGACCTTGCCTTTGCCATCCACCAGCTTGTACGGCTGGCCGGTAATTCCCATCAGGTCGCCCAGCTTGTCGCTGCCGGCGAAGGCGAAGCGCAAGCTGTGCGGGCCCGCCTCCGACTTGAATGCTTCCGGCATGCTGACCAGGCCATTTGGCAATGGGGGCAGTTCGGCAGCAGCGGAGCCGGCACCCTGGAAGTCATGCTTGGCCGCTTTGACGGTGAAGTTGCCTGGGCAGGCGAAAGTGATGTTGCCGCCCTCCAGCACGATCGAGGATTGGCCGGCATGCAGCACGATCTTCCTGTTGGCCTTGATCTCGATGCCGTCGTTGACCGACAGGACCACGACTTCCTTGTCGGCCAGGATTTCCAGTTCGCCGGCGTGGGCTTGCAGCGAGACGTCGCCATTGCCGGCAATGGCCTTGATGCCGCCTTCGCGCGTGAACAGGGTGGCGGCATTGCCGGCCACGCTGGAATAGGTCTGGCCGGCAGTCAGGTGCAGGTCGGAGCCGCTGGTCCAGTGCAGCTGCTTGCCGGCGAACAGCAGGGTGGAGGCGGGCGTGGCGAGGTTGATGCTGTCCACGCTGTCGATCACGGCGACCGCGCCACCGAAGCGTTCCACCGGCTTGGCGGGATCGAGGTCGCGTGCGCCATCCTGCGCGCGCTGGGCGGCGTGGCCGTTGACCGCACCGGCGTATTTGCCGTCCTGTTTCGGATCGAGCTGCTTGAGCATGTCCTGCTGCGCCTTGCTTGCTGCCGCGCTGTACAGGGCTTGCTGCTGCGCGGCGGGCTTGGCCAGGCTGTCGGCCAGCTTCTGGCCGGCGCGCAGGCGTTCCACCGCGTCCTCGGCATCAAGCTGGGTCGAGCTGATGCCGCTGCCTTGCGCGCTGCGGCGGCTGGTGGTCAGCAGCAGGCCTTCGCCCGAACGCAGTACGGCCCAGGCGTCGGTGCGCAGCTCGAAGCCGGTGCCGCGGTGCGCGCCGCGCGTGGCTGAATCGGGTGCCTGGTGCACGATATGGCCGAGGTTCAGCTGGCTGGCAGCCGTGCTGCTGGCTAGGCGCATGCGCAACTGCTGGCTGGTGTCGTCCAGCACCCATTGGTTGTAGCCGCCGCCGTCGAGGGCGTGGCTATGGATGCCGGAGATGACGCCGGCGTGGTTGGCGGCGGAATCGACGCCGGCCGGGAAGGGCGGCCGGTCACTGCCGGTGTAGAGTTGGGCCACCACGATAGGGCGGTCGATATCGCCTTCGATGAAGTCGACCAGCACTTCGGTGCCGATGCGCGGCGTGAACTGGCTGCCGAAATTCGGCCCGGCCAGTGCTTCCGAGACGCGCACCCAGGTGCCCGAGCTATCGTCGCCCGGTGCATTGCCATCGGTATCGGTATTGTGGCCGGCGCCGCCCGGATTGGCTCCCGGACCGCGCTGCCATGGGAACTGGATGCGGATTTGCTGGCCGCGCTGCGTGGTGTTGGCAGCGCCGGGCAGGCCGACCACCAGGGCCGTTTGCGCACCCAGCGCCGCGCCTTGCACGCGCAGGGCAGTGGCGGGCGGCACCAGCGGTACGGCGGAGCGCACGCAGGCAAAACGGTTGCGGTAGGTGCCGGGGGCCACGCCGGGGCCGGCCTTCAACGAAGGCGTGAAGTTGTTGCGGGCTTCGTGTTCGACCCACAGCGCGGTGAATTCGTCGCCGTCGAAGCGGTCATGGCCGGTCAGCGCGAAATCGCTGCCGGCGGCCAGGCGGCGTGCCGAGCCTTCACCGGTGAATTGCTTGTTCGCCAGTTCGGCCGCCTGCAGCATCAGCAGGCTATGGCCGTCCGCCTCACCGCTGGCGGTGTAGCTGCGTTCTTCGCTGCCATCGTAAATCGACATCGATGGCAGTTCGCCGGCATCGAGGTTGCTGGTTTGCTCGGCGGCCGGCGCCGAGACCTGGGCCGGATCCCAGCTGGCGATGCTGATGGCGTTCGGCGCGATGGCGCGGCGCGCGGAAAACTGGTCGATCGAGTCGTCGCGTTCAGTAGCGCGCACGCCGTGGAAGCGCAGGGCTTGCACCACAGGGCGCTCTGCCTGGCTGTCGAACACCACCACGCGGTGGCGCGACTGGCCGTCCTCGCTGGCCTGCTCGTCCTGGTCGTGTTCGAAACGCCAGTTCAAGCCTTCCGACGCCAGGATGCGGCACAGGAACGCGAAGTCGCTTTCGCGGTACTGCGTAATGGTGGCGCGCGGCGCCAGTTCCTGCACCGCGTCGAAATCAAGCCGCACCTGGGTATAGTCGGCCAGCAGCTCCTGCACGACGTCGCGTACCGACTTGTCCTGGAAGATGTAGTTGTCGCGGCGCAGGCGCAGCAGGCCGAGCGCCGGTTCCAGGCGCAGGCGGTAGCGGGCCACGCCGCCATCGGCGCCCAGCCAGCTGGCCTGCGTGCACAGGCCGTGCCATGAACGCTGGCTGCCATCGGGCTGCAACAGGCGGATGGTGAGTTCTTCGCCGATGAACTGACCGAGATCCAGGTTGGTGGAAGTGCTGAGCGCATCGACGTCGAAGCAGAACAGCTCGTTCACGCCTTCGCGGCCGCTAAAACGTTCCGCCATCAGGCTTTCCGGCAAGCCGGATTCCTGGGCGCTGGAGAGCGTCAACAGGCGGCCGTGCTGGGCCAGGCCTGTCCCGAACAACGACCGCATCACGGCAGGGTGATAGTGACGTGGGCCTGGCGCGGCGCCATGCGCACCACGTCGTTATAGGCGCTCACTTGCTGCGCCGTATGGCTGGACAGCGAGGCGCGCAGGCCGATATAGGCCAGCGCCGAGATCAGTGCGAACACGGAGCACAGCACCCACAGCGGCAGGTCGCTGCGCAGCTTGTGCATTACCTGGTCGGGACGTTCGGCATGCGGCGCGAAGCCGGGGCGGCGGCCCTTCATATGGGCGATTTCGTCGCCCAGGCGGCTGGTCAGGTAGCCCAGTTTTTCCGAACCTTCCAGGATGTAGCGGCCCTGGAAGCCAAGCAGCAGGCACATATGGAACACTTCCAGCGCTTCCACGTGTTCGCTGCTGCGGGTGCGCAGCGCGTCCAGGCGGTTGAAGAAGTTCTCGCCGGCGAGCTGGTCGCCGAACAGCGTCAGCTGCAGCGGCTTGAGTTCCCATGCGTCGCGAATCGAGAAATGGGAGCGCAGGATGATCTCGTCGACTGCGGCGCAGAAGGCGTATTTGGCAGCGTCGATATCGTCGGCGGAAACGTTCTTCTTGCGCGCATTGCGGCCGAAGTCGTCGAGGAAACGCGCCATGCGCGACTGGAATTCGGTGTGGTCTTGCGGGGCGCTGCCGTTTTTCAGCATGAAGAGGGCGTAGAAGCCGTCGTACATCATGTCCAGCAGGGAACCGTTGGCGGCCGGCGCGGCGACTGCTTCGGCGATCAGTGAAGGTGGGGCGATGGTGTTCATGTTCTGCTCTGGTTCAGGAGTTCACAGCGATCAATTCAAGGCGCAATTCGCGCATGCCGGCAGGGGCGTAGATTTCAATGGACTGGGCCTGCAGCATGCGCTCGTACAGCGGGCCTTTGGCATCGAGCGTGAAGTAGCAGGTGTCGGGACGCACCGGCACTGCAGCCGGCACTTGCGGCGCGTGTGCCAGGCGCACGCCCGGCATGGCGGACAGCACCAGCTTTTCCACGTCGTCCGGCGCGCCGACCTTGAAGCGCAGCGGCACCACTTCCACCAGTTCCACAGCCGGCATTTCGGCGCCGACGGCGAGGTAGAAGGTGGTGTCGTCGCTGATCTTGCCGGAATCGAGCATGCCGCGGTGGTGCGCCGGTTTCGGCTGCGACAAGGCGATGGCGAAATAGCGCGAAGAAATCACGGTATCGAGCAGTTCGCGCACGATCATGTAGAGCTGCGAAAACGCCGGACCCGGATCGTCGTGGCGATAGGGCGGCAGGTCGGACAGCGACCAGCTGCGCGAATACGTCATCAACGCGCCGGCCAGCGACAGCAGTTGTTCGTACAGGCGCTCCGGGTGCAGTTCCGGATTATGGTAGTAGTGCGACAACGATGCGAAGGCGGTGCTGGCCGTATGCAGCAGCCAGAAGGTGGACATGTCGCCGCTGCGGAATTCGATCACGTTGCGGCTTGGCTCGCGATGGTGGCCGTACAGCGCATTGACCTTGGCCTGCAGTGCGTCGAGCAGGCGGCGCAGTTGCAGGTACAGGGGCTGGGCGGTACGGATCGTCAGGCTGGGCGGCACGAAGCTCGGGTCGAGTTCGAAGCCGCCGGTGGACAGGCGGCGCAGGCGCAGCAGCGGCAGGCACACATAGCCTTCGCGCGGCTCGGCATCGGATACCAGCCGCAGCGATTTTTTCAGGAAGGCCAGTTCGGCCTGCGCGGCTTGCGTGTACAGGTCGGGCGTGTCGGCATTGGTTTGCGAGAAGCGCGCGCCATTCGATGGCTGGCCGGCCTGCGCAAAATTGCCGCCGAAATGCTTGAACACGGGCAGGGCGGCATACCAGGTGACGCTGTGCTGCGACTGTGCGAGCTGGCCCAGGTCGATCGCTTCCGGCAGGTTGTCGTGGCCGGGCGCTTCGATCAGTTCACCATCCGGCAGTACCAGCGACAGGTCCAGCAGGCGCAGTGTGTTATGTGCCAGGGCTTCCATGTCGATCGTCAGCCGGTCGACGCCCCATGCATACGGGTGCACGGCTTTTACGCTGCGATGCAAACGGTGCTCGTGATAGCGGTCCTGTTGCTGGAAATGCTGAGGGCGCAAAAACAAGCCTTCGCCCCATAACACCTTGCTGGCCATCTGTGATCCTTCTGATAATTGTTTTCTGGTAAGTGCTAGAACAATAACACCTCCTTGAAAAGCCTGTACTAAAAGGCTCAATCGTGCGCGGGGGTGTGAATATTGGTGAGATTCAATTGTGCGTGGGTAATATTTTTTTTCTGCTAACGTTCGTCGGACGCAACTATTGTAAAAAAGCTATTTGTCCGTTCGATGAGGTTAGTTATGAAAAAAATCACTGTTATCTCCCGCGTTTTGTGCATCGCAGCAATCGCTGCTTCCCTGTCTGCTTGCCAGACCATGGATCCTAAAGTCGCCGCTCCGGTCAAGCCGAAGCTGGAAGACATGCTGGCCCGGGCAACCGAAGCCAAGGTCGCCGGCAAACAAGAGCAGGCCATCACCCTGTGGAAGGAAACCGCCACCGCCTATCCTGCCGACAAATCGCCCTGGGTGAACATCGCCCAGTCCCGTTATGACGCAGGGCAATATGGCGAAGCGATCGTAAGCGCCCAGGAAATCCTGGTGCGCGACCCGTCCGACCAGCTGGCCAACAGCATCATTGCCATTTCCGGCCTGCGCCTGTCCACCCGCGCACTGGGCGACTTGAGCCGCCAGAACAACCTGTCCGGTTCGATCCGTACCGAATCGCAGGACCTGGCCAAGCTGCTGCGCGAGAGCCTGGGTGAATCCGTGCTGGTGCCGAATGCCGATAAAAAGCAGCAGGTTCGCACCAGCAGCAATGCCGGCAGCAACAGCAGCAACAGCACCGCCAACGCCGGCGGCCGTCGCGGCCAGACGGCAAAACCACCTGTAGCAGCCCCTAGCGCCGACCCGTTCGGCGCACTGAAATAACCACCAAGTCCAAAGAAGGAGAAGCCATGTCCAAAAACGAAAGCGTCCAGAAGCGCCTGCAGAAAATCCGTCCGCCACGGGTCCAGATGACCTATGACGTGGAAATCGGCGACGCAATCGAAAACAAGGAACTGCCCTTTGTGATGGGGGTTGTCGGCGATTTCGGCGGCAATTCCGAGGTGGAGAAGAAACGCCTGAAGGATCGCAGCTTTGTCCAGATCGACCGCGACAACTTTGACGAAGTGATGAAGGGCGTGGAACCGCGCGCCGCCTTCCGCGTGCCGAATGAGCTGGGCGGCGAAGGCCAGTTCGGCGTCGACCTGAAATTCAAGGCCATTTCGGATTTCCGTCCGGAGTCGGTGGTGGAGCAGGTGGAGCCGCTGCGCCAGCTGCTGGAAGCGCGCAACAAGCTGGCCGACCTGCGCAACAAGCTGGCCGGCAACGACAAGCTGGAAGACCTGCTGAACGACGTGCTGCGCAGCACAGAAAAACTGGCCGAACTGGGCCAGAAGCCTGAACAAGGAGAATGAGATGTCGGCCCAATTGAACGCCGCCGGTGCATTGGCCACCGCAGAAGTAAACCTGCTCGACCAGATCGTCGAGCAGAGCAAGGTCGCCAAATCGACCAGTGAGCACGCCCGTGCGAAAGACATCATCGCCGAGCTGGCGCAGCAAGTCATGGCCGGCACCGTGGTGGTGTCGGACAACCTGGCCGCCACCATCGACGCCCGCGTGGCGGAGCTGGATCGCCTGATCTCCTCGCAGCTGTCGGTCATCATGCACGCGCCGGAATTCCAGAAGCTGGAAAGCAGCTGGACCGGCCTGCATTACCTGGTCAAGAACACCGCCACCAGCACCGGCCTGAAGATCAAGATGCTGAACGCGACCAAGAAGGAGCTGGTCAAGGACTTCCAGGGCGCGCTGGAATTCGACCAGAGCTCCATGTTCAAGAAGGTCTACGAAGAGGAGTTCGGCACCTTCGGCGGCGCCCCGTTCGGCGCCTTGCTGGGCGACTTTGAAATCACCCGCCAGCCGGAAGACATGTACTTCATCGAGCAGATGTCGCACGTGGCCGCTGCCGCCCACGCGCCTTTCATCAGCTCCGCTTCGCCCGAGCTGTTCGGCCTGGAGACCTACGCCGACCTGGGCAAGCCGCGCGACCTGTCGAAAGTCTTCGACACCGTGGAATACGCCAAGTGGAAGTCGTTCCGCGAGTCCGAAGATTCGCGCTACGTCGGCCTCACCCTGCCGCGCTTCCTGGGCCGCCTGCCGTTCAACCCGGCCGACGGCGCCACCGTTGAAGGCTTCAACTACGTGGAAGACGTGGACGGTACCGACCACGAGAAATACCTGTGGTGTAACGCAGCCTACGCCTTCGGCGTGCGCCTGACCCGTGCTTTCGAGGACTTCGGCTGGTGCGCTGCCATCCGCGGCGTGGAAGGCGGCGGCCTGGTGGAAGACCTGCCAACCCACACCTTCAAGACCGACGAAGGCGAAGTCGCGCTGAAATGCCCGACCGAAATCGCCATTACCGACCGCCGCGAGAAAGAGCTGAGCGACCTTGGCTTCATCTCGCTGGTGCATTGCAAGAATACCGACTACGCGGCCTTCTTCGGCGCGCAGTCCGCGCAGAAGGCGCGCAAGTACAACACCGACGCTGCCAACGCCAACGCCGTGCTGTCGGCCCAGCTGCAATACATCTTCGCCGTGTCGCGCATCGCCCACTACATGAAGGCCATGATGCGCGACAAGATCGGCAGCTTCGCAGCTGCCGCCAACGTCGAGGATTACCTGAACCGCTGGCTGACCCAGTACGTGCTGTTGGACGATAACGCCAGCCAGGAGCAAAAAGCGCAGTTCCCGCTGCGTGAAGCCAACGTGCAAGTGTCTGAAGTGCCTGGCCGTCCAGGCGTGTATCGCGCTGTGTCCTTCCTGCGTCCCCACTTCCAGCTCGACGAGCTGTCCGTCTCACTCCGTCTGGTCGCGGAGCTGCCGCAATCGACCAAGTCTTAATTTTTATTTTTCAACACAGAAAGGAATACCATGGCAATCGACGTCTACCTGCAAATCGACGGTATCAAAGGCGAGTCCACCGATACCTCCCACAAGGATTGGATCGAAGTCAAATCCGTCCAGTGGGAAGTCCTGCAGCCAAAGTCGGCCACCGCATCTACTGGCGGCGGCCACACCGCGGAACGCACCGAGCACCGCGATATCGTTGTTTCCAAGCTGGCCGACCTGGCTTCGCCGCTGCTGCTGCAGAATTGCTCCTCGGGCAAAACCCTGCCAAAAGCAAAAATCGAGTTCATGCGTGCTGACGGCCAGGGCGACCGCGTCAAGTACTTCGAAATCGAACTGGAAAACGTGCTGATCTCCAGCGTGGCTCCAGAAGTCAAGCCAGGCGACATCCTGGCCGAAGACGTGGCTCTGAAGTACTCCAAAGTAAAATGGAAGTACACCCAGCAGAAAGTTGGCGGCGGCTCCGGTGGCAACACCTCCGGCGGCTGGGACCTGTCGTCCAACAAAGTAGCTTAAGCGGGGACTGAATGACGGTAAGGGGATTTGCACCGGGGCTGATGGACCGGTTGCTCCAGCCTGGCGACGGCTCCGGCAGTGCGGCCGTCTACCGGATGTCGCTCGACGAGATGAAAGACTCCGTCGCGCGCGACCTGGAAGCATTGCTGAATACCCGCACCGTCATCCCTGAGCACCTGCTCAAACGCTTTCCGGAGTGCGGTCGTTCCATCGTCACCTATGGGCTGAACGATTTCGCCGGCATGTCGCTGGCGAGCCCGGACGACCGCGCTGCCATTTGCCAGGGGCTGGAACGTGCCATCGCACGGCATGAACCGCGCCTGCGCAATGTACGGGCATCACTTGAAATGCAAGAGGGCGGCATCGACCGCCTGAATTTCGCCATTACGGCGCTGCTGGTGCTGCACGCAGCACAGGAGCCGGTCAATTTCGACGCGGTCCTGACACCATCCAGCCTGCAATACACGATTAGCAAGGCACGCCGCGCGCTGCCGGGAGCATGATTTGGAAGAGTTACTGCCGTATTACGAGCGCGAACTGGGATTCCTGCGGCGCTATGCGCGCGAATTCGCCGAGCGCTACCCCAAGATTGCCGGCCGCCTGCTGATTGGCGGCGAGGTATGCGAAGACCCACATATCGAACGCATGATCCAGTCCTTCGCGCTGCTGAATTCGCGCGTATCGAAGCGGCTGGACGACGATTACCCCGAATTTACCGAAGCACTGTTCGAAGTGCTTTACCCGCACTACCTGCGCCCGTTTCCATCGTGCTCGATCGCGCGCATGGACTATGCCGCCACCGCCGCCCAGTTGACTGCGGCCAGCGAGATTGCGCGCGGGACGGTGCTCAATACGCGGCCCGTCAACGGCGTTGCGTGCACTTTCCGTACCTCCTATCCGGTGACGGTGGCGCCCCTGGCGCTGAGCCGCGCCTCGTTCACGGCCGCATTGGCTGCGCCGGAAGCGGTGCAGCTGCCGCCGGGCGCCGGCGCCGGCCTGGCGATCACGATCGATTCATTGTCCGAGCAGGTCGGCCTGCCGGCGATGGACGTGTCCAGCCTGCGCGTCTTCATCGACGGTGAGCCTTCCTTCTGCGCCGCCCTGCGCGATGCGCTGTTCATGCGCAGTGCCAAGGCCTGGGTCGAGTGCGACGGCAACGGCCGCTGGCTGCCCCTGGCGCGCATTCCGGTCGCCGCCGCCGGCTTTGACGAGGAAGACGCGCTGATCGATTTTTCGGCGCGCTCGCACCAGGCTTATCGCCTGCTGACCGAATACTTCTGCTTCCCCGAGAAATTCAATTTCTTCGATATCGACCTGGCGGCCCTGTGCGCGCTGCTGCCGCTCGGCGCCAAGCGCCTGACGCTGCATATCGCCATGGGCGGGATACGTCCTGATTCGCATGCGGCGCGCATGCTGTCGACGCTGTCGACCAATAACCTGCTGCTGGGCTGCACGCCGGTGGTGAACCTGTTCCGCCAGCGCGGCGAGCCGATCCGCATCTCGCATACCTCGGCCAGCTACCCGGTGCTGGCCGATGCGCGCCGCGCCTACGCCTACGAGGTGTATGCCATCGATGCGGTGCGCATGGTGCGCCAGACGCCGCAGGGCGAATCGATCATTGAATTCCGCCCGTTCTATTCGCTGCGCCACGGCGAGACGCCGGAAAAGCATGGCCATTACTGGGTCATGCGGCGCGATGAACAGATGGCGCACAAGAGTCCCGGCTATGAAACCGAGATCACCATTGTCGATATCGATTTCGATCCGGCGGCGGTGGAAACCGACACCCTCAACCGCGACCTGCCGGCTTCGCTGGCCTACGGCCTGCGCGGCGGCGACCTGTTCCTGGAAGGCGGTTCCAGCGTGCGCAGCATCAATTTCCTGCGCAAGCCGACGCCGTCCCAGTGCTTCGAACGCGGCCACGGCGCCCACTGGCGCCTGGTATCGCACCTGTCGCTGAACCACCTGTCGCTGTCCGGCGGCGGCCTGGAGGCGTTCCAGGAAATGCTGGGTCTTTACGACCTGCCGCGTTCCGCCGCTACGCAGCGCCAGATCCGCGGGCTGCAGGCGGTCGAATACAAGCCGGCCAACGCCTGGCTGGCAGGGAACCCGTTCGCCTGCGTGGTGCGCGGCATGGAGGTAAGGCTGACCATCGAGGAAGAGGCTTTCGTCGGCAGCGGCATCCATGCTTTTGCCCAGGTGATTGAGCGCTTCCTGGGGCTGTACGTACATGCCAACAGCTTTACGCAACTGGTCGTCGTGGCCGAGAGGACTGGGGAGGAGCTGTTGCGATGCACACCGCGAAGCGGCGATTTGAGCCTGCTGTAATCGAGCGCCTGTTCGCCGAGCCGTTCCGCTTCCAGTTCTTCCAGGCGGTGCGGATGGTGGAGCTATGGCTGCGCCGCAACGGCGTCGCGCAGGAAGGCGCGGTGGCGAACTTCATGCGCTTCCAGAACTCGGTGACGCTGCGCTTCCCGGCCAGCCAGCTCGAGACGCTGCACCCGGAACCGCGTGAGATCCTGCCGACCGCGGCGGCGCTGGCCGATGCCCTGCAAAGCAAGCAGCTGCGCTACCTGCGCATGACGCCCAATTTCATGGGCTTCCTGGGCAGCGCAGGCGCCTTGCCGGCGCATTACACGGAATCCATCGCATCGCACCAGCTGTACGCGAAGGACGAGGGCCCGCGCGCCTTCCTCGATGCCTTTTCGACCCGTTCGCTGTCGCTGTTCTACGAAGCATGGCGCAAATACCGGCTGGAGCTGAAATACCAGGTCGATGGGCAGGACCGCTTCCTGCCATTGCTGCTGGCACTTGGCGGGCTTGGCAACAAGGGCTTGACGCAAAGGCTGGCCGGCCGCGATGCGCAGGCATGCGGCGCCGTGCGCGACGAGTCGCTGGCTTATTTTGCCACCGCGCTGCGCCAGCGTCCCGCCTCGGCATCGACCATGGCGCGCGTGCTGGGCGAATACTTCCGCGTGGCGATCGCGGCCACCCAGTTTGTCGGTTGCTGGTGCGCGGTGCCGGCGCTGCAGCAAACCGTGCTTGGCGGCGAACAGGCGCAACTGGGCGCCACCGCCATGATCGGCTCGCGCGTCTGGCAGCGCGACTTGCGCATGCGCCTGACCATTGGCCCGCTGCGGCGCGCTGATTTCGATGCCTTCCTGCCCGGCGGCACCGCTGCGCGGGCGCTGGAAAAGCTGCTGTCGATGTTCACCGGCGTGACGCTGGAATACGAAATCTGCCTGGTGCTGCGCGCCGAAGACGTCGCCGGGGCGTCGCTTGGCGCGGGGGCAAGGCTGGGCTGGGACAGTTTTATACCGGACGAGGGTGCAAGCGAAGACCGCACCGATGTCCGCTACTTCATCCATGGATTAACAATGTGAGGACCGCTCGATGAGCATCAACCTGAAAACCCTGATCGGGAAACTGAATGACACCTGCCGCAATGCGGCGACCCGCGCGGCCAGCATTTGCGTTGGCCTTGGCCAGTATGAGGTGGACCAGGAGCACCTGCTGCTGGCGTTGCTGGAGAATCCGCGCAGCGACATGGTGGCGCTGGCGCGCCATTTTGAAGTCGACACCAGCCGCCTGCAATCGGACCTGCAGGCCGAGATCGCGCGCTTTCGCAGCGGCAACGCGCGCACGCCGGTATTCTCGGCGCGCCTGCCGAAACTGTTTGAAAATGCCTGGCTGATCGCATCGCTCGACCTGCAGGCCGGCCAGCAGGTGTTCATCCGCAGCGGCCACCTGCTGCAGGCCATGCTGACCGATCCGGAGCTGTCGCAGCTTGCCTACCGCAGCTCGGCCCTGTTCCACCGCTTTGAAGCGGACGATATCAAGCACCACCTGGACAAGCTGACCGCCAACTCGGAAGAAGCCGAGGCGGCAGCCGCCACGCGCGCCGCGGTTACCGGCGGCGAGGGCGGCCTGGGCGGCGACCCGGTCGGCGAAATGCAGCAGCCGGCCGGCAAGACCCCGGCACTGGACCAGTTCACCACCAACCTGACCGAGCGCGCGCGCGCCGGCAAGGTGGATCCGGTGATCGGCCGCGATGCGGAAATCCGCCAGGCCATCGACATCCTGATGCGCCGCCGCCAGAACAACCCGATCCTGACCGGCGAGGCCGGCGTCGGCAAAACCGCCGTGGTGGAAGGCCTGGCCTTGCGCATTGCGCAAGGCGACGTGCCGGACGTGCTGAAAGGCGTGGCGATCCACACCCTGGACATGGGCCTGCTGCAGGCCGGCGCCAGCGTCAAGGGCGAGTTCGAAAACCGCCTGAAGAACGTGATCGACGAAGTGCGCAAGAGCCCGACCCCGATCATCCTGTTCATCGACGAGGCGCACACCATGATCGGCGCCGGCGGGCAGGCCGGCCAGAACGACGCGGCCAACCTGCTCAAGCCGGCGCTGGCGCGCGGCGAGCTGCGCACCATCGCGGCCACCACCTGGGGCGAATACAAGAAGTACTTCGAAAAGGATGCCGCGCTGGCACGCCGCTTCCAGGTGATCAAGGTCGAGGAGCCGAGCGAGGAGCTGGCGTGCGCCATGCTGCGCGGCATGGCGCCGCTGATGGAGCAGCATTTCAACGTGCGCATCTTCGATGAGGCGATCACCGAAGCGGTGCGCCTGTCGCATCGCTACATCATGGGCCGCCAGCTGCCGGACAAGGCGATCAGCGTGCTCGATACCGCCTGCGCCAAAGTCGCCCTGGGCCAGAGCGCCACGCCGGCCCTGATCGAGTCGCTGCAGCGCCGCCTGGAGCGCATGGCGGTGGAAACGGGCGCGCTGGAGCGCGAACTGGCTGCCGGCGGCGCGCACCAAGAGCGCCTGCAGGAGCTGGCCGGCTTGCGCGGCGCCGCGCAGGAAGAGCTGGCGGCGCTGCAAGCGCGCTGGGAGCAGGAAAAGGCGCTGGCGGCGCAGATCGGCGAGGCGCGCGCCAGCGTCGAGGCGGCATCGGCCCAGCAGGACGGCGGCACCGCGAGCCAGGCGCACGACATCCAGGCCCTGCTCAAGGAACTGCGCGCACTGCAAGGCGAAGCGCCGATGGTGCCGGTGCAGGTGGATGGCAACGTGGTGGCCGAAATCGTCGCCGGCTGGACCGGGATCCCGCTCGGCAAGATGGTGAAGGACGAAATCCAGGCCGTGCTGAAGCTGCGCCCGGCGCTCGAAGAACGCGTGATCGGCCAGCCGCACGCCCTCGAAGCGGTGGCGCAGCGCGTGCGCACGGCGCGCGCCAACCTGGACGACCCGAACAAGCCGAAAGGCGTATTCCTGTTTGTCGGCCCATCGGGCATCGGCAAGACCGAGACCGCGCTGGCCCTGGCCGATGCACTGTACGGCGGCGAACGCAAGATGGTCACCATCAATATGAGCGAATACCAGGAGGCGCACAGCGTGTCCGGCCTGAAAGGCTCGCCGCCAGGCTACGTCGGCTACGGCGAAGGCGGCGTACTGACCGAAGCGGTGCGCCGCAACCCGTACAGCGTGGTGCTGCTGGATGAAGTGGAAAAAGCCCACCCGGACGTGCTGGAACTCTTCTTCCAGGTGTTCGACAAGGGCGTGATGGATGACGCCGAAGGGCGCGAGATCGACTTCCGCAACACCATCATCATCCTGACTTCCAACGTCGGCTCGGCCACCATGATGCAGGCTTGCCTGAACAAGGAGGCGGAAGAAATGCCAGCGCCGGAAGAACTGGAAGCGGCCATCCGCCCGCAGCTGGTCAAAGCCTTCAAGCCGGCCTTCCTGGGCCGCCTGAAAGTGGTGCCGTACTACCCGCTGGGCGACGACGTCCTGGCCAGCATCATTACCCTGAAACTGGACCGCATCGGCCAGCGCGTGGCGGCCAACCACAAGGCGACCTTCCATTACGACGATACGCTGGTGGAAGCCGTGCTGGCGCGCTGCACCGAAGTCGATTCGGGCGCCCGCAATGTGGACAATATCCTGAATGGCACGCTGCTGCCAGAGGTGGCGGAAGCGGTGCTGGCGAAGATGGCGGAGGGAAGTGCGATCGGCCGCATCGAAGTAGCGGCCGACCAGCAGGGGAACTTCAGCTACAGCGTAGCCTGATCAGTTGGACGGGGGGATGCCCAGCATCTCCTCGATATGCTGCAGCGAGTTGGAATCCTTCACCACGCTGCGCAGCCAGGTGTGCAGGTCCTGCTCGCCGGCGTCGGCAGCCTTGTCGGCGAAGTAGGAGACAGGACTGTGCGGCTCGGTGCGGCGGAAGAAGCTGGCGATCTCGCGCAACTGCGTGATGGCCTGGGCGCGCGACGCGACAGGGCCGCTGGCTTGCGTCACGACGCCGGCGGTCGGCTGCGCAATGATGATCTGCTCGCCCGCCGGCGCCACGCCAAGCGGCGTGCTGACCGTGGCCGGCAAGCCCGCATGCGACGGCATGGCATCGATCATGGCCTGCACGGCATCGCGCGCGGCCGCAAAACCCGGGCTGTCGTTGCCCAGGAATTCATCGGACACCTGCTCCAGTTCTTTCAAGGCATCCATGCAGTAACGGGCATCGGTTGCGAACTGTTCGCGGAAACGCGGCGAGTTGCGCGAGCGCGCGGTTTCCATATCGGCCAGCTTCGGCCAGCCCGAATTGCGCGCGTGTTCCGGCAAGCTGGCCTGCTTGCGCGCCATGTCGAAGTCGATGGCGGAAAAGGCCGTGCCCTGGCCTTCGGTCAGCGGCATTTCGCGCAGCAGGGTAGGGGTGCGGCCCAGGATCCAGGCCAGGTTGCCGACGCGCTGCTCCATGTCGCCCTCATCCGGCTCAGGGTACAGGCCGTTGTTCCAGAATTCGCGGATCAGTCCCGCCAGCAGGCGGAACGACTCGCCCAGGCCCTGCATGCGGTGCTGTTTGGCCGCGGCTTCCGCCAGCCAGACCGCCACCCGCAAGTCTTTGCTTTTTTCGCCCAGCAGGGTGCTGCAGCGCTTGACCACGAAAGCCCAATCGGCTTCTTTCAGTTCGGTGACCCACTCGCCCTGTTCCAGCGACGGGTCGTCAAAGCGGCGCGCCTGCGCGATGGCGTCGAAGTCGCTGGAGAAGGCCAGGTCGTTGCCGGCCGGTTGCGCCGGCGAGATCGGCGCCAGCAAGGTGTCTGCGTTAAACATGGATATCTCCTCGGTTACTGGGCCATGCGGAATTCGATACGGCGGTTGCGCGCGCGCCCTTCCACCGTATCGTTGCTGGCGATCGGGCGATCCGGGCCGGAGCCCGATGCGACCAGGGTCTCGGCAGGGATGCCCTTGCCGGCCAGGTAGTTGCGCACCGCTTCGGCGCGCGCCTGCGACAGGTTCTGGTTGCTGGTGCGCAGGCCGACATTGTCGGTATGGCCGATGATTTCGACCTTCTGGCCCTTCAGCTTCAGCATCGCCGAGCCCATTTCGTCGAGGATGGTCCTGCCGGTCGGCGTCAGCACGGCCTGGCCGCTTTCGAATTCGACGATGCGGTTGGCCAGGGTGCGGTCCAGCACGCCCTGGTCCGCCGCCGAGACGCGCAGGCCGTTGGTGACGGTGTAGGTGGGATTCAGGCGCGTGGCAAAGTCGCTGGCAATGCGCTGGCGCAGCGCTTCGTTGGCGACTTCGCCGCGTACGCTGACGGTGGTGCCGTCGACCTTGAGCTGGCCGCGGCTGACCTGCTTCAGGTCCGGCGTAATCAGCTTTTGCACGTAGTCGCCCCAGTTGGCCGGGGTGGTGACCTGGCCCACGGTGATCTGGTCGAGCACCTTGTCGGCGCCGTAGACTTCGCGCAGCTTGGCCAGTACGGCGGTTTTGCTGGCTTCATCGGCCACGGTGCCGCTGGCGACGACCTGGCCGGGTATTTGCGCCTGCACCGCAAAGGCGGCGCACAGCAGGAGAAGGGGAAGGTAACGCATATCAGTTTCCGATAAAGGAAGTACGCAGCGAGTCGTGCGCAGATTTCAGGGAAAGTCCGGGATTGGCGAGGTAGGCCGATACCTTCTGTATCGCATAGTCTTCATTGACCTGGTCCTCGACCCATTCGACGTTGTCGAAGGCGATGTGGTGGCCTTCGCCGACTTGCGGGTCCATGATGCCCAGCAGGGTTTGCGGCGATGCGCCGCTGAAACCGAGCACCAGCACCGGCTTGCCTTCCAGCCGCGTGACGAACAGCGACAGCTCGAAGTCGGCGCGCGCCAGGAACGGCGTCACCACATGCATCCAGAACGCCGCCACCAGGTAGCGGTACATCGGATCGGTAGGCAGCGGCAGCACCAGGCTTTTCTCCAGGCGGCTCGAGCTGCTTGCCATGACCGGCTGCAACAGGATGCCAAGTGCCAGCAGCACCTGGCGCACGCTGCCGGTAAAGCCGGCCTGCGCCAGCATGCCATCCAGGCCGGCGACAGTCTGCAGCTCGAGAAAATCGGCAAACGCCGCATCGTAGGCGCTGGCACGGGTGTCCAGTTCCACGGTGTTGCCGTTCAAGGCCTGCAACGGCGCTGCCGCATCCTCGGCGGACAACACCCCGCCGCTCAGGTTTTCCAGGCGATTCCACAGCCGGTTCAGCACCAGCGGGCTGTTGGCGGCGAAGGACGACGGTTCGTCGACGTCGATGCTGCCAGCCATCAGGAAAGGGAAGCGGCGGCTGGACTGGTCGCTGCTGGCCGCGATATGGCCGGCGATAGCCGCGCGCCGGCGCGGCCCGAACAGGGCGAAGTGCAGCGGTTGTACGGCGTCGTAAGTCAGCTTCCAGCGCGCGTCGATGCTCAGCATGTCCATCGAGCGCGCCATCCAGTCATCCATCATCTGCAGCACTTTCGGGTCGCTGCCGCCTTTTACAAAGTCAGCCCGGCTTGGGATCTTGCCGAAGTAACCGATAGCAGCAGCGCGGCTCATTGCGCACCTCCCGCCGCGGCAATCGCTGGCTCGCCGCCGGCGCCGGCCGGTGCCGGGCCGCCGACCACCGCGTCAGGCAGGCGCAGTTTGCGGAAGCCCTGGCTGGCCTGGACCGGCGCCGCAACCGGCGCCGGTGCGGAAGGCAGCAGGCGCAGGTTGGCCGCCACGGTCACACCGCCGTTGCTCCAGTTCAGCTCAAAGCTGCCGTCCGGACGGCGCTTGCGCTGCGCTGCATCGATCATTTTCTTCAAGCCGAAGTGTCCATTTTCTTCCAGCACCACCACTTTCCTGCCGTCCGGCGTGAAAGCCGTGATGCGCGAACCTGGAACGCCTTGCGGGTTGGGCCATACCATCGACACCCATGGCTGCTGCTGGCCTTTCCAGCGTACCGACTGGCCGTCGATTTCGATGGTGTATTCGCTGACGCCGGTCACGGCGACGGTCTGCAGCTCGAAGCGGGTTTGCGCTTCTTCGCTGCTGGCTGCCTGGTTGGCGACGCCGTTGGCGCTGAGCGGCGCGATCCAGCCCGGGAAGGCGTTAGCGACGGCAGGCGACAGGGTAATGCCCATATTGGCCCAGGTCTTGGCGCTCAGCGAGTCGCCGCGGCGTACCACCAGCGGGCCGATGGTGGTGTTGAAGAACTTCGCCACTGCGCCTTCCGGACCGAACACCTGGCCGATTTCGGCATTGCTTGCCTCCAGCTTGGATTCGGTCGCGAACGGGTACTTGGTCTGCAGGTCGCGGCGGAACGGCTCCAGCACCTGCGCCGCCCACACCTTGTTGATTTCGGCTTCGGTAGGCTGCACGATGACGGCGAAGGTTTGCATCAGCGGGCGCACCAGCAGCGGACGGATGGCCTGTTTCTGCGGATCGTTCATGCCCACCAGCATCTGCTCGTCGACATACTTCAGCGCGTCAGCCAGTTCGGAACCGCTGCCGTCCAGCGTCTGCTGCATCAGCTGCTTGGCGCCGGGGCCGGGATCGCCCTGGTTGCGGATCTGGTTGAAGCGGGCGCGCAGCTTGCCCAGGTTGTCCATATAGCCGCGCATCAGCGAGGCGTTGTTGTCCTTGACCACCACCAGTTGCGCTACGCCGGAGAATTCGCGGCCAACCGGGCCCAGTGGCAGCGGTGCGCCCGGCTGGCCTTGTGGATTGGCCGGCAGGTTGATGTTCACCTGCGAAGGCTTCTGGCGCAGGATGGTTTCGCGGAACCAGTCGCCGATGCCGCGCTGGGCGCGCTGCAGGCCGCTATCGAGCAGGGAAGGGTTGTCCCACGAGGTTTCCTGGTAGACGGTGGTGACCAGCTTGGAAATCGGCGAAGTCGCCGGATCGCCAAGTCGGTTCATTGCGCCGGCCGCCGCTTCAAAACCGTTCAGGTCCTTGATTGCCACGCCCTGCAGGAACTTCTGCCATTCCTTGGCATAGTCGTTCTTGTAAAGGTCGACCAGGGCTTTCTGGATCTGCTCAGGGCTGCCTTCCAGCGTCAGGTCGTCCTTGGCGGCGGTTTTGAGCACCCAGTCGGCGCTTTGCAGTTCATGGTTGGCGGCTTCCTTGAAGGCGTCGCGCACATAGCCTTCCCACGCCGCACGGGTGTAGGCGCCGGAAATCGAATAGCTGCCCAGCACCAGCTCGCGGTCCTGGTCGCCCACGATACGGGCCACGGTCATGGACGGGAAGCGGGTCGAGGCGCGCGCCTTGACGTCGGCGTACACGCGCTCGCGCGCCGGCATGCCGCGCACCACGCCGCGCAGGGTGATGCGCGACTGGTCGACCAGGGTCAGGCGGTTTTCGACCGTCGGCCAGGAGGGATCGTTGATCTCGGACAGGTAGAAGGCAATCAGGCGTTCCGCACTGCGGATCATCTGCTCGCGCGGCATGGCGCCGCGGTTCGATTCCAGCCAAACGCGCCAGAAGCGGGTCAACTGGTCGTTCAGGTGGCTGGCTTCGGCGCGCGATTTATCGCCCAGCATCAGATAGGTTTTCAGCGCGTTGTAGGCGTCTTCCACATTTTCCGGAGAAGCGTCCTTGAACTGCTGCGGTCCGGCTTGTGCGACGGCCGGCGCCGGGGTCGCGCCGGCGGCAGGTGCCGCGCCGGCCGCTGCCGCGGCAGGGGTTGCGGCGGCATTGCGCGCCAGCGGCTGCAGGCGTTCGGCATTGGTGTTGACTTCGCCGAGGAAGGTCTCCAGCGATTGGCCAACTGGTTTCAGCATCACTTCACGTACACCGGCGAAGTATTCCTCGCGCAGCTTGCGTTCCAGGTAGGCGCCCTGGTACAGGCCCAGGCTGACCGACAGCGGACGGTTGTCGCGGAAGCGGTCCAGCTGTTCGATACGGTCCTGCAGGATTTCCAGCGCCTCCAGGCGTGCCGCCAGGTCAGGGCGCTGTTTCTGCAGCTTGACTGCCTTATCCAGGTCGGCCTGCACATTGGCCACCAGGGTGCGGTTACCCATGTACGACCAGCTCCAGCCGCCCAGCAGCAGGCCGCTCAGGGCTACGGCGCCGAAGAAGGCGGCGTAGCGCATGCGGACCTTGGCCGGGCTGGCGTACTGCGCCACCAGGTTGCGGTCCGCAAAGATCACGTTGCGGAACAGTTTGAGCAGGAAGTAGCCATGCTGCTGTTCGCTGCCGTGGTGTTCCTGGCGTTGCAGGCTGAGGTCGAAACGCTGTGCCACGCGGTGCGATGTGGCGGAAACGCCTTCGCCTTCCTGCAGCGCGCTGGTGAAGTAGAAGCCGCGGAACACGGGTTTGAACTGGAAAGGATTTTCTTCGAACAGGGTCGCGATGAAGGTGCGCAGGGGCGCCTTGACCGAGTTGAATTCCAGCGGGAAGGTGAACACGCCGGACGGCAGGCGTTCGCGCCACTGCAGGGCCATATTGGCCAGGCTCATTTCCTTCAGGCCTTCGTACAGCTCGTCGAAGCGCGCGTCGAACTGGCGCAGCAGGTCTTCGTTCGGCTGGTTCTTGTGGTAGGGCAGGGTGGCGCCCCAGACGCGGTCGCGCTCACCGATTTCGGTATCGTGGAAGAAGTCGGTGAAGCCGTTGATCAGGTCCGCCTTGGTGAAGACGATGTAGACCGGTGCATGCACCTCCAGCTTTTCGGTCAGCTCCTGCACGCGCTGGCGCAGGTTCTTGGCCAGCTCGATGGCGAATTCAGGACGCTTGCCGGTCAGTTCGGCGATGCTGACGGCGATGATGATGCCGTTGATCGGCGCCTTCTTGCGGTACTTCTTCAGCAGCCCGAGGAAGCCGAACCACTCGGCGCGGTCTTCATCGTTGACTGCGTAGCGGCCCGCGGTATCCAGCAGGATGCCGTCGGTGGTGAAGAACCAGTCGCAGTTACGGGTGCCGCCCACGCCTTGCACGATGCGGCTGCCGGCCAGCGGGAACTGCAGGCCCGAGTTGGCGATTGCCGTGCTCTTGCCGGCGGCCGGGTTACCAATGATCATGTACCAGGGCAGCTCGTACAAGGCCGCGCTGCCGGAGCGCAGGCCCAGCTTGGAAGTCTTGATGGTCTGGATCGCATCCAGCATGCGCTTGCGCAGCGCTTCCGTTTCGTGGCGCGGCGCCGGTTCGGCCTTGGCCTGCGTGGTGACGGCCTGCTGTTCCAGCATGCTGCCCAGCTGGTTGGCGGCGCGGCGCGCGCGATAGCGGCGCCATGACCAGACCATTATGCCAAGCAGCAGCGCTGCTGCCAACACGGCAAAGGCCAGGGTGTATGGCAATTCCAGCAGTACCGCCGCGACCAGCAGGAATGCCGCGAAGGCAAGCCAGCCATAGATCAGGAAGGCGGTGCGCGAGGTCAGGATTTCCCGGATTCTGTGCATCATTTTTTACTCTTGCAAGGTTAGCTAAGGGATGGCGCTTTACTTGCCGGGGCCGGGAGCGGGCCGACCAGCAAGGCGTAACGTTGGGTTGGGTCGCTGTTGGCCAGCGCGAGCGCAATGCCGCTGCTGTCCATTGCCTGGTGATGGGCCAGCGCAATCGCCGCCAGGGCGCCGACAGCGCCCGTGTGGCCGCAGCTTGCACCGACGCAGGCCAGCGAAGTATTGGCGTCCAGCCCTGGGACTGCAGCCTCGACGCATTGCATCAGGTCCGACATCAGGGCAGCGCGGTGATCGGTATCGGCGGCAACATAGGCCGGCTTCGCGCCATCGGCCTGGACCAGGGCTTCCTGCGCCAGTTCGCGCAGCGTTGCATCTTCCTTCGCGTGCAGCGCGAGCAGGCGCAACTCTTCGCCAGCTTCGGGCTGCGACTGCAGCAGGATGCCCGCGGCACCTTCCGCCGGCATGCGCCCGTTCGGATTGCGCGCGCCGTACAGCTTGCCGTTGACAGCCAGGTTTTCGACCGCATCGGCATCGATATCGGAACCGCATGCCAGCAGCAGGTTGAGCGCGGGGGCGTCGGCGCCGGCCGCCTGGGCCGACACTGCGCGCAGCGCGGCAAGGGTGGTTGCCGGTGCTGGCGGTACAGCGCTTGCGAAGGCATGTGCTGCCGCTGCAGGCTGGCGCACAGCCAGCTGCTCCAGCGGCCAGCCCGCCTCAGTGATGGAATATTCCAGCCAGCGCGTAGCCAGCACCTGCGTAGTGGCCGGCCAGTCCTGTGGCAGCAGGGGGATCAGTTGCAGCACGCCATCGCTGCCGCTTTCCGAGGCTTGTGCAGCGAGCCTGGCGGCGATATCGCCGCCCAGCGCCATGGCGCGCAGGTGCTGCGCCGACGGCGTGCGCGGAGCCGGCTGCAGGGAAGACAGCCATTCTTCCAGCGGCCCCAGGGCAATATCCGCCACGCGCCCGGCAAGCAGCGGAAAGCCTTGCAAATCCGTGAGTTCAGGATCGAGGTCCAGGCGCGCTTCGCCCTCGGCGATGGCAGCCGCCAGTTCAGCCGGCGAGTCGCCGTGCGCCATGCGCAGGGCAGTGCCTGCGACAGCAAATTGCATCCACGGTGCGGCTGCATGCGCGACGTTTGCGGCGCCATGTGCGTCGCCCGAGCCCTGCGTCGCCCGGCCGGCCTGCAGCTCCGGGGTGGCTGGGGCTTGGGCGCCGCCGGCACCTGCCGTCACCGCCTCCGGTGCGGCGAAAGTCTTCCGCGCCAGCACGAAGCCCATGATAAGCGTGAGCGGCATGACCAGCATGGCCAGCGTCAGGTCGCCCGTGTCGGGCATGCGCGTGGTAGTGCGCCAGTACCAAACCGCCCCAATCCAGCAAAGACCGAATACACCAAGCACCAGCAAGCTGCGTTTCATCCAATTCTGCATGCCTGCCTCACACCGCGTCCGTCGAATTCTGCTGGCTCGCGATCAGCGTAGCGCCACAACTGGTTTTGTCGCCATGGCGCGCCGCCGGCTTGCCGTCGACGAGCAGGCTCTGGTCACCGCTGGTGATGGTGGTATCGCCGTGAACCGGGCAGGAAACCTTGTGGCCCAGGCCGGCGATCGGCTTGCCGCCGCTATCGCTCTGCTGCGAAGCTTCGACCACGGTGCCCTTATGTGTCGTCTTGTCGCCTAAAAGGATCAGTGCTCCTGGCATTTCGTACCCCTATTTCTTTCTCACGCCGTCCACACGCAACTCGGTGTGGCCGAAATCCATCATTTTCCAGCGGCCGCCCCAGGTCAGGCCCAGGCTTTCCGCCACTTCACCAAACAACTGGTAGCCGCGCATGGCCCACGGATCACGCTCCGAGATCACCAGCTTGCCCTCGCGCAGGAAGGCGCAGTCGGCGGCCAGGCCATACTGGTGCCAGCTCTGGAAGGCCTTGGCATTGGTTACGTTGCTGCCTTGCGCCGCCAGCGCATCCTGCCGTTCGGGGCTGCGGTAGCCTTCCAGGATGGCCATGTCATAGCCATGGCGCTCCTTCATGATGCGGAACGCCTGCAGCAAGCGCTGCGAATATTCCTTATCCAGCAAGGCCCAGTCGCGGCTCGCCGACACCAGGTTAGGACGCACGACTTCCACTTCCGGCGTCATGAACAGCACCGGCGGCAGGGCCGGCGGCGGAACGAGCTGCTCGCCCTGCAGCAGTGCCGATACCTGCTGGTTCGCTTCGCGCACCGGTGCATCGAAACCGCCCACCATGGTGCGGCTGCTCGCCATCCACGCCACGCCAGCGGGCAGCAGCATGATCACCAGCGCCGCAATCGCGGTCCATTTATGCTCGCGCAGGAAGTTGCCGCCCTGGCGTACGGCGAATGCCGATTCCGATCCCAGCGCGCCGGCCTGTGCGCCGCCGCGGCGTGCGATGTTTTGCATACTGCGCTGGACGCGGCTGCCTACCAGCTCCAGGCGGCGCGAGACATAGGCCCGTCCCGCAGGGAACAGGACCATCCAGCTCAGCGCGCAAGCCAGCAGGAAATACAGCACGACGGCAACGAACACCACTATTGACCTCTGGAATCTAAATTACCAATTTGATAACACTGCGGGCGCGTGTCGCCTTAGCAATAAGTTATTTGCGGGAAAGTATATCTTGAAGTTCTGATAATCCGCTTTTGCCGGGATTTCAATCGTGCGCACCCCCGTTAGCGGCTCTGCGCTCTAGAGTGCGCACCTTTTTCCATAGGTAAAGTATATTAATGATAACCTTTGCCAGGAGTAATCCATTGTCATCAAGCAACGAAACCCGGAAACCGGCAGGCCGTCCAAGCCTGCTTACGGCTGAGCAGCAAAATGCTCTAGAGAATCAACCAGCTTCCCCTGCGGAATTCGAGCCGCCGCTGGTCGCGGAAGCACCGCGCCGCAAGCACCTGTGGATTGCCGGCGGCGTCAGCGTGCTGGTTGTCGCAGTCGCTTTGGCGTTCGTGTCGTTCGGCGACAGCGAGCCGGCTGCCGAAACTTTGGCTGCCACACCGGCGCCGGCGCCAGCTACCCCGCCTGCAGTCACACCGGCAGCTGCCAACGCAGTGGTCGCGGAGACTGTGCAGCCAGCGGACAATTCCCCGCTCGCCGCGTTGACCGCGCCAGCGCCGCAAGTCGCGGCCATCATCGATGAATCGCCGCCGCCTGTCGCCGGCAAACCAAAAGAATCCTTGAAGCAGATGCTGGAAGGCGGTGCGCCGGCAGCATCCAGGCCTGTGGCAGCAAAGGCGGTACGCAAGCCAGCCAAGGAAAAGCCAGTCAAGGAAGCGGAGCCGGAAGCCACGCAGCCATCGGCGGAAGAAGAGAACGACTTGCAGCTCCTGGCGGCCCTGGTTGCCCACGCCAAGTACGATACTTCCGCGAGCGCCCGCGTCTCCTTGCCGAAGGCGCTTGACCAATGCAAGAAGCAGGGCAAGCAGGACGCCGCCCGCTGCCGTATTCGCGTCTGTGAAGGCCGTTGGAAGAAAAACGAATGCCGCGTGTACAGCCGCAGCAAGCTTGAGAAAACTGCGACGGGCGCATGAGACCTGGCAGCGGCTGGCGCCGCCCCGCGCCAGCCGCCTTTTGGGCTACCTTGCGTTTCTGCCCTTTCAGCCAGATTTGCTTGCGATCCGCGATATAACTGCTCACCAGCGACGACAATCCCTACGTGTGCCCTCCCGGCGGCACCTCGATTCCAACTTCAGGCTTGCTTTGAATCTGGATATGTCGCGTCCTCTGTAAAGCTGACGATTCCCACCATGTAATGCAAGGTGGCCATCTGTGCTTGGGCGTCGACATTGGCAAGGGCCGTGGCAAGCATCGCGGCTCCAAATCTGATTCGAGATTTCATTTTTCCGGTGCGCTGGACAATAGGGAGACCACCAGGGCGGAGACAGAATAGGTAGCTCTGTGAATCGTGCCGTCCGACGGCACCGTCACGGCGCCATCAAAACCGCATGCCAAAGTGGCGAAGCGGCGACCGCCTGGCATTTTTTTCACCGGCTTCTCTATCGTCAAACGCGTATCCTGCAACGCGAGGGAGGGAAGGGGAAACTCGAAAACCTCCGTCAGCACCAGTGTTTCTTCCGGCGCTGCCAGATGGAGCATGTCCCTCAGCTTTTCAGGCGAGCCGCAATGCTGTTGTACTAACTGGGTAAAGGAGTCGGCGTCGATGGTTTCCAAAGCGAACTTGGGCAACGCCGTGTACCTGATCGTCTCAAGCGCCGTGGAATCGGGTGCCAACCGCACACTCCAGCCCAAGGAGGCCTGGCCCTGCCAGTTTTCCAAGCGGAGGTCTTGCAAGCGCGGCAGCTTTTCGATTTTTCTCCAGTCGCCACTGTTCGACGGAATCGGATTCACACCGGCCTTACGAAGAAGCGCCGTGATGTCCCGTCCTAAGAAAAAGCCCCGATGGTGACGTGAGGTTCGCACTGGCTTCCCATCGTGGAAAGCCTTCAGCCCCGGAAAGGTCTTATCTGAATTTTCTTCGCCCTCACCAAGGCTCCCGAACAGCGGGGTGGCTGCATAAAAGCCCGCGTACTGCGGCTGCCCGGTAGCGTTCCGCACCGATATCGCCAATTCAACGTCATGACCGGTTATTCGAAGTTGAACGTCTTCGACCGTCGTTTCGCCCAACTGAAAGCCCAGTGTCAGCGGGACCCCGTTCTCGAATTCGTAAGCAAAGCCCGTGCTGGCGAAGCAGGCGAAAGTTATGAAAGCCAGCGTTGACTTAAGTTGCATCAGATGGGCCGCTCGATACCTGGGACAAGCATAAAAGAACTATTCCAGCGAACGTGCTCACAGCCGCTTGAACTTGCCGGTTTCGAGAAGCTGGAATTGTGAGCCTGTCAGAATTTTCGTGTGAGTCCGGGGTCATGAAATAATACCGAAAGGGATTGTCCATGACCGATGCAATGACCACGAAGAAGCCAAAAACCAAAAAGC
>NZ_LMIC01000001.1:614219-617758 GCF_001428585.1 Duganella sp. Root198D2 | reverse complement strand
CGGACCTGTCAGGAATTTTGTGTGCCGGGGTCGCGGTTCGTAGTTAGTTAATCGCGTTGGTGAAGCGTTCCCCAAACAGAATGGCAAACTGGTTGGCGGCCATCTTCCAGGTCCGCTGCGGCATCTTCCAATCTTTTTCAATATTGCGCRAGGCCAGATWCAGCAATTTGGTCGYCGCTTCGTCACTCGGGAAGTGGCCACGGTTCTTCACGATCTTCCGTAAACGCATGTGCAGGCTCTCAATAGCATTTGTGGTGTAGATGATCGAACGTACTTCCGGTGGGTACGAGAAGAATGGAATCACCTGCTCCCATTGGCGCCGCCACATCGCCGGCACGGTCGGGAAGCGCTGTCCCCACGGCCCCTCTGCGAAGGCGTCTAAAGCCGCCGCTGCCGCGTCGGCATTCGCAGCCTGGTAGATCGGCTTGAGCGCAGCGGCGAGCTCTTTACGGTCCTTCCAGGACGCCAGCGTCATCGAGTTGCGGATCAGGTGCACGATGCAGGTCTGGATCTGCGCCTGCGGGAAGACCGCCTCAATCGCTTCAGGGAAGCCGCGCAGGCCATCTACGACCGCGATCAGGATGTCTTCCAGTCCACGGTTGCGCAGCTCGTTGAAGACCTTYAACCAGAAYTTGGCACCTTCCGTTTGTTCGATCCACAGGCCMAGCACTTCTTTTCGGCCATCGGCGCGGATACCCAGCGCCAGGTACACCGCCYTGTTCTTGACGGTGCCTTCRTCACGGATCTTCAGCCGCAGYGCATCGAAATAGACAATGGGGTACATCGTCTCCAGCGGCCGYTGCTGCCATTGCGCCACTTCGTCCATGACCTCGTCGGTGATGGTCGAGATCAAATCGYGYGATACATCAGTGCCGTACAGCTCCAGCAAATGCGCCTGAATCTCGCGCACGGTCATGCCGCGTGCATACATGCCGATCACGTGGTCATCAAAGCCCGGCATACGGCGCTGGTGTTTGGCGACYAGCTTGGGCTCGAAGCTGGAAAGGCGATCAYGCGGGATCTCCAGTTCCAGCTCGCCGCCCGGCGCGAGCACGGTCTTGCGGCTCTTGCCGTTGCGGTGGTTCTTGGCGTCGCCTTCGGTGGCGAGATGGTGGTTCAATTCGGCGGTCAGCATGCGCTCGGCCAGCATCTTTTTGAGCTGGCCAGCCAGTCCTGATTCCCCGAGAATGGACTCGGCGTCCTTGTTCTCGACCTGGGCCAGNGGCGGTCAGCATGCGCTCGGCCAGCATCTTTTTGAGCTGGCCAGCCAGTCCTGATTCCCCGAGAATGGACTCGGCGTCCTTGTTCTCGACCTGGGCCAGYAACTGGTCGATCAGTTCAACGGGAAACGGGTACTGCTTTTTGGTTTTTGGCTTCTTCGTGGTCATTGCATCGGTCATGGACAATCCCTTTCGGTATTATTTCATGACCCCGGACTCACACGAAAATTCTGACAGGCTCNGCTTTTTGGTTTTTGGCTTCTTCGTGGTCATTGCATCGGTCATGGACAATCCCTTTCGGTATTATTTCATGACCCCGGACTCACACGAAAATTCTGACAGGCTCACCGCCGCCGCCAGCATTGTATCGACCACGCTCAGTTGTGCTTCCGTAATGAATGTAGAACGTCTCCCGTTCGTGGTCATCAGCGTATTCCGGCGAATCCTCATAATCGCCTGAGCCATAGCAAATGGGGCCCCTCACAATCACGACATCACAAGTGATTTGTCCATCATATAGAAAGGTGCCAGTCTTAACGATTTTTTGGCCTTCTTGAAGCATCAACACGCTTTATCAACCCATTCGAAAATTGCTCAATACTGGCGACAGTCGGCTCTTGGCCAGTTCCGACTGTTATCAGTCCCAGCGACGGTTGCGGTTCGGCCAACAAAACTCGACAACATTGGCCCTTTTCGCCCCCATGGATGCTCCTCACCACACGTCTAGCGTCAGCGTCCGTTGCCCACCGCTTTCCGAATGCGATGCATTCATATGTATGCGCGAAGGTACAAAACTTGTGTTCTTATATTCAGGGCGGACGTCCAAGCTATTTACTGCGCCTTCCTTAACCCATGCCAGGAGCGTTTGTATATGCGCTGTCCGTTGCCTGACCGTCCTGTGCGGGACGTAAAGGACATTCATTGCCACATCTTCTCCCCCAAACTCTGCTGGGAACATCAAGAGCTTTGTTAATTGCCCCTTTGCCTCAAGTGCTTTGGCTTGTTCGAGGCTCGCCACCTGCGCAAAGTCGGGTTCCTCAATACGAACAACGCTCGACCGGTCCAGAACGCTAACCTGGCCCACTCCAGCTGTCTTCAGCTCGCCTAGCAAGTTATTTCGCCCGTTCGTCATCGACCAACGCATTTCATCTTCTGTGATCACCGTCGCGACAAGCAGTTCCATCTTCCCGTTTGGAAGATCGAGGTGATCAGGGAACGGTGCTTGCGCCTTGCTGATGAGCAGGTTCACATATTTACCTTCACCGATCCCAATCTGCTCAACCGTCATGCCTTGGTGCTGCTTCACGATACTGAGAAGGTCAGCGTCTTTGACCATCTCCGCCTTCGTAGCCCATTGCAACAGCCAAAGTGGCCAATCAGCATTTTCCTTGGCGAGGACGATCAATTCATAGCCATACCCTGGTCGCTCAGTGCCTGGCCTTACTTTCGCCTTCTGGCGCAACGTACCGGCAAACCCAACAGTATGCGAGCCGTTACTGTCGCCGGAGGTGTGCTGCGCATCGACCATCTCCAATCCGGTGGGCATGTCGGGATTGGTAAGCCCGAACGTTGTGTAGATAAAGCTTGGCTCACCTCCGATCTTTGTCGGGATGACATAGAGGCCTCCGCCTGGCCATACGCCGGAAAGATCCATCATCTTAAGGATGTCGTTTGGCAATGGGCCAAAATGCTGTTCGAACAACCGGGAGCGCGCGTCGTACACCTTCTGCCAAAGCGCTTCCTCCACCGAAGTTACGGGTTCGCTTCCTTTGACGCTTGTATCTTGATCCTTCTTTTTTCCACCAAACAGCTTGCCAAATAGGCTCATTGTGCTTTTCCCGAATCTATATTGAATATGTTGTTCAACTTCAGCGGCTGCAACTGGCCGGAAGGCGCTTAAAGTTCGCTCAGGCCGAAGCCCTTGGCTGAAATGGTAATCGTATCACCCGACTGCATCTCAATTTCATACTTCCCAGGCTCGCTCTGGTTGGCGGAGTTTATTGAACGGGATGGCCCCCACGGTTGCACGTGAGGGATGTTCAATTTCGAGACACCCTCAAAGATCAGCTCAGCGGGGTTACGGCCTACTGGATGAATTAAGAAGTTGCACGTCGCTGCCGCCCAGTCAAAGGTGATTGACTTCAGCGTCGCATCGTGAAGATCATAATTCTCGAAGTTCAATTTTGCTCCATCTGTTGGTGCCGCATGACCGTCGGCTTGTGGCCGAATTGAGTCAAGCCAAATCTAGATCACGTCCGTCATCTGTGCGCCCGATTCGGTAATTTCCGTTAGGGCGAACGCCTGGCTCATGACAAGTAA